>NZ_JAENRY010000132.1 GCF_016612545.1 Streptomyces sp. MBT65 | reverse complement strand
CCACCCGCCCCACCCGTACTGCGATTGCGGTACATCTGTGAGGAGATGGCGCGAAGAGTGCCTCGGGCTCAGGCACCCGCCCCGCGCAGCCGCTGCTGCTGGACCAGGGCCGACGCGGGCGCCAACCCCCGCCCGCCGGACGCCTGTTGCTGCTCCCCCACCGGCATGTCGTCGCGCATCAGGCCCTCGGGGATGAGGACGGCGGCGGTGACCCCGCCGCTCTGCGAGTGCCGTATCTCCACGCGCAGGCCCTGGCGTTCGCGCAGTCGGTTGACCACGAAGAGGCCGATCTGCTTGGCGTCGAGGAGGTCGACCCTGTCGGACTGGATCTTGCGGTTGGCGTCGGCCAGCGCGTCGTCCTTCATGCCGAAGCCGCTGTCCTCGATCTCGATGAGGACGCCCTCGCGCATCCGGGCCGCACGCACCTGCACCTGGGTGCTGGGCGGTGAGAACGCGGTCGCGTTCTCGACGAGTTCGGCGAGCAGATGGATCACGTCGGCCACGGAACCGCCGGTCAGCGACACCTTCGGTACGGCCCAGAGCTGCACCCGGGCCGAGTTCTCGATCTCGGCGACGGCCGCGCGCAGGATGTCGGACAGCGGGATCGGGTCCCGCCAGCCGCGACCGGGCGCGATGCCGGAGAGGATCAGCAGACTCTCGGAGTGACGGCGCATACGGGTGGCCAAGTAGTCGACGCGGTACAGCTCGTGGAGTTCGGCCGGGTCCCGCTGCCGGCGCACCATCGCGTCGAGCAGGTCGAGTTGGCGGTGGAGCAGGACCTGGCTGCGGCGGGCGAGGCTGACGTAGACGCCGGAGATGCCGCTGAGGNGTTCGGCCTCATCGTCGAACTCCTCGACCTGCGCAACTCCGCCCTCGAAGTGGCCGGCCGCAGCCTCCCGCGCGCCATGCGCCGACTGCGGCCGGCCACTTCGAGGGCGGAGTTGCGCAGGTCGAGGAGTTCGACGATGAGGCCGCGGCCGACGAGCACGGAGACGAGCAGCGACAGCAGCACGCCGACCAGGCCGAGCACGACGGCGATCCCGGAGGCGCCGAGCGTGTCCCAGCCGAAGGGGTCGGCGGCGGCCGTGGCGCCCGTACCGGCCTTGGTCTCGGCCGCGTCGAGGCCGGTGAGCACTCCGCTCGCGGTGGCGTCCCAGCCGCGCAGGAAGCTCGCGGAGGCGGCGGAGGTGCCGGGGCCCGCGCTGCGCACGCGGTTCTCCACCGCCTGGAGTCGGGTGTATTCGCTGCTGTCGAGGAGCGTGCGGTACGCCTTCCGGTGCTCGGCCTTGAGGTCGGCGACCGCGGGTTCGAGCAGCTCGCGCCGGGTGGCGACGGCGCCGACGAACAGCGCGTACTGCTCCTTGGTCAGCTGGCCACTGGTGCGGGCGGCGGCGAGCAGCGCCTGCTCCTGGGCGAGTGCCTCGCGGGCCCGGGACAGTTCGAGCACCACGCGGGCGTCGGAGGCGTCGGCGGTGTCCGCGCCGGTCCTGTCGCGGGTGAGCGCGCCGGTGACGGCGAAGCCGTGCTCGACGATCGCCGAGTAACTTCCGTACGTGTCCGTCGACTTGGCGCCCTTGGCGGTGGCCGTCGCACGCAGCGCCGCGAGGCCGGTGGCGTCGGCCTCCAGCTTGTCGATACGGCCCGGCAGCGAGGAGTCGATGAGCGCCGCGTCCGAACTGGAGTCGTCGACACCGTCGCGCAGCGCGGCGGCGGCCGTGTCGGTGACCTTCGTGGCGGCCGTGAAGGCGCCCGGGGCGTCCGCGTACCGCAGCGCGGCGGTCCGCTCGCCCTGCACCGCGGTGACGAACTCGGCGACGGGGGTGAGGAGTTCGGAGTTGACGTCCTTGGCGGTCTCGGTGTCGGCGATGCTCGACGCGGTCGTCACCGCGGCGAAGCCCCACAGGGCCATCAGGGACACGATGGGCAGCATCAGCAGAGCGACGATCTTCGCCCGGACCGATCGGGGGCGCAGCCGCGCCGGCGCGCGAAGGACACGCATGGGGAACCTCGTTCAGGGAAGTGCGGGGACGTTACGGGGAAGTGCGGGGGCGCGGAGGGGTACGGGGTGGTCCGTACGACGGCCGCGGTCCGTGGAGCCGGGGGCCGTGCCGTTCCGTGCCGCGCGGGGAGCGGAACTCGGCTCGGGGCACGGCCAGTTCGGTGCCGTTCGGCGATCCGCGCCAACGCCCCCGGAAAGCAACGCCGTTGCCGGTTCGGGCGCGCGCGGCGACCGGCGTCGACAGCTCGGGGCATGGGTCGCATCGCCGTAGGGGTCGTCGAAGTCCGGTCAGACCGTGGCCAGTTCGACCTCGCGGAGCAGTTCCGCCGCGACGGCCGACTCGTGGTGCTTGCCGGTCGGGGAGAGGGCGACGTACGCGGAGGCCAGGAAGAGGAAGGAGCCGAGGACGACGGCCAGCGGGAAGATGAACTCCGTGGCGGTGGCGCCGGACAGGGCCGCGCCGCTGGGGGCGAGGGTGACGCTCACGGCGTACATGCCGGTGTAGTGCATGGTGCTGACCGCGAGTCCCATGACGAGGGCGGCGACCGTGGCGAGGACCGGGCCGCGGACGACCAGGGTGAGGGTGAGCGCGGCGGTCGCGGCGACGACGGCGATCAGGACCGAGGCGATGACCAGCCGGGGGTCGTAGTCGATCCGGCCGTGCAGGTCGAGGGCGGCCATGCCGGTGTAGTGCATGGCGGCGACGCCCACGCCGGTGCCGAGGCCGCCGAACGCGACCGAGGTGACGCGGGAGCGGCCGTAGCCGGCGGTGAAGACGCCGGCGGCGACCACGCCGATCGACATCAGCAGGCTGAGGACGGTGAGCGGGACGTCGTAGCGGATGGGGGTGCCCTCGACGCTGAAGCCGAGCATCGCCACGAAGTGCATGGTCCAGATGCCGGAGCCGATGGCGACGGAGGCGAGGGTCAGCCAGTTCCGTTTGGAGGCGCCGTCCGCCTCAAGTGCCCTGACGGTGCAGCGCAGTCCGAGCGCGGCGCCGACGCACGCCATCGCGTAGGACAGGACCGGGGTGACCCAGCCCGCGCTGAAATGGTCCATGTGGCCCATGGGGAGGTTCCTCTCGGGCGTGGCGCGGCGAAACCGCGCGCGCAGGGAGTACCGCCGGTAACAAGGACCGGGGGTTGGCTGATCATGCCAGCCGTACCTCTGGGACAAAGGGCGCGAAAGGGGCCATGAGGTGAATTGGTGAACATTAAATCAATGTGCTTTGGATAACACCGAACACGGGTATTTTTGCAGGTCAGGCGGGTGATTCGTGGACCTCGTGTGAAGGTCGGTCGAGTACCGTCGCGCCGGCCGCAGGGGCCGTCGTCGTACGGACCGTCCGGCAGGTCCCGGACGCCGTCAGCGCCTCGGCCACCTTCGCCGCCGACCCGGCGTCGCGGACGAGGAACGCGGTCGTCGGGCCCGAGCCGGAGACCAGCGCGGCGAGCGCACCCGCGGTGCGGCCCGCGGCGAGGGTGTCGGCCAGTTCCGGGAAGAGCGAAAGGGCCGCCGGCTGAAGGTCGTTGGAGACGGCGGCGGCGAGCGCGTCCAGGTCGCCCTTCGCGAGCGCGTCGAGAAGGGGCTGCGAGGCGATCGGCTCGGGGATGTCGACCCCTTCTGCCAAGCGGTCGAACTCCCGGAAGACCGCCGGGGTGGAAAGTCCCCGCTCGGCCATCGCGAACACCCAGTGGAAGGTGCCCCCGGTCTCCAGGACCGTGAGCCTCTCCCCCCGCCCGATGCCGAGCGCCGCCCCGCCCACCAGGCTGAACGGCACATCGCTGCCCAACTCCGCGCAGATGTCGAGCAGTTCGGCCCGCGAGGCACCGGTGCCCCACAGCGCGTCGCACGCCACGAGCGCGCCCGCGCCGTCCGCGCTGCCGCCCGCCATGCCGCCGGCGACGGGGATGTCCTTGGCGATGTGGATGTGCACGGCGGGGCTACGGCCGTACCGCTCGGCGAGCGCCACGGCCGCCCGCGCCGCCAAGTTCGTACGGTCCAGGGGGACTTGGGCCGCGTCCGGGCCCGCGCAGGTGACGCGGAGCTCGTCGGCGGGGGTCACGGTGACCTCGTCGTACAGGCCGACCGCGAGGAAGACGTTGGCCAGGTCGTGGAAGCCGTCGGCGCGCGCGGCACCCACCGCGAGCTGGACGTTGACCTTGGCGGGGACGCGGACCGTCACGCTCACTTACCGGGCTCCTTGGGGTGGGTGGTGTGGGTCTGGGCGTCGCTCGTGGTCTCCGCCGGGCGGGTCTCGCGCTGGACGTCGGCGGCCCGGGCGTCCCGCCGGGCCACTGCCTCGGGCGCGTGCGCGGCGCGTGCCTCGCCCTCGGCACCCGCCGCGTTCTCGGCGTCCACCGCGCCCTCAAAACCCGCCTTGTTCTCGGCGATCCGTGTGAACTCCTCCACCGTCAGGGACTCGCCGCGTGCCTGCGGCGACACCCCGGCGGCCACCAGTGCCGTCTCCGCCGCCGCCGCCGAGCCCGCCCAGCCCGCGAGGGCCGCCCGCAGGGTCTTGCGGCGCTGGGCGAAGGCCGCGTCGACCACGGCGAAGACCTCGCGGCGGTCGGCGGTGGTCTTCAGGGGCTCCGCCCTGCGGGTGAGCGACACGAGGCCGCTGTCCACGTTCGGGGCGGGCCAGAAGACGGTGCGGCCGATGGAACCGGCCCGCTTGACCTCGGCGTACCAGTTCGCCTTCACGGACGGGACGCCGTACACCTTCGAACCGGGCGGCGCGGCCAGCCGGTCGGCGACCTCCGCCTGGACCATCACCAGCGTGCGCTCGATGCTCGGGAAGTGCTCCAGCATGTGCAGCAGGACCGGTACGGCCACGTTGTACGGGAGGTTGGCGACCAGCGCGGTGGGGGGCGGGCCGGGCAGCTCCGTCACCTGCATCGCGTCCGAGTGCACCAGCGTGAAGCGGTCCGCGCGCTCCGGCATGCGGGCCGCGACCGTCGCGGGCAGTGCGCTCGCGAGGACGTCGTCGATCTCCACGGCCGTGACGCGGTCGGCCACTTCGAGCAGCGCGAGGGTGAGGGAACCCAGGCCCGGGCCCACCTCCACCACCACGTCGTCGGGGCGGACGTCCGCGGTGCGGACGATACGGCGGACCGTGTTCGCGTCGATCACGAAGTTCTGGCCGCGTTGCTTGGTGGGGCGTACGCCCAGGGCTGCCGCGAGTTCACGGACTTCGGCGGGGCCCAGGAGGGCGTCGGGGTTGCTGCTCACGTTCCTAGGTTACGGGGCGGTTCCGCCGCGCCGGGCTGGGCCGGTGTTCGTCTGCGGGACGGGGGCCGCGCCCCCTGTCCCCCGTCCCCCTCAGCCGTGCAGCCTTGTCCCGCAGTGTGGCCAGGGACTCGCACCCCGTCGCACGTACAGCTTCTTCGCCCGGAACGTCTGTTCCTCTCCCGACGCGTCCTGCGGCCGGCCCGACCCGCCCAGGCTGTGCCACGTGTGGGTGTCGAACTGGTAGAGGCCGCCGTAGGTGCCCGAGGGGTCCACCGCTCCGGGGCGGCCGCCGGACTCGCAGGTCGCGAGGCCGTGCCAGTTGAGCTGGTCGGCGCCCTGGACCGACGTGGGCATCGGCTTGGTGCCGACCCTGACCCGTTGGGGGCTGGGTTCGCGGACGAGTTCGTCGTCGATGCGGCGGGGCTTCTCCTTGACGCCGTTGACCGTGCGGAGGGCGTAGGTGACCCGGCGCAGGCCCGGGCGGCCGGCCCGTTCGACGACCTCCGTGCCCTTGAAGAGGCTGGGGTCGTCGGTGCGTTCGACCTTGAAGGGGATGGCCTCCTCGCGGACCTCCCGGGTGCCGGTGACCCGCAGGACCGTGATCGTCTGGCCGTCGCGCGGGAAGCTGTCCGGCGGGACCGACGTGGTGTCCTCGCCGTGCAGGCCGATGCCGGCCTCGGCGACCGCCTCGCCGACCGTCGCCGCGTTGGTGCGGATCGTGCGGGCGCGGCCGTCGGCCATGATCGTGACGGTGCGTTCCGTGCGCACGTCGAGGGCGAGTCCGGCGCGGCCGATGGGCTGCGAGCGGGAGGTCGAGAGGTACGCGCCCTCCGCCCGCACCCCGAGCTGTTCGAGGGCGCCGTCGACCGTGCGGGCCGTGGTCCACACCTCGCGCCGCTGCCCGTCGAGGGTGAGCCGCACGGGACGGCCGTAGCGCACCGCGACCTCGTCGCCGCTGGCGAGCGGCGCGTCGCGGCCGGGGGCCACCACGTCGTGCGCGCCGACGTCCACGCCCTCCTGGGCGAGGAGTTCGGTGACGTCGTCGGCGAAGGTGTGCAGGGTGCGCGACCTGCCGTCGACGCTCAGCTCGATCGCCTTGTCCTCGGCGACGAACGCGGTGGTGCCGCCGGCCAGGAACGCGACCACCAGCGCCTGCGGCACCAGCCGCCGCACGGTGGACGCCGTCGAGCCGGCGCGCTCGGCTCTTCGTCTGCGGTCCGCCCGGCCCGGCGCGGCGGTCGCCGTCCGGCGCGGGAACACGGGCTCCGGCGCCTCGTAGGCGGGGCGGTACGTGTCCTCGTACACCTCGGTGCGGCCGTCGTACACCTCGGTGCGGCCGTCGTAGATCTCGGTGGGGCCGTCGGTGTACACATCGGCGCGCACACCGCGGTCGTACGTCTCGTAGGTCTCGTATTTGCTCACGCCGACACGCTCCAGAAGGCCAGAAGGGTCCGGATCGGGCCAACAGAACCTAGCGGAGCGGCCGTCACTCTCCAAAGCGACGCGGCTACCCAGGGTTGTGTTCGAAAGAGCCGTTTCGAAAGGGCTCTGGCGTCTCAATACCCAAAGGCGCGGGCCGTGTTCGCCGACAGTGCCGTCGCCAGGGCGTCCTCGTCGATGCCCCGGACGGCCGCCATCGCGCGCACCGTGACCGGAATGAGATACGGGGCGTTGGGCCGTCCGCGGTACGGGGCGGGGGTGAGGAAGGGGGCGTCGGTCTCGACGAGGACCAGTTCGAGCGGGGCGACGGTCAGCGCGTCCCGCAGGTTCTGGGCGTTCTTAAAGGTGACGGTGCCGGCGAAGGACATGAAGTACCCGGCGCGGGCGCAGAGTTCGGCCATCTCGGCGTCGCCGGAGTAGCAGTGGAAGACGGTCCGCTCGGGGGCGCCCTCCTCCTTGAGGACGCGCAGCACATCGGCGTGCGCGTCGCGGTCGTGGATGACCAGGGCCTTGCCGTGCCGCTTGGCGATCTCGATGTGCGCGCGGAAGGAGAGTTCCTGCGCGGCCTTGCCCTCGGGCCCGGTGCGGAAGTAGTCGAGGCCGGTCTCGCCGACGCCCTTCACCTGGGGCAGTCCGGCCAGCCGGTCGATCTCGGCGAGCGCCTCGTCGAGGGCCGGCTGCCCGCCGGGGACCCGCGCGCCCTGCCGGGACCAGCCGTCGGGATCGCCGTGGACTATGCGCGGGGCTTCGTTCGGGTGCAGGGCGACCGTCGCGTGGACCGCGTCGTACCGGGCGGCCGTCTCGGCGGCCCAGCGTGAGCCCTTCACGTCGCAGCCGACCTGCACGAGGGTCGTGACACCGACCGACGCGGCCTTGGCGAGCGCCGCGTCCACCGTGCCGGACTGCATGTCGAGGTGGGTGTGGGAGTCGGCGACGGGCACCCGGAGGGGTTCCGGGAGCGGCGGTGCAGCGTTCTTCTCGCTGCCGCTGGAGGAAGGCATGCCCCGATCCTACGAAAGGGGCATGCCCGCCCGGTCGTCGGAGCCGGTCAGCTCGCCCTGCGGTGGAAGGGGTGGAGGAGGTCGGACAGGTGCCAGTGGTGGTCCCTGGGCTCCGGCAGCGGGGTCACGGCCGCATCGCCGTCCGTACCGGCCGTACCGTCCTCGGCCGCCGCCTGTGCCGTCCGGGGCCGCGGTGCCTGGTACTGCCGCTGCGCCGCCTCCCGTACCGACGAGACCTGGCCCGCGCGCATGATGCGCACGACATGCCCGTCACAGTTGAGGCACGCGGGGCGGCTGAGCGGCGACGGCACGACCTGGCCCTCCGCCACGTACATCACGAACTGGTGGCCGTCGGTGTCCGTGTGGTGCTCTATCTCGTACGACTGCTCCCAGCCGTGCCCGCACCGCATGCAGGCGAAGGAGTACGACTCGTTCACCACGGCAGTGGCGGGGCCACGGAGGCCGGTCTGCCCTGCGATCTCACTCATGCCAGCTCCTGCTTGCTTTCCGCTGGACAAGCGCCCCCGGCGAGGGGATTCCCCCCGGAATCCCGATGGAGGCGAGGAACGGGTGCGTCCCTCACTCCAGTGGACGCCTCCCGCAGGGCGAACGCATCAGACCTGTCGACTGTTGGAGGCGATTTGGACTCTTCTTGTCAAATCGCCCCGGCCAGCCGGTCCGGACTTTGCATTCGGCGACGCCGCTTTGCCCCGCCATGGGGCGCGCGCTCATGGGAGGAGCGCCCTGCTCAGAGGGGCCGTATCCGCAGCTCAGAGCGGTTTTTGCGCAGTCTTCGCCGCCACCACGGCATCGAACACCTCGCGCTTGGGAACGCCTGCCTCGACGGCCACCGCCGCGATCGCCTCTTTACGCCGCTCCCCCGCCTCCTCGCGCACCCGCACCCGCCGTACCAGCTCCTCGGCGTCGAGTTCCTCGGCCTTCTCCGGCGCCCCTTCCACCACGACGGTGATCTCGCCGCGCACGCCTTCCGCGGCCCATGCGGCCAGTTCGCCGACCGGGCCGCGCTTGATCTCCTCGTACGTCTTCGTCAGCTCCCGGCAGACGGCGGCCCGCCGCTCGGCGCCGAAGGCCTCGGCCATCGCGGCGAGGGTGTCGTCGAGCCGGTGCGGGGCCTCGAAGTAGACGAGGGTGCGCCGCTCGTCGGCGACCTCCCGCAGCCGCGACAGGCGTTCGCCGGCCTTGCGCGGCAGGAACCCCTCGAAGCAGAACCGGTCCACCGGCAGCCCCGACAGCGCGAGCGCGGTGAGCACGGCGGACGGCCCGGGGACGGCGGTGACCTTGATGTCCCGCTCCACGGCGGCGGCGACCAGCCGGTACCCCGGGTCGGAGACGGACGGCATCCCGGCGTCGGTCACCAGGAGGACGCGCGCGCCGCCCAGCAGCGCCTCGACCAACTCCGGTGTCCGGGCGGCCTCGTTGCCCTCGAAGTACGACACGACCCGCCCCTTGGGCTGCACCCCGAGGCCCTGCGTGAGCCGGCGCAGCCGCCGGGTGTCCTCGGCGGCGACCACATCGGCGCCCGCCAACTCCTCGGCCAGCCGCGGCGGGGCGTCCGCGATGTCGCCGATGGGGGTGCCGGCAAGGACCAGAGTTCCGGGAGCAACTGTCACGTTTCCATCCTCTCAGGGGAGAGAGGCGGGACTCACACAGACCTGTTCCCTACGATGGCGCGGTGACCAGTACAGCGTCGTCCATGGACTCCACGGACACCCGGCAAGGGCAGGCCCCGCACGAGCAGCGGCCGTCGTGGCAGCAGCGGCTGCGCCGATTCGGCTACACGGCGGGGCCCAGAAGCGACGTACGGGACCGGCTGGTGCCGCCGTACGCGGAGCCCAGCCCTCGGCTGTGGGCGGCGCTCGGCTTCTCGCCGACGCTGATCGACCGCATCAACAGATGGTCGGGCTGGGGTGGTCCGCTGCTGGTCACGCTCATGGCGGGCGTGATGCGCTTCTACCACCTGGGCAGTCCGAAGGCGGTGATATTCGACGAGACGTACTACGCGAAGGACGCGTGGGCGCTGGTCCACCGCGGCTTCGAGGTCAACTGGGACAAGAGCGCCAACAACCTCATCCTGCAGAACAACGGTCACGTCCCCATCCCGTCGTCCGCGGCCTACGTCGTGCACCCGCCGGTCGGCAAGTACGTCATCGGCATCGGTGAGCTGATCTTCGGCTTCAACCCGTTCGGCTGGCGCTTCATGACGGCGCTGCTCGGCACGCTGGCGATCCTGATGCTGTGCCGCATCGGCCGCCGCCTGTTCCGCTCCACGTTCCTGGGCTGTGTGGCGGGCGTCATGATGTCGATCGACGGCCTGGCCTTCGTGATGGCCCGCACCTCGCTGCTCGACGGCGTGCTGATGTTCTTCGTGGTGGCCGCGTTCGGCTGCCTGGTGATCGACCGGGACAGGGCCAGAGAGAAACTCGCCGCCGCGCTGCCGGTGGACGCCGACGGCCGGGTCCGCCCCGACGCGCACATCGCGGACACCCTGTTCCTCGGGCTGCGCCCGTGGCGCTGGCTGGCCGGCCTGATGCTCGGCCTCGCGATCGGCACCAAGTGGAACGGCCTCTACGTCACGGCCGCCTTCGTCCTGCTGACCGTGTTCTGGGACTTCGGCACCCGCAAGGTCGCGGGCGCGAGCAGGCCGTACGTGGCCGCCCTGCGCTACGACTCCTTCCTCGTCGTCTTCTCCATGGGCGTCCTCCCCGTCGTCGTCTACCTGACCTCCTGGATCGGCTGGATCCTCTCCCCCGCCAACGGCACCGGCGGCTACTTCCGCAACTGGGCGGCGACCGACGGCAAGGGCGGCTTCTGGAGCCACTTCATGCCGGACTGGGCGCGCAGTCTGTGGCACTACGAGCACGAGGTCTACGAGTTCAACATCGGCCTGCACTCGCCGCACACGTACATGTCCAACCCCTGGAGCTGGCTCGTCGACGGCCGCCCGGTCTCGTACTTCTACGAGTCCCCCTCGCCCGGCTCGGACGGCTGCCCGGCGAGCGCGGGCGAGAAGTGCGCCCGCGAGGTCCTCGCCATCGGCACCCCGATGCTGTGGTGGGCGGCCTGCTTCGCGCTGCTGTACGTCCTGTGGCGCTGGGCGTTCCGCCGCGACTGGCGCGCGGGCGCGATCGCCTGCGGCGTCGCGGCCGGCTACCTCCCCTGGTTCCTGTACCAGGACCGCACGATCTTCTTCTTCTACTCGATCGTCTTCCTCCCGTTCCTCTGCCTCGCGGTCGCGATGCTGATCGGCGCGATCATCGGCCCACCGGGCTCCAGCGACACCCGCCGGGTCACGGGCGCGGTGGGCGCGGGCGTGCTGGTCCTGCTGATCACGTGGAACTTCATCTACTTCTGGCCGCTGTACACGGGGACGGCGATTCCCATCGACCAGTGGCGGTCGCGGATGTGGCTGGACACCTGGGTTTGAAGAGCTCCCCCCGCCCCGGTCGTCAGTCGTCCTGCTTGAGGGTGTTCTTGCCGGACCCGCCGTCCAGTACGTCCGTGCCGGGGCCGCCGTACAACTGGTCGTCGCCCCGGCCGCCGTAGAGCCGGTCGTCGCCCCCTTCGCCGTACAGGCGCTGGTCGCCCCGGCCGCCGTGGAGGACGTCGTCGCCGGCGCCGCCGTGGCCGGAGTCGTCGACGTGGAGGGTGTCGTCGCCCCGGCCGCCGTAGGCGGAGGCGGTGCCGGTCGTGAGGGTGTCGTCGCCGTCCTCGCCGTAGGCGGACTGGGCCTCGCGCGCGGTGCCGGTCCAGGTGTCGTCGCCGGCTCCGAGCCAGAGCTCGTTGTAGGCGAGGATGAAGCCGGAGGTGCGGTTGTGGACGACGGCGGTGTCGTCACCGTCGCCGAGCCGCATCGAGAACCTGAGGGAGGGGTCGGTCTCCATCTCGTCGATCTCCACCGTGCAGGCGACCTTGGTGCGGTCGTCGGCGTCGGGGTGGGCGCAGTGCTCCTTCGGCGCCTTGATCGGGACCACGTCGTCGATCAGGTACGTGAGGATCAGATCGTTCCTCTTCCCCGTCTCGGTGACGGTCACGTGGTTGGCCTGACCCGGGGCGGCGGTGTAAATGATCTTGCCCTTCCAGGTGACGGCGGCCGGCGGCCCCTTGTACGTGCCGGGCCCCCGATGCAGCGCGATCCGTACGGCGACTCCCAGCGCCAGCACCAGGATCAGCACCACCGCGACCCGCACCACCCGGTGTCCGCCGAGTCGAGAGAGCATCGCACTACCTCCGTGGGCCAGTCGGGGTCCGGTCACCGTTCCCGACCGCCGACCCCTGCCCCTGGTTGCCCGGCGTCGCCCGGCGTTCGCCGTACGTTCACAGCGGCTGTCCAGGAAGGGCACGGGTCCCGCCGTCCCCGCACGGGCGCCGTCCGTCAGCCGCGCCGGACCGGGTCCGGGCCGGGTCCGTGGACCGTGTCGTCCCCGGGCCCGCCGTCGGTGTAGCGCGCGGAGCCGCTCGCACGGATCGTGTCGTCGCCCTTGCCGCCGAAGCCGCTCCCGCCCGCGCCCACGGTGAGGGTGTCGTCGCCGTTGTCGCCGTAGACGTCCCCTTCCGCGCTCGCCCTGAGGGTGAGGGTGTCCTCGCCGTCGCCGCCGTGGACGTTCAGTGCCTCGCGGCCGGTGCCGGTCCAGGTGTCGTCGCCGGAGCCCAGGTAGATCTCGTTGTAGCCGAGGGGGTTGCCGCGGGTGCGGTTGTGGATGACGGCGGTGTCGTCGCCGTCGCCGAGCCGCAGCGAGAGCGTGACGAGCGGGTCCGTCGCCATGTCGGTGATCCGGACCGCGCAGGAGACCCTGGTGCGGTCCTTGACCCTGGGGTGGCGGCAGCCGGTCCCCGCCTCGATCGGGACCACGTCGTCGATGGTGTAGCGATAGGTGATCCGGTCGGTGTCCAAGGTCTCGGTGACGGTCACGTCGTTGGCCTGACCCGGGGCGGCCGCGTAGACGAGCTCGTGGCCGGACACGGCGACGGCCGGCGGCCCCGGGGAGGACGTGGGCCCGCTCACCGCGATCCCCACGGCGATCCCCGCGGCCAGCAGCAGAGCCGGCACCACCCCGACGCGGAACACCCGGTGTCCGACGGGTCGAGCGAGCATCGCACTACCTCCGTGGGCCGGTTGACGATCAGATCCGGCACCACGACCGACCCCCGACCCCCGCCACTGGTTGCCCGGTACCGCCCAGCGTTCGCCGTACGTTCACGTACGTGACCCGGCACCGAGCGTGATTCAGCTCCCTGATCTCTGTTAGGACAACAAAAGGCAACACCCCTCACAGCTTTCCCCCACGCCACTTACAGTCGGAGGACTGACACGGGGAGGGGAACGACCCATGCGCAAGGGGGTAAAGGCCACCGTCATCGGCAGTGTGTTCGCGGTGATGGTGGGAGGGGCGGGGTACGGGGCGTACAACCTCGTGTCCGCGATGGGCGGCAGTTCCGGGATCGGCGGGTCCGGTGGGCCCGCGCCCGTGAAGACCGGGCCGCCGAGTGCCGCCGAGGTGAAGGCGACGACGAAGAAGTTCTTCGCGGCCTGGGAGAGCGGGAATTCGGTGACCGCCGCGTCGTACACGAACAACGACGCCGCCGCCGACCCCGTGCTGGAGTCCTACAGCGGGGCCGGTCACATCACGAAGGTGAAGATCACGCCCGGTACGACGACGGGCGCCACCGTGCCGTTCACGGTGCACGCGACGGTGTCGTACAAGGACGTCTCCAAGCCCCTCGACTACAAGAGCCGACTGACCGTCGTGCGCGGGAAGACGAGCGGGCGGGCGCTCGTCGACTGGCAACCGGCCGTCGTGCACCCGGAGTTGAGGAGCGGCGACACGTTCGTCACGGGGGAGGCCGCGAGTCCGGCGATCGAGGCCGTGGACCGGGACGGGAACGTGCTCACCAAGGAGAGGTACCCGTCGCTGGGCCCGATCCTCGACGAGCTGCGCGCCAAGTACGGTGCCAAGGCGGGCGGTTCGCCGGGCATCGAGCTGTCGATCAAGCACGCCGTCGCGGACTCGGCCGACACCACGCTGCTGACCCTGGAGAAGGGCAAGGCCGGCAAGGTCCGCACCACGCTCCGGGCGAGCGCGCAGGCCGCCGCCGAGAAGGCCGTGACGAAGTACTCGGAGTCGTCGATCGTGGCCCTGCAACCGAGCACCGGGCAGGTGCTGGCGATCGCCAACAACCGCAACGACGGCTTCAACGCCGCGTTCCTGGGGCAGTTGGCGCCCGGCTCGACGATGAAGATCATCAGTGCCGCCACGCTCATCGACACCGGGCTGACGACGATGAACGGCCCGGCGCCGTGCACACCGGACGCGGTCTGGCAGAGCCAGACCTTCCACAACCTGACCGGCCTCAAGCCGGACTTGGGCGCGACGCTCGCCGACAGCTTCGCCCGCTCCTGCAACACGGCGTTCGTGAAGTTCGCCGACTCGGTCAAGGTGGACTCGCTGACCAGGGAGGCCGAGGACCGCTTCGGGCTCGGCCGGAACAACTGGAAGACCGGCATCCCGTCCTTCGACGGCTCGGTCCCCGCGTCCGGCGGCCCGGACACCGCGGCCAACCTGATCGGCCAGGGCCAGGTACAGATGAGCCCGCTGAACATGGCGTCGGTGACGGCGACCGCGAAGACGGGCACGTTCCGCCAGCCGGTGCTCGTCGCGCAGAGCCTCGACGACCGCCAACTGGCCACCGCGAAAGGCCTGTCGGCGAGTACGTCGGCCCAGCTGCGGGCGATGATGTACCGCACGGCGACCAGCGGCACCGCGGCCGGGATCATGTCCGGGCTCGGCCCCAACATCGGCGCGAAGACCGGGTCCGCCGAGGTGGACGGGCAGGCCAAGTCCAACAGTTGGTTCACCGGCTACCGCGGCGACGTGGCGGCGGCGGCCATGACCCAGGACGGCGGCCACGGCATCGACGCGGCCGGACCGATCGTCCGCGCGGTACTGGCGGCGAGTGGCTGAACTCACGCTCGTGGACGGGAACTCACCCGCACAGGACGGGACTCTAAGGTGTGCCCCGTCGTTGGGGTGTGTGGGGCTGGGACGGGCCGAGTGACGACGGGGGCCCAATAGGGATCAGGGATTCGCGGAGGATCGGGAACTGTGGGCACCAGGGGCAAGAGAAGGCGCGTACCCGAGCGGCGGAAGGCAAGACCCGCCGTGGTCGGGGGCGCGATCGCCGTGGCCGTCGTCGGGGCGGGCGTAGGGGCTTACGTGCTGTACGACGGCGGGGCGTCCGCCGAGGCGCGCACGTCGAACACCGCGGACCACAAGGCCGTCAAGACGGGCCCGTTGTCGGCGACCGAGGTCCAGACGACCGCGAAGCGGTACCTGGCCGACTGGCAGCAGGGCAAGGTCGCCCAGGCCGCCGCCGTGACCGACAAGTCCACGGCGGCCGCGGCCCTGCTCACCGGCTACACGAAGAACGCCCACATGAAGGGCATCACCGTCACCGAGGGCGCCCGCACGGGCACCAAGATCCCCTTCTCCGTGAAGTGCACGGTGTCGTACAAGGGCATCAACAAGGCCATGACGTACGCCACTTCACTCACCGTCGTGCGCAGCGCGAAGGACGGCAAGCCCTACGTCCAGTGGCACGCCTCCGTCGTCCACCCGGACCTCGCGGACGGCGACACCCTGGTGACGGGCGAGTCCGGCACCCCGCCGATCAAGGCCTACGACCGGGACGGCGGCGAGCTGACGACGGCCAAGTACCCGTCCCTGGGGCCGGTGTTGGACGGGCTGCGGGAGAAGTTCGGCAAGAAGGCGGGCGGCAAGGCGGGCATCGAGCTGCGGGTGGTCCGCGGCAAGACGTCCAAGGAGTCCGACAAGACCCTCGTCGAGCTGAGCAAGGGCACCCCGGGCAAGGTGAAGACGACGCTCAGCCCCACCCTCCAGGCGGCGGCCGAGACGCAGGTGAGCAAGCAGAAGAACTCCTCGGTCGTGATGACGCGCGCGTCGACCGGCGAGATCCTGGCCGTCGCGAACGCCTCGCACGGCTTCAACGTGGCCTTCCAGGGCTCCCTGGCCCCCGGTTCCACGATGAAGATCGTGACGTCGACGATGCTCTTCGAGAAGAACCTGATCACCCCGGACGCGTCCCACCCCTGCCCCAAGACGTACAAGCTCGCGGGCTGGACCTTCCACAACGACGACGACTCGGAGATCAAGAAGGGCACGTTCAAGATGGCCTTCGGGGCCTCCTGCAACAACGCCTTCATCAACTTCGCGCCCAAGCTGTCCAACAGCGACCTGACGACGGAGGCCCAGCAGGTCTACGGCCTCGGCATGAACAACTGGGCCATCGGCGTCCCCACCTTCGACGGCTCGGTCCCGGTGCAGAGCGGCGCGCAGATGGGCGCCTCGCTGATCGGCCAGGGCGGGGTCCGGATGAACCCGCTGAACATGGCGTCGGTCGCCGCCACGGTCGACACGGGCACCTTCCACCAGCCCTACCTGGTCTCCCCGACGGTCGACAACCGCACGCTCGCGAAGGCCTCGCGCACGATGTCGTCGACGACGCAGTCGGAGCTGAAGGAGGTCATGAAGTACACGGCGGACTACGGCACGGCCGCGCAGGCCATGTCCGGCCTCGGCCCCGACTACGGCGCGAAGACCGGCTCGGCGGAGGTCGACGGCCAGAAGAAGCCCAACGGCTGGTTCACCGCGTACAAGGGCGACCTCGTCGCCGCGGGTGTAGTCCAGGCCGGCGGACACGGCGGCTCCACGGCGGGCCCGATCGTGGCGGCCCTGCTGAAGCTGGGCAGCAGCCTCGGGGGCTGAACACCAAGAGGTTCAGGTCCCGAGGGGGCGTACCCGCTGACGCTCAGGTGCCGACGGGTTCGCCGGCCATATAGGTCCGCCGCAGGAACCGCAGGATCGTCTTCGTCTCGAACTGGACGACGGAGACGCCCTGTTCGGAGTGGAACTCGACCACGGCCTGCACCCGTCCGCACGGCCACACCCGCACCTCGCCGCTGCCGGCCGGGGCCCGCAGCCCCTCTTCCAGCAGCTCCCGCTCGAAGGTCCATTCATGCGGTCCGGGCAGGTCGATACGGACGGCTCGCGGATCGGAGTCGGGGTCGTACCGCAGGACGACGGGGACGGCGTCGCCGTCCAGCCGGTCCACGTCCTCGTCGGTGACGATATGGGCTCGCGCGTACTGTTCGACTACGGACATCGGGCGGCCCCTTACGCTGAGTGACCTGTGTGAAAGCTATGCATCCGCTTCCACTACCCCAATGTCGCATATTTTCCCGGGAGCGCCCTCCGGGGCGACAGATCTCACATCTCGATCCGACAGCTTCTCGCTCTTGCAAAGCAGTCGCAATAACCATCTAAAATCATCCCGTGCATGTCCCTGACGGATTCATAGACGCCCCCGTGTCCGCCGCGACCGGAGTGGTCGCGGCCGCCGCCATCGCCGTGAGCCTGCGCGGCGCGCGCCGCGAACTCGACGAGCGCACGGCACCGCTCGCGGGCCTGGTCGCCGCCTTCATCTTCGCCGTCCAGATGCTCAACTTCCCCGTCGCGGCCGGCACCAGCGGCCACCTCCTGGGCGGAGCGCTGGCCGCGATCCTGGTCGGCCCCTACACAGGCGTCCTCTGCGTCTCCGTCGTGCTTCTCATGCAGGGCATCCTGTTCGCGGACGGCGGGCTGACCGCGCTCGGCGTGAACATCACCGACATGGCGATCACGACGACGGTCGTGGCGTACGCCGTCTTCCGCGGCCTGGTGAAGATCCTCCCGCGAAGCCGCCGCTCGATCACCTTCGCGTCCTTCACCGCGGCCCTGCTCTCGGTCCCCGCCGCCGCCCTCGTCTTCACCCTCCTCTACGCCCTCGGCGGCACCACCGACGTCTCCATCGGCAAGGTCGCCACCGCGATGATCGGCGTGCACGTCCTCATCGGCGTCGGCGAGGCGGCGATCACCGCGCTGACGGTCGGCGCGGTGATCGCCGTACGCCCGGATCTGGTGTACGGCGCGCGAGGTCTGGAGCAGCGGCTGAAGCTGCGGGTGAACGGCGAACTCGTGGACGCCGCGCCCCAGTTGAGCCCCGTGGCCGCCACCGCGCGTACCTCGCACCGCAAGGTGTGGATCACCGGCCTGGTCGCGTCCCTCCTCCTCGCCGGTTTCGTCAGCTTCTACGCCTCCTCGAACCCCGACGGCCTGGAGAAGGTCGCCGCCGACCAGGGCATCGACCAGAAGGCGAAGGAGCACGCCAACGCGGACTCCCCGCTCGCCGACTACGGCGTGCGCGACGTCGAGGACGCCCGGCTCTCCGGGGGCCTGGCGGGCGTGATCGGCGTGGGCGTCACGGTCGTCGCGGGCACGGGCGTCTTCTGGGCGGTCCGCAAGCGCCGCAACACGTCCTCCCAGGCGGCCTGAGATGGGCGCGGGCCACGCGCACCGCCTCTACCGGCACGGCCACTCCCCCGTCCACACGCTGCCCCCGCACACCAAACTGGCCGCGGTCTTCGCGTTCGTGGTGGTCGTGGTGTCGACCCCGCGCGAGGCGATGTGGGCGTTCGCCGTGTACGCGGTACTGCTGGGGCTGGTGGCCCGCGCGGCCCGTGTGCCCGCCGCCTTCCTGCTCCGCCGTCTGCTGATCGAGGTGCCCTTCGTCGCGTTCGCGGTGCTGATGCCGTTCGTGGCGGAGGGCGAGCAAGTGACGTTCCTGGGAATGGAGTTGAGCGTGAACGGCCTCTGGGGCGCGTGGAACGTCCTCGCGAAGGGCACGCTCGGCGTGGCCGCCTCCGTTCTCCTCGCCGCCACCACCGAACTCCGCGAACTCCTCCTGGGACTACAGCGGTTGAAGCTCCCGCCGCTCCTCGTGCAGATCGCGTCCTTCATGATCCGCTACGGCGATGTCATCACGGACGAGATGCGGCGGATGCGGATCGCCCGCGAGTCACGGGGTTTCGAGGCCCGGGGCATCCGGCACTGGGGGGTGCTCGCGAAGTCGGCGGGCGCGCTGTTCATCCGCTCCTACGAACGCGGGGAGCGGGTCCATCTGGCCATGGTGAGCCGGGGTTACACGGGTTCCATGCCGGTGATCGACGAGGTGACCGCGTCCCGTGCGCAGTGGTCGTCCGCACTCGCACTGCCCTGTACCGCCCTTGTCGTATGCCTGTTGGGATGGACGCTGTGACCGATTCGCTCTCGCTGGAGGTCTCCGGGCTGGCCTTCGCCTATCCCGACGGCCATCAGGCCCTGTTCGGAGTCGACTTCACCGTCGCGCGCGGCGAACGGGTCGCGCTGCTCGGCCCGAACGGCGCCGGCAAGACCACCCTCGTCCTGCACCTGAACGGCATCCTCACGGGCGGCGCCGGAACGGTGACGGTGGCCGGACTCCCGGTCGGCAAGCGGCACATGGCGGAGATCAGGCGCCGGGTCGGGATCGTCTTCCAGGACCCGGACGACCAACTCTTCATGCCGACGGTCCGCGAGGACGTGGCGTTCGGCCCGGCGGCGGCCGGGATGAAGGGCGCCGAGCTGGAGCAACGGGTGCGTACGGCACTGGAGTCGGTCGGCATGGCGGACTTCGCGGACCGTCCCCCGCACCACCTCTCCTTCGGGCAACGGCGCAGGGTCGCCGTGGCCACGGTGCTGGCGATGGAACCGGAGATCCTCGTCCTCGACGAGCCCTCCTCGAACCTCGACCCCGCCTCGCGCCGCGAACTGGCCGACATCCTGCGGTCGTTGGACGTGACCGTCCTCATGGTCACGCACGACCTGCCGTACGCACTGGAGTTGTGCCCGCGCGCGCTGATCCTCAGCGAGGGCGTGATCGCGGCGGACGGCAAGACCGGTGAACTCCTCTCCGACGAAGCCCTGATGCGGGCCCACCGTCTGGAGTTGCCCTTCGGGTTCGACCCCAAGTCCGTGACAATGGGCGCGTGACGAACGAGGACCATGAGGACCGTACGGATGCCGGGTCGCTGCTCCTCGACGAGCAGTTGTGCTTCGCGCTGTACGCGGCCCAGCGGGCGCTGACGGCCGCGTACCGCCCCCTCCTGGAGGAGTTGGAGCTGACCTACCCGCAGTACCTCGTCCTCCTCGTCCTGTGGGAGCGCGGCGAGACCCCGATCAAGGACCTCACGAACGCGCTGCGGCTCGACTACGGCACGGTGTCGCCGCTGCTGAAACGTCTGGAGGCGGCGGGGCTCGTCCACCGGGAGCGCGCGGCGCACGACGAGCGCTCGGTCCTGGTCGTGTGCACGGAGCGCGGCCGGGCGCTCAGGGAGCGGGCGACCTCCGTCCCCGGCGCGCTGCTCGCGGCGACGGAGCTGGAACTGCCGGAGGTGGCCCGGCTGCGCGGGGAGCTGTGGCGGCTGGCGGAGCGCGCGGAGGCGGCGGCGGAACGGGCCCGCTGACCTCGGGTTACCGGCGGTTGCCACCCCCTGGTGGCCATGGGCGCCCTACCGGTCAGTATCTTGTGCACGATGTAGTTGCACACTCTTGTGTTTCCGTCCTGTGTTTCCGTTCCGGGGGAGGTCCCGCCATGACCGACGACGACGCTGCCACCGCCGTCGACACCCGCCCGACGAAGATCATGTACGTCGCCGAGGCCACCGCCCACGGCGGCCGGGACGGCTTCGTCAGCAGCCAGGACGGCCAGCTCGCCCTCCAGGTCGCGATGCCCCCGGCACTGGGCGGCGACGGCAACGGCACCAACCCCGAGCAGCTCTTCGCGGCCGGCTACAGCTCCTGCTTCCACAACGCGCTGGTCCTGGTCGGCCGTAGGGCCGGCTTCGACCTGACCGGTTCCACGGTCGCCGCGAAGGTCGGCATCGGCCCCAACAAGCAGCGCGGCTACGGCCTCGCGGTCGCCCTGAGCGTGTCCCTGCCGATCCTCGACCCGGGCATCGCGGCGAAGCTGGTGGACGCGGCGCACGAGGTCTGCCCGTACTCGAACGCGACGCGCGGGAACATCGACGTGACGATCCTGCTTGGTTGAGACAGGGGTCGCACGGCGGAACGAGGAGCGCGGACGTGGACGTGAACGGTGTGGTGGCCGAGGGCTTCGAGCCGGTCAGGGACGCGTTCGTGGGGAACTTCGAGGCGCGCGGGGACCGGGGCGCGGCCGTGACGGTGTACCGCGACGGGCACCGGGTCGTGGACCTGTGGGCGGGCACCAAGGACGTCGACGGCACCGCGCCCTGGCAGCGGGACACGGCCCAGATCGTCCGCTCGGCGACGAAGGGCGTGGCCGCCGCGGCGCTGCTCCTGCTCACGCAGCGCGGGGAGCTGGACCTGGACGCTCCGGTCGGCGAGTACTGGCCCGAGTACAAGGCGGCCGGCAAGGAGCGGACCCTGGTGTGGCAGCTGCTGGCGCATCGCGCGGGTGTGCCGGTGCTGGACCACCCGCTGACCCCGGTGCAGGCCGCCGATCCGGTGCAGGGCGCGGCGGCGGTGGCGGCGCAGGCGCCGGTGTGGGAGCCGGGCACGGACCACGGGTACCACGCGCAGACGTACAGCTGGCTGACCGGTGAACTCGTCCGCCGGGTGACGGGCCGGTCGATCGGCGAGTGGATCGCGGACGAGATCGCGGGACCGGTCGGGGCGGATCTGTGGGTGGGCCTGCCTGCCGGTGAGGCCGCTCGGGTGGGCCGGGTGGCACAGTCGGAGGGACCGGCGGCGGACGCGGGGACCCTCCGCGTACGCCCCAAGCGGTCGGTCTCCGAGGCGTACGCGAACCCCGACTCCCTCACCCGGCGCGCGTTCGGGGCGATCACGCCGATGCCGGACGAGAACGACCCGGCGTACCGGGCCGCCGTACTCCCCGCGTCGAACGGCATCGCGACGGCGGACGGACTGGCCCGTTTCTACGCGTCCCTGATCGGCGAAGTGGACGGCGGGACACGGCTGTTCACCCCGGAGACGGTCGAGCGGGCCCGCACGGAACGCTCGTCGGGCCCGGACCGCGTCCTGGTGGTGGGCACCCGTTTCGGCCTGGGTTACATGCTGCACGGCAGCGCGTCCCCGCTCCTCTCGGAGGGCTCCTTCGGGCACCCGGGCCGGGGCGGCGCACTGGGCTTCGCGGACCCCGCCTCGGGCATCGCGTTCGGGTATGTGACGAATTCGTTCCGCAAGAGCGTGACGGCTGATCCACGAGCGCAGGCGCTGGTCAGAGCGGTGCGCACCGCCCTGTCGTAGCGCACTGGTACGGCTGCGGCCGTCGGCGCCACGGCCGGCGTTCACGACCGTGGGGCAACAATGGGGTATGCGCTGCTGCATCTCGGCTCCCCTCGCGGCCCTCGCCGCGCTACCGACTCCCTACGACGTCCTGCGCTCCGGCGCGCTCCTCGCCCCGGCGCTGGTGCGTGCCGCCCAGGTCCGTACCGCGCGCGGCGGCTACCGCCAACTGGCCGCCGTACACCTGGAGTTGGTCACCCTCACCGAGGACAGCGCGATCATCACCTGGCACACCCGGATACCCGGCACGGACGACGGCTTCGGCCACCCCATTCCTGTGGCCACCGAGGGCGAGGTCGTCTACGGCACCCACCCGGCCCGGCTCAACCGCGTCGCGGCCGAGGACCGGCCCACCGCGCACCACCAGGTGGAGCTGACCGGCCTGGAGCCCGGGCAGACGTACTACTACCGGGCACGCTCCCGGGGCGTGACCGCCGTGCCGACACCGTTGCAGCACGTGCGCGGGAACGCCGTCGGCACCTCGCGACACGGCCTCGGCTCGCTGACCGGCACGTACTCCTTCACCACACCCCAGCCCCCGCCCGGCAGGCACCTGCTCTCCATCGCCCTCTGCAACGACCTGCACCTCGGCGAGACCACCGCGGGCCGCATGGCGGGCTTCCCCCTGCTGCGCGGGGTGTCACAGGCGGCGGGCCTCGCCGCCTATCCGGAGATCATGACCCGGGCCCTGGTCGAGGAGGCCAAGCTGCGCGGGGCGGACGTGCTGCTCGCCGCCGGGGACATCTCCGCGGGCGGGTCGCCGGCGGACCTGGCGGAGGCCAGGCGCATCCTGGACGGCTTCGGCACGCTGGGGCGGGACTACCTCGTCGTACGCGGCAACCACGACCGGGCCGGGAGTTCCGCCGACACGTTCCGGGCGGGGTTCGGTGAAGGCTTCGGCGGTGGGCCCGGGTACTTCGCCCACGACCTCGGCGGGCTGCGGATCATCGGGCTCGACACGTACGCCAAGACCGGCAACGGGGGTGACGCGGGTGGGCTCGGTGAGGAGCAGCTGTCCTGGTTCCGGTCCCGGCTCAGGGCCGAACCGGACCGGCCGACCGTCGTCTTCGGCCACCATCCGCTGACGGTACGGGACTCCGTGTTCCCGGTGACCCGGGGCCAGCAACTGGACCGCCGGCAGGCGCGCGCGATCGTCGACGCGTATGCCTCGGCGCCGGGGGTCTTCCTGCACCACGCGGGGCACACCCACCGCAACAAGCGGACGCCGCTGGTGCGGGCGCCGCACGTCGTCCAGCAGGAGGTGACCGCCGCGAAGGACTATCCCGGCGGTTTTCTGCTGCTGCGCGTCCACTCCGGGGGGTATGCCCTCAACCACTACAAGGCCGGTGGTATCGAGGCGCGGGAGTGGGGCGAGCGGTCTCGGCGGGTGGCCGGGGGGTTGTGGCCGCATCATGCGCTGGGGCGGTCGGCGACGGATCGCAACAGCGTCAGAGCGCATGACCTGTCCGGTGTCGGCTCGCTGGGGGTGTCCGTCGGCTGAGGACGGAATGGGCGGAGTGTTCGGGAGGTTGCCCGTCCATGACCCTCACGAACGACGCCGCCGACGGGCGCACCATCACCAACCCGCCCGCGCTCCACGACCCGACCCCCTTCGGCTACAGCCACGCCGTGTCGGCGCCCGGTGAACTCGTCTTCATCGCCGGCCAGTACGCGTCCGACGAGACGGGCGCACCGGTGCCGGGCGACTTCGCCGCACAGGTGGACGTGGCCTTCGCCCGACTCCGGTCGGCCCTGGCCGGAGTGGGCCTCGGCTTCGAACACGTGGTCCGGCTGGGCACGTTCGTCGTCGACCACGACCTCACCAAACTGGAGACCCTGGGCAAGGCGCTGCACACGCACTTCGGGGACCGTCTGCCGGCCCAGACGCTGAGCGGGGTCGCGTCGCTCGCGCTGCCCAGGATGCTGTTCGAGGTGGACGCGGTGGCGGTACGCCCCTGACCGGCGGTGGCGCCGGTCAGGGACCGTTGACGCGTGGGCGCTCCGGTCAGCCGTCGGACTCCGGCGACGGGAGGTAGGCGCCCGGTACGTCGTCCGGCGCGTAGAGCTTGCTGTCGCCGGGGTAGGGCTTGGTCCAGTTGTGGGTCTGGTACCAGGTGTAGCGGTTCATCTGGGTGGGGTTGGCGTAGTCGGGCACGGCGTGCGGGCCGGTCAGCCGCTGGTGGGACGCCCAGGTCTTCCACTGGGCCGCGAGCGCCTGCTCGGCGGGCGGCACGGAGACCGTCGTGGGCGCGGCCGCCGCCCTGGTGTCCTGGGCCGCCGGGGTGTCCGAGCCGCAGGACGGCTGGGGGCTCACGCCGAGGGTCAGGGAGGTGCGGTTGGGGACCGCCGTGAACGGGGTGGTGTCGGCCTTGCTCGTGAACGCGCCGTACATCGGGGTGGCCGCGCTGTCGAGCTGGTTCATCGGGTGGATGCCGAGGATCTGCTCGATCGTGCGGACCATGGTGATCTGCGAGTAGTAGTGGTCGTCGACCGTGTCGTGCTCGGCGTACGGGCTGATGACCTGGACCGGGGCGCGGTGGCCGTCGACATGGTCGAGGCCGGCCTGGGAGTCGTCCTCGACGACGAAGATCGCCGAGTCCTTCCAGTACTTGCTGTGGGTGATCGTGTCGACCATCCTGCCGACCGCGAGGTCGTTGTCGGCGACCTCGGCGGCGGCGTTGGCCGGGCCGCCGGTGTGGTCGTTGGAGTACCAGAACATGTTCAGGTTCGCCGGACCGTTCTTCTCGAAGTCCTGCTGCCAGATCTGCTCTTTGTAGATGTCCGGGACGTCGAGGTCGAACAGCGGGAACCCTTGCACCGACACGTTGTTGAGGGAGGGGATCGCCGAGCCCGTCTTGATGGGGTAAGCGGTCTGGGCCCCGGTCGCGGCCATGTTCTTGCTGTCGCAGTACAGGTTCTGCCAGCTCGCGCCGCCCGGCTTGGTCTCCAGCGACTGGAACTCGCCGAAGTCCTTGACCGTCTTCCCGGCCGCCTGCGCGCCGGTCCAGATGAACCCGGTCTTCTGGTGGCCGAGGACGTCGTTCTCGGTGTCGTAGCTGCGCGTGTACTCGCCCGCCGAGGACTCGGTGTACTCCGGGTTGTCCGACTGCATCAGCCAGTTGTGGCCCTCGGCGGAGTTGGTGCCGATGTCGTAGAAGTTGTCGTAGAGCCCGAACTGCTCGGCCAGCGCGTGCTGGTTGGGCGTCACGTTCTCGCCGAACTGGGTGAGCGAGGCGTTGCCGTCGCCCTGCGAGAGGTCGCCGAAGACCTGGTCGTAGGTGCGGTTCTCCTTGACGAGCAGGAAGACGTGCTTGATCGTCGAGGGGTCGCCGAGCCGGGCGGGGACCGGGACGGCCTTCGCGTGGCTCTTGCCGTCGGCCTTGGTGACCGAGCCGGGCGTCCAGCCGTTCTGCTTGAAGACCTTGGCCGTCTGCGCCCTGACGACGAGGTCGCTGGGCAGCGTGAACTGCGTCAGGCTCGACGTCGTGTCGTGGGTGTTGTGACCGGCGGCGTCGGGGCGGAGGGCGTCCACGCCACGGGTGTTGGCGACGACGATCTTCTTGCCGATGGCCGTGATCCCCGAGGGGAAGTAGTCGGTGGGGAGCAGGCCGACGTAACGGGCGGGCTGCTGCGGGGAGTTGTAGCGGTAGACGGCGACGGCGTTGGCGCGGCCGAGCGTGACCAGCAGCCGGCCGTCGTCGGTGAGCGTCACCGCGTTCGGCTCGTAGCCGACGGACGCCTCGGGCCACGGCTGGGTGGCGATGGTCTGGACGACCTTGTCCTTGCGGGTGTCGATGACCGAGACGCTGTTGTCGGCTGTGTTGGTGACGAACACCGCGCCCTTCTTGGCGTACACGGCGGTCGGGTGCAGTCCTACGGCGATGGTGCCGACGGCGGCGGACGGGTCGGCGGTGTCGATGACGCTGACCGTGCCGGTGGTGCTGGCGCCCGTCTTCGGGTTCGCGGGCACGTCGGTGCCGTAGGAGTTGATGGTGGTGTCGCCGGCCTTCGCCGGGCGCCCACCCTCATTGCTGACGTACAACGTGCCGCCGACGAGGGCGATTCCGCGCGGGGCGGTGCCAACTGCCCAGGTCTGCTTGATGGTTCCGGTGGCCGTGTCGATGGCGACGACCTTGTTCTGGCCGTTGACCGCGGAGTAGACGGTGGAGCCGTCGGCGGAGAACACGGCCGCGCCCACGAGGGCCTGCTTGGCGCCGTCGGCCGCGATCGGGACGGCGGTGGGGCTCGCGAGGGTGCCGTCGGCGTTGACGGTGAACTTGGTGTAGCCGTTGGCCTGTCCCAGCCACAGCTGCTTGCCGTCGGGCGAGTAGGTCGGGCCTTCCTGGCCGACGGCGCCGCTGCTGATGCGCAGGTCGTCCGCCGTGCTGGTGCCGATCTTCTGCATGATCCGACCGGTGGCCAGGTCCATGACCACCAGAGAGGCGTCGCCGTCGGCGATCGAGGCGGCGAGACGGGTGCCGTCCGGGCTGACCGTGGACGACATGATCTTGCCGTCGTTGATGACGGTACGGCTGCCGTACGGCTTGATGTACTGGTCGCTGGAGATGACCTGGCCGTTGGCGGTGGTCTGGCCGACCTGTTGGGTGCCGAACTGGTATGTCGAGGCGACCGCCGTGCCCGTGACGCCGAGGGCGACGGCGATACCCGTCGTCACGAGCAGTGCCCGGCGGCCGACGTGTCTGCCGAAGAGGGTGACCTGGTTTTTCTCGTTGATCCGACGCCGGCGCGTTACCTGCACGGAACTGCTCCCTTCAGTGGGTGTCGAGCAGTTCGACGTTGCCGTCGAACTGCCACAGCGGATTCGGGGCATCGCCGGTCGAAGTCCGCACCAGGAAGTAGCCGTTGACTTCCTTGGGACCGTCGCCGTCCGCCACGAACCGCCCGTCCGAGGTGATGTCGAGCTGGTAGATCGCCGACCCGGTGACCGCGACCCCGGGGAGATGCCAGCTCACGACACAGCGCCAGTCGTTGCCCGCGCCCTCCTGGGCGGCCTGGCCGTCGCTCTTGGTGCACGCCGCCGAGGTCCGCAGCTGGGCCTCGGTGACGGCGGGCCGGTGGAGCTGCTCGGTCTGGAGGCGGTAGAGGTGCGCGAACACGGTGGCCAGGGACTTCTGCACTTTCCCCTGCTCGATCCCAGAGCCCGTCGACGGAGTCGCCACCGCGACCGCCCCCACCGTGACGGCGGTCAGCGCGGCCAGCGGCAGCACGCCGAAGGTGAACGCGCGGCGCCCGGAGCCGTCGTAGGCCGGGTTGGTGAAGTCCCGTCGTACGAACAGGAGATGGGCCAGTGCGGTCGCGAGGACGGCCCACGCCAGGCTGACCGCGACGGCGATCAGGAGCGGGGCGAGCTGGGCCGGGCTGGTGAACAGGCCGTTCCAGGAGATGAAGGCGTACCCGGGCAGCGCGAGGCGCACGGCGACGGGCAGCGGCAGCATCTGGGCGACCTGCATCGCGAGCGCGACCAGCACGGGCAGCAGCAGTCCCATCGAGGACCGCCCCAGCGCGACCGACCCGAGGAGGCCGATCGCGGCGAGGGCCAGGGTCGGGGCGAGGGCTGCGGTCCAGGAGAGCAGGACCGCGCCCGCCGCGTCCCCGGGTGTCAGCAGATGCCCGTCCAGTCCCACCAGCGGCTGGTTGCCGACGGCCAGGAGGCCGCCGACCGTGCTGGAGACGGCCAGCCCCGCCACCAGCGCCAGGATGACGGTGACGCTGGCCAGCGACTTCGCCACGAAGATCCGCGCGGGCGAGCGGACCGCCACCAGCAGATGCCGCCAGGTGCCGAGCCGGTCCTCGGCGGCGAACACGTCGCCGGCGACGAGCGAGGTCAGCAGCGGGAGCGCCCAACTCCCCGCGAAACCCAGCATGACGAGCGGCCCGGCCCACCCCGTGGCGTGCATCCAGCGCCCGAAGAGCGTGTCCGAGGGAAGCGTGCTCTGCCCGCTCACCCCGGCGACGAAGAGCGCGGGCGCGACCCAACAGGCGAGCACCAGCAGGCGGATGCGCCACTGGGAGACCAGCTTGACGAGTTCGAAGCGGTAGCCGCGCGCGACGGAGACGCGGGGGGCTGTGACGGTCCGTTCGGCCACGGCGGTCGCGGTCATCGGCCGGCCTCCTGATCGGTGAGCGCGAGGAACGCGGCCTCCAACGGCGATACCACGGGGGCGAGTTCGCGCACCGCGATGCCCGACCGCACGAGCCCGGCCACCAGTTCGTCGAGGGCGGGGGTCAGGGCGCGTACGACGAACACGTCGGAGTCCTGCCGTACGGCGGCACTGTCGTCGCCGATCCGGACGCCGGCCGTGTCGGCGGCGAGCCGACGCGCGGCCTCCGGGTCGGACGTCCTTACCCGGTACTCGAGTTCACGGCTCTCGGCAGCCAGCTTGCTCAACGGCCCGGTGAAGACGACCCGTCCGGTGGCGAGGATGGTGACCTCGGAGCAGAGCGCCTCCAGGTCGTCCATACGGTGGCTGGAGAGCACCACACTGGTTCCCTCGGCGGCGAGTCTGTTGAGCACCCCGTGCACATGTCTCTTGCCCGCCGGATCAAGGCCGTTGGACGGTTCGTCGAGGACGAGGAGGCGGGGCCTGGTGAGCAACGCGGCGGCGAGCCCGAGCCGTTGCCGCATGCCGAGGGAGAACCCGCGGGTCCGGTCGTCGGCGACATCCGTGAGCCCGACCTCGCCGAGCACGTCGTCGATTCCGGCCGTCCGTGCGTCGTGGCCGCGCAGGGCGGCCAGCGCGGCGAGGTTCTGCCGGGCGGTGAGCGAGGGGTAGAGACCGGGCCCGTCCACGAACCCGGCGACGCCGTCGGGGGCGGCGAACGCCCGCCCGACCCGCGTGCCCAGGATCTCCAGGCGCCCGCTGTCGGCGACGGCCAGGCCCAGCAGCAGACCGAGCAGGGTGGTCTTGCCGGCCCCGTTCGGCCCGACCAGGCCATGGATCTGACCTTGTGTCACATCCAGGTCGACACCGTCGAGCGCGACGACCTCGCCGAAGCACTTGGTGATCCCGCCGGCCCGAACCGCGTGGAGTGTCTCCATGAGCCCCTTCCCTCCTGAATCCTCAGGGACCTTAGGGGCACCACACATCACAGACACAGGCGGCCGTCTGAACGCCCATGGAACGGATCGTCAAGTCGTCGGCAAGCCGGGTGAAGGAACGGTCAACTGCCTGCGTCAGGCGGGCACGACGTCAGAGATCAGCGCGCGGACACGTGCCTCGATCGCGTCCCGGATCGGGCGTACGGCCGCGACGCCCTGCCCCGCGGGGTCGTCGAGCCGCCAGTCGAGGTACCGCTTGCCGGGGAAGACGGGGCAGGCGTCGCCGCACCCCATGGTGATCACGACGTCGGACGCCTGGACGGCCTCCACGGTGAGGACCTTCGGAACCTCGGCGGCGATGTCGACACCGACCTCGCGCATCGCTTCGACGACGGCCGGATTGACGGCGTCGGCGGGAGCCGAGCCGGCGGAGCGGACCTCGACGCGGTCGCCCGCGAGGTGGGTGAGGAAAGCGGCGGCCATCTGGGAGCGGCCGGCGTTGTGGACACAGACGAACAGCACGGAGGGTCGGGTGGGGGACGTATGCATGGCGGACGACTCTCTCGGGGCGTGATCAGGAACTGACGGGCTGGGGCTGGGACTTGGGGGACTGGGGTTCGGCCGGCCGGCCGGGGTGCTGCTCTCGTGCCGGGCCGTGGACGAGGACCACGACCCCGAACCCGAGGGCACCGCCGAGCAGTTGGGCGGCGATGAACGGGCCGACGGAGGCGGGCGCGATCCCGGCGAAGGTGTCGGTGAAGGCCCGCCCGATGGTCACCGCGGGGTTCGCGAACGAGGTGGAGGAGGTGAACCAGTAGGCGGCACCGATGTACGAGGCCACGGCCGCCGGGGCGAGCGCGACCCGGCCGACCCGCCCCAACCCGAGCACCACCAGAACCAACCCACCCGTGGCGACGACCTCCCCCAGCCACAGATGCCCCGCGAAACGATCGTGCGCGGAGAACTTCACCAGCGGTTCGCCGAACATCGCGTCGGCGAGAACCGCGCCGCCGACCGCCCCCACGATCTGGGCGGGTACGTACGCGGCGAGGTCCCGCAGCGTGAACCCTCCGGGGGTCCGACGTTCGCCGAACCAGACGGCGATGGTGACGACCGGGTTGAAGTGCGCGCCGGAGACCGGCCCGAACACGGCGATGAGCACGCCCAGGCCGAACACGGTGGCGAGGGAGTTGGCGAGCAGCCGTACACCGGCATCGGGCGAGAGGTCGGTGGCCTGAATACCGGACCCGACGACCACCGCCACCAGCAGTCCGGTGCCGATCGCCTCCGTGGCGACCCGGCGAGCGAGCGGAGCGTTCACGTGCGGGCACCGGCCGGTTCCGGGGTGGTCAGGAACGCGGCGAGCCGCTCCAGCACACCGGGCAGCACCCAGTAGTACACCCAGGTCCCGCGCCGCTCGCAGTCGATGAGGCCGGCCTGGCGCAGCAGCTTGAGGTGATGGGAGATCGTCGGCTGGGAGAGCTCGAAGGCGGGCGTCAGCTCACACACACAGACCTCACCACCGTCACCCCGCGAGGCGATCATCGAGATCAGCCGCAGCCGAACCGGGTCACCGAGGGCCTTGAAGACCTTCGCGAGATCAACGGCCTGCTCCTCGTCGAGCGGCGCGGCACCCAGCCCGGGACAGCAATCGGCATCCTGCCCGATCACCACAAGCTCTTGTTTCGACATTCTTCTATGTTGACGTTCTTCGATACAGAGCGCAAGGTGGCAGCAACCACCTGGTTGCGGCAGACACCTGGGAGCGACTCATGAGCGAACAGTCCACAGACCTGCGCGAGACCGTCCGTCTGCGGTACGCGGCGGCAGCCGTGAAGGTCACCGAAGGCGGCACGGCCTGCTGCGGACCGCGGCCGGTCGAGATCGACGAGGAGAACTTCGGCTCGACCCTGTACGCGGCCGAGGAGCGCGCCGCGCTGCCCACGGAGGCGGTCGCGGCCTCTCTGGGCTGCGGCAACCCGACCGCCGTCGCGGAACTGCGCGAGGGCGAACGCGTCCTCGACCTCGGCTCCGGCGGCGGCATCGACGTCCTGCTCTCCGCCCGCCGCGTCGGCCCCACCGGCAAGGCGTACGGCCTGGACATGACCGAGGAGATGCTCGCCCTCGCCCTGGCCAACGCGGCCCGGGCGGGCGCCACGAACGTGGAGTTCCTCAAGGGCACCATCGAGGCGGTCCCGCTGCCCGCGAACACCGTCGACGTCGTGATCTCCAACTGCGTGATCAACCTGTCCACCGACAAGCCGACCGTCTTCACCGAGACCTTCCGCGTCCTGCGCCCCGGCGGCCGGATCGGCATCTCCGACGTGGTCGCCGACGACACCCTCACCCCCACCCAGCGTGCCGAGCGCGGAGACTACGTCGGCTGCATCGCCGGAGCTCTGTCCTTCACCGAATACCGCCAGGGCCTGGAGGCGGCCGGCTTCACACACATCGAGATCACCCCGACCCACTCGGTCGCGGACGGCATGCACTCGGCGGTCATCCGCGCGGACAAGCCCACGGCAGCGTCCTGACCGGCGCGCAGCATGAGCCCGATGCCGACGACCAGCAGTCCGGCCGCCGCGATGCGCGGGCTCCGAAGCGTTCCTTGAAGAAGACGGCTCCGATGGCCGCGCCGACGATGATCGACGCGTCACCCGGCGCGGCGACGGACAGGATGCTCGCGGAGTGGGCGATCAGCCGATGTAGTAGCCCTCGATGTCGGCGACCACGTTCACGGTGCCGCTGCTGTTGTAGATGTCGATCGAACCGTCGGAACCGACCGGGACCAGGGCCAGGTTGGCGCGGGTGGCGCCGGTGGCGAGGTTCAGGGTGGAGCTGGCGGGCAGGGTCGATCCGTCGGCGTAGGCCGAGAGCCAGGTGCTCGTGGTGGGCTTGACGCCGGTCAGGTTCACCAGCACCGCCTTCACTCCGGCCGGGATGCCGCCGTGCCCCGCCACCTTGACGCTGAGCTTGGACTTGGCGCCGAGTGTGCCCTGGGCGGCGCCGGTGCCGTTGCGGGTGTCCAGCACCCGGGTCGGCGAGATCGGGAAGTAGGGCGAGCCCAGGGCGCCCGGGGACGTCGTCGGGTCGGAGACGACATAGCCCTCGACGTCGGCGATCAGATCGACGCTGCCGGTGCGGTTGTAGAACTGGACCTGTCCGTTGCTGACCGGCGCGACGACCAGGTTGGCGCTGGTCTGTCCGGCCGCGAAGTCCAGTACGGAAGTGGTGGGGACATCGCCGGAGCTCGGCTCCAGGGCGACCCAGCTGGACGCGGTGGCACCGGTCTCGGTGACGTTGAGCAGAACGGCGGAGGCGTTGCCGGCACCACCGGCCGGCAGGGTGAGCGTGACCAGCCCGCCCGGCCCGGCTTTGCCCTTGGCGGTGCCGATCCCCGTGCGGGTGTCCAGCACCCGGGTCGGGCCGCTCACCTGGACGAAGCCCGTCCCGCCCAACGTGGCCGCGGTGGTGCTGTAGTAGCCCTCGACGTCACCCACCAGGTCGATGCTGCCCGCGTTGTTGTAGAGGTCGACGTAGCCGTCGGGGGCGACCGGCACGGTGACCATGTTCGGCGTGACCTGACCGGGGCCCAGGTTCAGGTTGGAGGCGGTCGGCCGGGTGGTGCCGTCGGGGTAGGCGGTGATCACGGTGCCGGCGGAGGCGTTGACGCCGGTCAGGTTGAGGGCGACCGCGGTGACCCCGGTGGCGGGGATGCCGTTGACGCCCGCGACCTTGAGTCGCAGCACCGCGCCCGGGCCCACCTTCGCCTTGGCTGCGCCGGTGCCGTTGCGGGTGTCCAGGACGCGGGTCGGCCCGAAGGGTACGAGTGCGCTGCCGACGGTGACCTGCCGGGTGGTCGTGGCGGTGTTCCCGCCGTCGTCCTTGACGGTCAGGGTGGCGGTGTAGGTGCCGGGCTTGGCGTAGGTGTGACCACCGAAGCCGCTGGTGCCGAGGTCCGCGGCCGGGGTGCCGTCTCCGTAGTCGACGCCGTAGTCGGCGATGCTCCAGTCGTCGGTGGTCCCGGAGGCGTCCGCCCGGACGGTGAGACTGCTGGACGGACGGGCCTGTCCGAGCGACAGGACGGGCACCAGCGGAGCTTCGGCGGCGACGGTGACGGAGGCCTTCTTGCTGCCGACGACAGAGGTCCCGTCAGCGGTGGTGACGGTGACCGTCACGGTGTACGAGCCGATCGCGGCGTAGGCGTGGGCGACGCTGGGGGTGGCGGACACCACCGGGGTGCTGCCGTCCCCGAAGTCGAAGGTGTAGCTGGTGATCCCGGTCTTCCAGGGGTTGGTCTCGTCCGCCGTGATCGTCTCGGACAGCGGGGCCGGACCCTTCGTGACGGAGACGGCCGCCGCCACCTGGTAGGGGTCCTGGTATTCGACCGCGCCACGGTCGTAGTAGCCGGCGCCAGTGCCGGTGTCGGCCACGAGCGGGTCGTCCACGCGGGGTTTGCCGTTGAAGTCGGTGCTGAGCGCGTTCGGTGCGCCGGCGTCGGCGGAGTCGATGAGCGGGGTGACGTTCAGGCTGGTCGTGCCGGCGGCCACCGCGACGTACAGCTCATGCTTGCCCTGGCCGGTCGCAGCCTGCAGATCGGCGGCGGTGGCATAGGTCTGGCCGCCCCAGCTGTAGAGCGCGCCGCCGGACTCGGACTCGAAGACGTTGTAGTCATAGATGGTCGCGCTGGTCGATCCGGAGGACACCACCACCGGCGTGCTGGTGCCGTAGGTCGCGCAGCCGCCCGAGGTTCCGAGGAAGAAGGCGTTGTTCTCGACCGTCGAACCGGAGGAGGCACCGGTGAGCGAGACAGCGGTGTTGCAACCGCCGTTGTCGGTGAAGGTGTTGCCGACCACGACCGTGCCGGGCGCGCCTGCGGCGTTCACGGGCGTGTTCTTCCCGTAGGAGAACTTGTTGCCGGTGATGACGGTCCCGGCGGCCCCCGCCGCGATGTCCACGGCGTCCTCGCCCGGTCTGGTGTACAGCTCGTCCCGGCTCAGCGTGACCGTGCTGCTCTGCCCGTCGATGCCTACCAGCGCAGTCGCATAAGCACTTTGGAGCTGGTCCCCGTCGAGCGTGATGTCGCTGGCCCCTTCGACCGCCACGACCGGTGCCTGGACGTTTGTCCCGATGGCGAATCCGTGCACCGCCACGTCGTGCACGTGGTCGAAGGTGAGCCCTGGGCCGGAGCCGGACGGGGGCGTGACGATCGAGGTGACCACCTTGCTCGTGCCGGTGGTGATGGTGAGGGGAGCACTGGCGGTACCCGAGGTCTTCACATCGAGAGGCCCGAAGTTCCCCCTGACCACCATGACCGTGTCACCTGGCCGCGCGGTGTCGACGGCGGTCTGCAGCGAGCAGTAGGGCTGGGCCTGCGAGCCCGCGTCGGCTGCGCTGTCGGAGCAGTTCGACGTCGAGATGTTGTTCACGTACAGCGTGCTGCCATCCGCGCGGGCGGCGGACGGAGTCAGCGCCAGGCCCGCGCCGAGAAGGCCGACTACGACCGCGAAGGCCCCGATCGAACGTGGCGGCACTGTTCCCCCAGTTTTCACATGATGTTGCTGGCAATCCTGTCCGGTCGCCGAGGGGTTGACCAGATTCCGAGAGTATGGAGATCACCAAGACATCGGCCTGTGTGCACGGGTGCTCGGCACGGTGGCCCGGTTCAGGGGTGACAGCTGCCGGCAGCGAGAATCCACACATCACAACGACAAAGTCGAGGGAGGACCCGTGGCCAGACCGGTCCCACGTCATGCCACAGCCCTGTACGCGATATCCGCGACCAGCGCCGTCATAGGCGCGCTGCTGTGGGTACGCAGCCAGACCAGCACGCTCCCCACCCTGCACTCCTCTTCCTACGGGTCCTTCCTGGCAGCCGATGCGTACACGTCGTCGGACTGGCGGGTGTGGTCACCGGCAGTCCCCGATGAACGCCTTGGTCTGTATCTCATCGCGGCCGGGCTGGTGCTGGCTGTGGTGACGCGCCTGGTCTCTCGCCGGCGTCACTGAGCAGGTCCCGACATGGATCAGGAGCGGGTAGTTGAAGCGTTTCGTCTGGAGGCGACGCAGCTCGCGCAGGCGATGACCGGGGTCTCGGCGAGCGAGTGGTGTCTGCCGACCCGGTGTGCACCGTGGAAAGTGAGCGACTTGCTGGCTCACGTCCGGGTGGTGATCGCCTGGCTGCCGGGCATGCTGGCCGCGTCGGCACCGACCCGTGTCGAGGTCTCCGCAGCGGAGTACTACCGGCCCGACGACCGTTTCACCCCGGACACCAACGCAGCTCGGATCGCTCTGGCCCAACATCATGCGGCCGAACAGCTCAGCGGTGCCGCACTCGTTGACGACTTCAACGCCACTTGGCAACAAGTGGACCGACTGTGCCGGGCCGAACCCGAGGGACGTGTGGTGCGCACCCGGCACGGCGACCCCATGCTCCTGTCGGAGTTCCTGCTGACGCGCGTGGTCGAGGTCGCCGTGCACGGCCTGGACCTGGCCGACGCCCTGGGACGCGAGCCGTGGCTGACTCCCGAGGCCGCGGATCTGGTGCAGGGGCTTCTGCTCGGCCCAGACGGAACGACCGCGCTGGAGAAGCTGGGTTGGGGTCAGCTGCATTTCCTGCGCAAGGCGACAGGACGCGAGCCGATCACCAGTGCCGAAGCGTTGGACGTCAACCGTTTGGGCATCCGATGGCTCACGCTGGGGTGAGAACGTCCCAACTGACGCCGGCGAAGCAGTGGGTCTCCATCGCGCTCTCACGGCGCGTGACGAGTCCGGGGCGTACGGAAATACCTCATCAAGCCCCCTGAGCGGCGAAGTTATTACCGCATGAGCAGGACTTGACCGACGACTCGCGCAGGGCGGCGATGGGGGCGAGTTCGGCGCGGGTCTGGGCCCACAGGACGAGGCCGTACGCGATCACGGACAGGGCGGCACCGAGGAAGCCGACGGCGGCGAACAGCCGTAGCGTGGTGAGGAATTGGCCTCGCCAGCGGTGCAGTGCGTACGCCGGAATGACCAGTCCCTCGATCGCCATCAGCCAGGCGATGTACCCGAGCGAGGACCCCGAGGCGCGCACGCCCAGTCCGTCGACGACGGTGTACGCGGCGATCGACACACCCGTCGCCAACGCGGCCCCGATCGCGGGCCAGTTGGGCCGCCGCCCGCGCATTCCCCACAGGGCGACGCCGGTCAGGCCCGCGCACGACAGGGCGATGCCGGCGGCGGCCCAGGCGTTGGGTACCTCGTGGGCGAAGACGGCGGCGAGGGCGGTCACCACGAGGGGTGCGGTGCCGCGTGCGACGGGGTACGCCTGCCCGAAATCCCCCAGCCGGAAGGACTTCATCAGCAGCACGAAGTACACGACGTGAATGACACCCGACACGATCAGATACGGCCATGCCTCAGCCGCCGGGAACGCGGCGAACGGCACCATCGCCAACCCGATCAGAGATCCGCCGCCCGCGATCAGCGTGAAGCCGATGAGCTTGTCCGTGATGCGGTGGGCGAGGGCGTTCCAACTGGCCTAGGTGACCGCTGCGAGCAGGACGGCAGTGGCGACCGCCGGAGTCACGAGGACTGCTCGCGCACATCCACCAAGGTGGCACCTGCGTGCGCCACGAGTTCCTTTGGTTCCATGGGAAACACGGCGTGCGGATTGCCTGCGGCGGCCCATACGACGTCATGCGCGAGGAGTGACCTGTCAGCGAGCACGCGGGTCTTCGTACGGTGGCCGAAGGGCGGCACGCCTCCGATGGCGTACCCGGTTGTCTCCCGTACGACGTCTGCCTTGGCCCGGGTGACCTTCTCGACGCCGAGTTCCTGCCGGACGAGTTCCAGGTCCACGCGCGACGCCCCGTCCATCAGCACCAGTACCGGGATCCCGTCCGCCGCGAAGATCAACGACTTGCAGATCTCGCTCAACTCGCACCCGATCGCTGCGGCGGCCTCGGCTGCGGTGCGGGTGGCGTCCGGGAAACGCCGGATGCTGCTGAGCAACTCCCCGAGGCCCAACTCCCTTAGGGCTTCGGCGAATCGGGGGTTGGCGCCGGAGTTGTCGTTCTCGGTGTTGTTCGTGGTCATGGGGGCACGGTAGTGGTGGGTGTACTGGGCCTGCGACTGAGTTGTGACCGTTGGGCCACTCGCTTC
>NZ_JAENRY010000131.1 GCF_016612545.1 Streptomyces sp. MBT65 | reverse complement strand
GCCCCTGCCCCTGCCCCTGCGGATACCCGTACGACGAAGGCGTGTTGCCCTGCGACTCGCCCGGCCGTCCACCCGGACCCGGCGAACCCCCGCCGCCACGCCCCGAGTCGGGCTCGCCCATCGCCGGCGACACCGCCGTACGCGGGAGTTGGCTGCCGCCGGACATCAGGGCGGTCTGGGCGTCGGCCGGGGTGGTGTCCTCGGGCTCGCTCAGCGGTGGCGCGAAGACGGTCGCGGGCAGCGGTACCGAACGGTCCTCGCCGGCATCCGCGTTGGTGTCGGTTCCCGCCCAGGGAGTGGCCCCGGCGGGCACGGGAGGCGAGTCCGGCGCCCCTGCTGAGTCCGCCGCCTCCTGCAACCACTCCGGCGGACTCAGCAGGAACGAGGTCTGATTGAGGTCCACCCGGGCAGGCTGCGCGGCCGCCGGTACCGCGTCGGCGATCTCGTCGGGGCGGCCGTACTCCTCCTCGTAGCGGCGGATGACCTCACCCACCGGCAGCGAGGGCCACAGCGTGGCCTCTCCGCTGTCGCGGGCGAGCACCAGCCGCTGGGCGCCGCCGTCCGAACGCGGGCCCTCGGCCCGGTCCTCGGCCCAGATCACGAAGCCGAGTTCGAACTCCCGCACCCGCACCTCGCGATGCTGGTACGACGGCACATCGCCGTTGATCCACTCCTCGGCGCGCTCCTGCGCCTGCGCGAAGGTCACCATCGTCAGTTCACTCCCCCACCGAGGCCGCGGACGGCACCGGAACGGACCGCGCGAACCCGCCGTCCACCATCAGATTCGCCACCGTCTCCAACTCCGGGGGATTTCCCGCGAGTCGGGCGAGGAACTGGTCGAAGTCGTCCCCGGCGGGCAGCAGCAGCCGCTCGACGCGAGCGGCCGGCGCCCAGGAGGGATCGACGTCGCGGGCGTCGTCGTAGGCGCAGAACCAGACCGAACCGATCGCCTGGCCCTTGACCTTGACGGCGAGCAGGCCGCCCTGGACGAAGCCGACGGCCAGGTAGTCCTTGGTGAGGTGGTCGCGCAGGCATTTGTTGATGTAGACGAGGTCGTTGACGGCCGCCTCGTCGCGGACCGTGAAGAACGGCTGGTCGATCAGCAGCCCCAACTCGGCGTCCAGCGCGGTGCCGACGGGTGCGCTGCCGCCGGCCGCCTTGAGGAACGAGCGGTAGGCGCCCGGGAGTCGGTAGCCGAGGTCCTCCTCGACGCCCTGCACCTGTGCCTCGGTCACCGCCACCGTCGACTTCGGCAGCCCGAAGTGCGCGGGGCGGGTCTCCTGGAGCGGGCGGGTGCCGCGCTTGGCGTGGTCGACGGCCGACGTGGCGATCCCGCCGTGGTGCCGCAGCAGCGCCTTGACGTCGACGGGGACGAGTTCGAGGCGCCGGGTGCCGACCACGTGGTGCCAGGTCCAGCCGTGCGGGGTGGCCACGGCGGGCACGGTGTCCCACAGTTCGTGACCGGTCGCGGCGAGCGCCGCGTTCGCCGACACGTAGTCCGTCAGGCGCAGTTCGTCGACGCCGAAGCCCTCCGGGGGCTCGGCGATCTCCGCGGCCGCGCGCGCGTACGGCGAGAAGTCGGGGTAGCCGTGCTCGTCCATCCGCACCCCTCTGGGGTGACGGGCCGCCCGGACCGGGTCCGGGAAGTGCACGACCTGCCCGGCGTAGGCCGCGTTCGGTGGCGCGGCTCGCTGCCCGAGCCGACCTGTCGTCATGGCGGTTGCCCCCTGCGGCATTCAGTACGATTCACAGCAGGCGAAAGTCCAACTCGCCCCACTGTGCCCCGTATCGACTGTCTCGTCTTCTTGACGTCTTCGTTCGCCTGTCTCCACGCGTCGACCGCGTGGAACGCGGTGCGGACAGCCTATGCGGTACGGCGGCACCGGTCACCGGCAGCGGTCGGCGGCACCCTCTCGCCGCATCCCGCACCGAACGCACCCCACCCCGCACCGGACCCTCACTTCCGTGACCTGCCGTCACCCCGCCGTGACAGCCCGCCGAAGCCCTGGCGTGTCGTACCGCCCCAGCTACCGCACCAGCCACGGCATTTGGCACTCTGAGACCCGCCGGGGGATGCTCGGGAGGGGATGACGATCATGAACGCGACGCAGACGGGGCCGCACACCGGGGCGCACACGGGGCCCTCGGGCGACCCCAGGGTCGGCTGGAGCGCCACCGAGGGACGGCACGCACCGGCCCTCAACCACCGCCGTGACGGCATACTTCCGACCGTCGCCGCCGCCCTCTCCGTGCGCGGCGCCACCACCCTCACCGGCACCGCCGCCCGCGGCGACCAGGCGCCCGCGCTGCACCCGCTCGTGCAGGACTTCCTCGACACCCTCGGCAGCGCCCAGCGCGACCGGTTCACCGGCCGCTGCGCCGAGGCGATCCTGATCTCCCGCCACATCGCCGCCGCCGACGCCGCCCGCAGCAAGCGCGCCGCGCGCAAGCCGATGACCAACGGCGAGGCCCGCAAGACCCTCAAGCAGGCCAAGCTCACCGCCCGCCGCATCCGCGAGGACGGCGACCCCCTGCACGGCAGCTTCGCCGCCCCCTGCCGGGCCTGCGCTGCCCTGAGCGCCCACTTCGGCGTCCGCGTGGTGGACCCCGCGACGGAGAACGCCTGACACCCGACCCCACACAACACAGCACGGACCCCATGTCGCCGACGATCGAAGGGCAGATGCACGCCGACCGCCACTCCTCCACGCGCTTCTCCGTACCCGTGGACGCCGCCCTGCGCGCCGCGGGCTGGCAGCCCGGCCGCTGGGACATAAAGCAGGCCGAGATCTGGGCGGACACCCTGCGCGACCACACCTCGCCCGCGGGACACCAGCACGCCGTGTTCCCGGCGGCGGTCGAGGCCTGGGCCGAGTTCGGCGGCCTGCACATCGCGCCCTCCGGGCCCGGCCGCCAGATCTCCCCCGTGGCGCTCCACCTGGACCCGCTGCACGGCCTCCACATGGCCCGCACCCTCGGCGACCTCGGCCGCGCCCTGGACACCGACGTCAGCCCCCTCGGCGAGGAACCCGACACCCAGTCCCTGCTGGCCATCGACTCCGAGGGCCGCGTCTACGCCCTGGACCACACCGGCGACTGGTATCTGGGCCCCGACATCGACCAGGCCCTCGCGACCCTCGTCGCGGGCATCGAACCGGTGCGCCTGACGACGGGCTGACCCGGGACGGCAGGAGCCCGAGACGGCCCGCCACCCGCGTACGGCGAGAAGGTGTCGTGTCGGGGGGTGTCCGCCCGCAGCGGTCGGCGCTCAACACCGCCGCACTCTTGAGAAGCCCTGCCGCGCCGATCCGAGGACGGAGACCCCTGCACGGCGCCGACCCACAACGCACCCCAGGCGCCGACCACGCACCCGCAGGCGACCGACCACCCGGCCTCAAGCCGCCGGAATGACCGCCGACACCCGGAACCCACCCGCGTCCGTGGGCCCCGAGACGAACACCCCGCCCAGCGCGAGCACCCGCTCCCGCATCCCCACCAGCCCGTTGCCCCCGGAGGGCAACCGCGCCGCCGACGCGGACGCGGGCTCGGGGGGCGGTTCGTTCTCCACCTGCATGGCGATCTCGGACACCCGGTGCGCCAGCCGCACATGGGTCTTCGCGCCCGCCGCGTGCTTGTGGACGTTCGTCAACGCCTCCTGCACCACCCGGTACGCGGTCTGCTCGATCTCCGCCGCGTACGAGCGGGTCTCGCCCTCCACTGACAGGTCGACGGCCATCCCGGCCGCCGCGGACTGCCCGAGCAGCTCGTCCACGTCCGACAGACAGGGGCCGTCGGCCGCGGACTCGTCCTCGACGGCGCGCGACGCCGCCGCGGCGGCGGCCACACCCACCGCGACCAGCGGTACGGCGGTGCGCTCGCGCGCGTCCCGGCCGTCCCCGCTTCTCAGCACCCCGAGCATCTCCCGCAGCTCGGTGAGCGCCTGCCGCCCCATGTCCCCCACCAGAGCGGCGTTCTTGACGGCCTTCTCCGGGTCCTTGCGGGCGACCGCCTGGAGCGCGGCGGCGTGCACGACCATCAGGCTCACCCGGTGCGCCACGACGTCGTGCATCTCGCGCGCGATCCGGGTCCGCTCCTCGCCCCGCGCCCACTCGGCGCGCTCCTCGGCCCGCTCCGCGAGGAGTTGCAGCTCCCGCTCCAGGCTGTCCGCGCGCTCCCTGAGGCTCTCCATCAGCCGGCGCCGGGCGCCCACGTACATCCCGAGCAGGACGGGCGGCGCGGTCATCCCGACCGCGGTGGTGATGGAGGCGAACGGGACGAACCAGTCGCCGAGTTCCCAGCTCCCGCGCTGGGTGTCCTGCCGTACCCGCACGAACATGACGATGAGCATGCCGAGGAAGGACATCCCGGCGAGCGATCCGATGATCCGGCGCGGCAGTTCGGACGCGGCGAGGGTGTACAGGCCGACGATGCCCATCAAGTAGCCCATCTGGGCCGGGGTGATGGCGATGGAGACGAGGACGACGGCGATGGGCCACTTCCGGCGGACGATCAGCGCCGATCCGGACAGCACCCCGAAGGCGACTCCGACGGCGGCCGGGATCCCCGCGTCGTGCGCGAACCGGACGCCCTCCGCCCCGCACTCCGCGGCGGAGACCGCCGCGAGCCCGGTGTCCAGCACCGCGCTGCGCCACCTGGTCCACCACCACGGCCCTCCCCGGACCGTGGCATGGTCTTCCCCCGTCGTGGTCATGCCTCCAGCCTACGGGCGCCGGGCCGCGCTTTTCCGGTGAGTTTCCGACGACCGACCTACACCACAGCGCACACCACAGGACGTAATCGAACAGTCACGAAACCGATCACACAGAAGAAGTCCCGTCGCACAGAGGGCATCCGGTACGGCATAGTGTTGGGTGCCCACTCGGCGACCAGGCTAAATGTCCGGTTCTCACGAGTTTGATCCCCCGTGGTGTAATTGGCAGCACCGTGGCTTTTGGTGCCATTTGTCCGGGTTCGAGTCCTGGCGGGGGAGCAGAACCAAGCAAGAACTGAGCAACTCCCTCTCCCAGCACCCCACTTCGGGCCCTGACAGCACTGTCAGGGCCCACTCTCATGTCTCCCATGAAACGCCCCGGTATCCTGCGAATGTCCACCCCCCAGCATTCCGAAGCCGAAGGGCAAATCCGTGAGCGCCATTCGCCCGGCAGCCGTCGTCGTCCTCGCCGCGGGTGAGGGCACCCGTATGAAGTCGGCCACACCGAAGGTCCTGCACGCGATCTGTGGCCGGACCCTCGTCGGTCATGTGCTGGCCGCCGCCCGCGAGTTGGACCCGGAGAACCTGGTCGTCGTCGTGGGCCACGCCCGCGAGCAGGTGACCGCCCACCTCGGCGCGACCGACCCCGGTGTGCGCACCGCCGTCCAGGCGGAGCAGAACGGCACCGGGCACGCCGTACGGATGGCGCTGGAGGAGCTCGGAAACATCGACGGGACCGTGGTCGTCGTCTGCGGCGACACCCCCCTCCTGCGCGGTGCGACCCTGCGCGAACTCACCGCGAACCACACCGCCGACGGCAACGCGGTGACCGTCCTGACCGCCGAGGTCCCGGACGCCACCGGCTACGGCCGGATCGTGCGCGACGGCGCCTCCGGCGCGGTGACCGCGATCGTCGAGCACAAGGACGCCTCCGACTCGCAGCGCGCGATCCGCGAGATCAACTCCGGAGTCTTCGCGTTCGACGGGCAGTTGCTCGCCGACGCCCTCGGCAAGGTGCGCACCGACAACAGCCAGGGCGAGGAGTACCTCACCGACGTCCTCGGCATCCTGCGCGAGGCCGGGCACCGGGTCGGCGCCTCCGTCGCGGGCGACCACCGCGAGATCGCCGGCATCAACAACCGCGTGCAGCTCTCCGAGGCCCGCCGCATCCTCAACGACCGGCTGCTGACCGACGCCATGCTCGGCGGGGTCACCGTCATCGACCCGGCGACGACCTGGGTCGACGTCACCGTCACCTTCGGCCAGGACGCGATCGTCCACCCCGGCACGCAGCTGCACGGCGCCACGCACATCGGTGAGGGCGCCGAGGTCGGCCCCAACACCCGTCTGACGGACACCGTCGTCGACGCGGGCGCCCGCGTCGACAACACCGTCGCCGTCAGCTCGCACATCGGCCCGCAGGCCTCCGTCGGGCCGTACGCCTATCTCCGTCCCGGCACCCGGCTGGGCACGAAGAGCAAGATCGGGACGTACGTCGAGACGAAGAACGCGACGGTCGGCGAGGGCACGAAGATCCCGCACCTCTCCTATGTCGGGGACGCGACGATCGGCGACTACACCAACATCGGTGCCGCCAGCGTCTTCGTGAACTACGACGGGCAGACCAAGCACCACACCACCGTCGGATCGCATTGCCGTACAGGTTCGGACAATATGTTTGTGGCACCCGTCACGGTCGGGGACGGCTCCTACACCGCCGCCGGCTCCGTGATCACCAAGGACGTGCCGCCCGGTTCGCTGGCCGTGGCCCGTGGCCAGCAGCGGAATATCGAGGGCTGGGTGGCCCGCAAGCGGCCGGGCAGCGCGGCGGCGAAGGCCGCGGAAACGGCTTCCCGCCAGGGCGAGAGCGAGGACTGACCGGAAACGGGTGCGTCGAACACGGCGTACCGTGATAAACGCACACCCAGTTGAATGACCTCTGAGGAGACAGTGCTGTGACCGGGATCAAGACGACCGGCGAGAAGAAGATGATGTTCTTCTCCGGCCGCGCCCACCCCGAGCTTGCCAAGGAGGTCGCCCAGCAGCTGGGTGTCGGGGTCGTCCCGACGAAGGCCTTCGACTTCGCGAACGGCGAGATCTACGTCCGCTTCGAGGAGTCGGTGCGCGGTGCGGACTGTTTCGTGATCCAGAGCCACACGGCTCCGATCAACCAGTGGCTCATGGAGCAGCTCATCATGATCGACGCGCTCAAGCGCGCGTCGGCCCGCTCCATCACGGTGATCGTGCCGTTCTACGGCTATGCCCGGCAGGACAAGAAGCACCGCGGCCGGGAGCCGATCTCGGCCCGGCTGGTCGCGGACCTGATGAAGACGGCGGGTGCGCACCGCATCCTCACCGTCGACCTGCACACCGACCAGATCCAGGGCTTCTTCGACGGGCCCGTGGATCATCTCTTCGCCCTCCCGCTCCTCGCGGACTACGTGGGCAACAAGGTCGACCGCAGCAAGCTGACCGTCGTCTCCCCGGACGCCGGCCGCGTGCGCGTCGCCGACCGCTGGTGCGACCGCCTGGGCGCGCCCCTCGCGATCGTGCACAAGCGGCGCGACAAGGACGTCGCGAACCAGGTGACCGTCCACGAGGTCGTCGGCGAGGTCAAGGGCCGCGTCTGCGTCCTGGTCGACGACATGATCGACACCGGCGGCACGATCTGCGCCGCCGCCGACGCCCTGTTCGCGCACGGCGCGGAGGACGTCATCGTGACGGCCACCCACGGCGTGCTCTCCGGCCCGGCCGCGGACCGCCTGAAGAACTCCCGCGTCAGCGAGTTCGTCCTCACCGACACCCTCCCCACCCCGGGCGAACTCGGCGCCGACCTCGACAAGATCACGGTCCTGTCGATCGCCCCGACCATCGCGAACGCGGTCCGCGAGGTCTTCGAGGACGGCTCGGTCACGAGCCTCTTCGACGGACACTGACCCCCGCGCTCGTAGATCGATTTCTTGTACGGCCTCCCGGCCGAGTAAGCTGCCACAGTTGCTCGGCGAGGGAGGCCGTACCCGTTCTCGGATACGGCGGTCCGTTATCGACGCGCTCTTCGTAGCAGGCCGATGTTCGGCCGGGTGACCACCTTCCCCGACTGTTCTACGAGGAGTGACCATGGCCGACGTCAAGCTCGCCGCCGAGACCCGCACCGAGTTCGGCAAGGGCGCCGCCCGCCGTATCCGCCGTGACAAGAAGGTCCCCGCCGTGGTCTACGGCCACGGTGTCGACCCGCTGCACATCACCCTGCCGGGCCACGAGCTGCAGCTCGCCCTGCGTACCCCGAACGTCCTGCTCACCCTGGACATCGAGGGCAAGACCCAGCTCGCGATCCCGAAGGCCGTCCAGCGTGACGCCATCAAGGGCTACCTGGAGCACGTCGACCTGCTCACCGTGAAGAGCGGCGAGAAGGTCACCGTCGAGGTCTACGTCCACACCGAGGGCGAGCTGGCCCCGGGCTCCTTCCTGCTGGAGCACGTGCTGAGCACGATCACCGTCGAGGCCGAGGCCACGCACATCCCCGAGTCGGTCACCGTGTCCATCGCGGGCCTGGAGGCCGGTGCCTCCATCGCCGCCAAGGACATCCCGCTCCCCAAGGGCACCACGCTGGCGATCGACGAGGACGCGGTCGTCCTCCAGGTCCTGGCCGCCCAGGCGGAGGAGGCGTCCGCGGACGCCGACGCCGAGACCACCGAGGCCTGACCGGCGGCTAGGCCGTAGCTGTCGTGCCGCCTGCTCCAAGGCGCCCGGCGCTGCAGGCTGTGCCCACCCGTTCCGCCTTGCGGAACGCCTGCCCACAGCGGTAGCCGCCAGCCGCTGCTTCCCCCCACGGAAGCAGCGGCTGGCGTGTATCAAGGAGACGTGGACGTGACGACCGACGCCAATGCCCCCTGGCTGATCGTGGGACTCGGCAACCCCGGCCCCGAGTACGCGAACAACCGGCACAACGTGGGCTTCATGGTGGCCGATCTGCTCGCGGAGCGGATCGGCGGGAAGTTCAAGCGGGCCGGGAAGGCGCAGGCGCAGGTCCTGGAGGGTCGGATCGGGGCGCCGGGTCCGGCGAGCCGCCGGGTCGTGCTGGTGAAGCCGACGTCGTTCATGAACCTGTCCGGCGGCCCGGTCAACGCGCTGCGCGACTTCTACAAGGTGCCGCTCGCGAACATCGTCGCCGTACACGACGAGCTGGACATCGACTACGGCACCCTCCGCCTGAAGCTCGGCGGCGGCGACAACGGCCACAACGGGCTGAAGTCGATGACGAAGGCGATGGGCCCGGACTACCACCGGGTGCGGTTCGGGATCGGGCGTCCGCCGGGCCGTATGCAGGTGGCCGACTTCGTGCTGAAGGACTTCTCCTCGACGGAGCGCAAGGAACTCGACTTCCTGGTGGACCGGGCGACCGACTCCGTGGAGTGCCTGGTGAGCGAGGGCTTGGAGCGGGCGCAGAGCGCCTACAACTCCTGAGCCGTCCGGCTCGCCCGGCTTGCCCGACTTAACCGGCTTGTCCCGTGCGGGAGTTGACCGCGCGTGCGGGTATGGCCAATGATCCCCGCCATGTCACCCGCCGCCTCCACCTCTCCCGGTGCCTTCGCCGCTCTGAACTTCGGGCGGCTCGCGGCGATGGGCGCGGTCACCGTGTTGATCCTGATCGCGGGGGTGTGGGGGTCGTGGCCGACCGCGCACAACGTGATGCTGACCAAGGGGCGCGAGAGCGGCACGGTCGCGGTCACCGCGTGCGGGGACGACACCTGCACCGGGCCGTACACACCGGTCTCGACGGGCTCGAAGGCCCGCGCCCAGGTCGTCATCGAGCACACCGTCGCGGTGCAGAAGGGCGAGACCTACGCCGTGGTCGTGAAGCCCGGCACCGACGAGGTCATGCGCTCCGGTCCCGCCGGCGTCCTCTACGCCTGGGTCCCCCTCGGCGGCGCCCTCCTGCTGGCCTCGGTGGTGGTCGCGGGCGGGCTGCGGCTGACCCGGGCCGCGAAGGTGCTGGCCTGGGCGGGGGTCGCCCTGCTGACGGCCGCCTTCGTCGCGATCTGACCCGGCCCCAGCGAAAGGTGCCCCCGGGCGAGCCGTCGTAGCGGCTCGCCCGGGGACACCTTTCGCTGCCGTGCGGTCAGCCCGTGTTGCGCAGGCCCGCCGCCACGCCGTTCACCGTGAGGAGGAGGGCGCGCGAGAGCAGCGGGTCGGGGTCCGCCCCCGCCGCCGCCTCGTCGCGCTGGCGCTTCAGCAGGGTCACCTGGAGGTACGAGATCGGGTCGAGGTAGGCGTCCCGGACGGTGAACGTCTGCTTCAACACCGGGGTGGCGTCCAGCAGTTCGGCCTCACCGGTGACCCGGAGCACCTCGGCGACGGTCAGGTCGTGCTCGGCCCTGATCGTGTCGAAGACGTGCTTCAGCTCGTCCGGGACGAGGGTGTCGACGTAGTGCTGGGCGATCCGCAGGTCCGTCTTAGCCAGGGTCATCTCGACGTTGGAGACGAAGTTGCGGAAGAAGTGCCACTGGTCGTGCATCTCGTCGAGCACGGTGTCGAGGCCGGCCTCGCGCAGCGCCTTCAGGCCGGAGCCGACGCCGTACCAACCCGGCACGATCTGGCGCGACTGGGTCCAGCCGAACACCCACGGGATCGCGCGCAGTCCGTCGAGCGAGACGCCCGAGCCGGGGCGGCGGGAGGGCCGCGAGCCCAGGTGCAGATCGGCGAGCTGGTCCACCGGCGTGGAGGCGAGGAAGTACGTCGGCAGGTCCGGGTCCTCGACGAGCCTGCGGTAGGCCGCGTGGGCCGCGTCGGACACGACATCCATGGCCGCGTCCCAGCGGGCCAGCGCCTCGTCGGACTGGCGGGGCGAGGTGTGCAGGGCGGAGGCCTGGAGGGTGGCCGCGACCGTCAGCTCCAGGTTCTCGCGGGCCAGCGACGGCACGAGGTACTTGTCGGAGATGACCTCGCCCTGCTCGGTCACCTTGATCTCGCCCTCCAGGGTGCCCCAGGGCTGGGCGAGGATCGCGTCGTGCGACGGACCGCCACCGCGGCCGACGGTTCCGCCGCGACCGTGGAAGAGCCGGAGCCGGACGCCGTACCGGTGGGCGACGTCACGCAGGCGCCGCTGCGCCCGGTGGATCTCCCACTGCGAGGTCGTGATGCCACCGAACTTCGATGAGTCGGAGTAGCCGAGCATGACCTCCTGGACGTCCCCGCGCAGCGCCACGAGCCGCCGGTAGGACGGGTCGGACAGCATGTCCTCAAGGATCGTGTCGGCGGCCTTCAGCTCGTCCGTGGTCTCCAGCAGCGGCACGATGCCGACCTTCGCCCACCCGGCGTGCAGATCGATCAGCCCGGCCTCGCGGGCCAGCACGGCGGCGGCGAACACGTCGTCCGCGCCCTGGCACATCGAGATGATGTACGACTCGATGACCTCGGGCCCGAAGACGGCGAGCGCCTTCTTGACCGTCTCGAACACCCCGAGGGTCTTCTCACCTGCCGCGTCGACGGGCGCCGGCGTCGGAGCCAGAGGCCTCCGGGACCGCAGCTCCTTCGCGAGCAGCTTCGCGCGGTACTCGCGGGGCATGTCGGAGTACCGCCACGACTCCTCGCCGAGCCGGTCGAAGAGCTGGCCCAGCGCGTGGTGGTGGGCGTCCGCATGCTCGCGTACGTCCATGGTGGCGAGCTGGAGGCCGAACGCGCCGAGCGTGCGGATCGTACGGTCCATGCGGCCGTCGGCGAAGAGGCCGCCGCGGTGGGCGCGCAGGGAGGTCTGGATCAGGGTGAGGTCGTGCAGCAGCTCGGCGGTGCCGAGGTAGTCGCGGCCGGGCTGGTGCGGGGTGCCCTTGGCCAGACGGCTCTTGGTGTTCTCCAGCTTCTGCCGGATGCAGGTGGCCTTGAGCCGGTAGGGCTCCTCGGCGTTGAGCCGCTTGTAGCGGGGGCTGATCTCGGGCAGCAGCTCCAGGTCGGCCCGGAGGGACTCCAGCAGCTCCTCCGTCGCGCCCGTGTAGCGGATGGAGTTGGAGAGGAAGCCGCGCAGCTCGTCGATCGTCTCCAGCGCGTCGTTGATGCCGTGCTCGTGCTGGAGGATCAGGACGTCCCAGGTGACCTGCGGGGTGACGTTCGGGTTGCCGTCGCGGTCGCCGCCGATCCAGGTGCCGAAGGTGAGCGGGCGGGTGTCGTCCGGCAGCTTGACGCCGACGCGCTCCAGCTCGGCGGTGAGGTCCTCCAGGACGTCCCCTACGGCGCCGGCGTGCAGCTCGTCGAGGTAGTAGATGGCGTTACGGGCTTCGTCCGCGGGCTCCGGCCGTACGACCCGCAGCTCGTCGGTCTGCCACACCAGGTCGATGTTCTCGGCCAGCCGGGTGTCGTGGCGACGGCGGTCGGACTCTATGACCGGGGTCTCCAGGAGCGCGGCGATGCGCCGGAGCTTGTTGAGGACCGACCGGCGCGCGGCCTCGGTGGGGTGCGCGGTGAAGACCGGGCGCACGTTCAGGTTCTTGACCGTCTCGCGCAGGTGGTCGGGGTCGGCGTCCTTGAGGCGGTCGGCCGTACGGGCGAGGAGACCGCCCTCGGCGGCCCGGCGGGCGCGCAGCTCGCGGCCGCGGTGCACCTGCTCGGTGACGTTGGCCAGGTGGAAGTAGGTGGAGAAGGCGCGCACCAGCTTCGCGGCGGTCTCCAGCTCGGTGCCGCGCAGCAGCTCGGCGGCGGCCTCGCCGTCCTCCCGGGTGAGGCGGCGGACCTTCTCGACCAGTTCGAGCAGTTCGGGGCCCTCCTGGCGGACGAGGGTCTCGCCGAGCAGGTCGCCGAGGCGCCGGATGTCGGCGCGCAGCTCGTTGTTGGTCGTGGTGGCCTGGTCGTCGGCACTGCTCACAGGTGCGGCTCCTTGCAGTGTTTGAAGCTCGTCTGGAGGGAACCCGGGCGGCGGTCCCACGGCGGCTGCCGCATACGGGACGGACATCCGGGAAGAAAAGAGAGCGGACCGCGCTGTCCGACCGACACCAAGGATAGGTGTCCACTCTGACGCGCGGTCTCACGGGCTTCGTCCACCGGTCGACACGCTGCCATACTTACGTTGCCGTAGGTTACGGAACCGTAGGGAAGTACATGCTGAACTGTTGCCGCCCGGCTTCCGCCGTCCGACGCTCCGCCTCCACCTCCGAACCCCACAGGGGACGCCCATGACCACGAGCTCCGATGTGATCGACGACGCCCCGCGGGCGAACGACGACGGCACTCCGCTCCCCGCCGCCACCCTGGGCGGCGAGAAGAAGGGGTCGCTGGAACAGATCACCCTTCTCCTCTTCATCACCGTCCCGTTCCTGGCGCTGCTCGCGGCGGTGCCGCTGGCGTGGAGCTGGGGCGGGGTGAGCTGGCTGGACCTCGGCCTGCTGGTGTTCTTCTACTACCTCGGCTGCCACGGCGTGACGATCGGCTACCACCGCTACTTCACGCACGGCTCCTTCAAGGCGAAGCGCCCGCTGCGGATCGCGATCGCGATCGCCGGGTCGATGGCGGTCGAGGGGCCGCTGGTGCGCTGGGTCGCCGACCACCGCAGGCACCACAAGTTCTCCGACGCGGAGGGCGACCCGCATTCGCCGTGGCGCTACGGCGAGACCGTGCCCGCGCTGATCAAGGGCCTGTGGTGGGCGCACATCGCGTGGATGTTCGACGAGGAGCGCACCCCGCAGGACAAGTACGCGCCGGATCTGATCAAGGACAAGGCGATCCGGACGATCTCCCGCCACTTCATCTACTGGACGATGCTGTCGCTCGCGCTGCCGGCGCTGATCGGCGGGCTGGCGACGATGTCCTGGTGGGGCGCGTTCACCGGCTTCTTCTGGGGCTCGCTGGTGCGGGTCGCGCTGCTGCACCACGTCACCTGGTCGATCAACTCGATCTGCCACGCGGTCGGCAAGCGCCCCTTCAAGTCGCGGGACCGCTCGGGCAACGTGTGGTGGCTGGCGATCCTGTCCTGCGGCGAGTCCTGGCACAACCTGCACCATGCCGACCCGACCTCCGCGCGGCACGGTGTGATGCGCGGCCAGCTGGACTCCTCGGCGCGGATCATCCGCTGGTGCGAGCAGCTCGGCTGGGCCTATGACGTGCGCTGGCCGTCACGCTCGCGTATCGATTCGCGCCGTATCTCCGGTACGGAAGGCGCTCAGCCCCGGAAGGAGTCGGCGGAGGCGGCATGATTGACGCCGTGGCGACCGATCCCAGCAGTACCCCGAGCAACGAGAAGCCCCGACGCGCGCGCCGCACCCGGATGACGGGAGCGGAACGCCGGGCCCAACTGCTCGAGGTCGGTCGCACGCTGTTCGCGACGAAGGGCTTCGAGGCCACGTCGGTGGAGGAGATCGCGGCGAAGGCCGGGGTCTCCAAGCCGGTGGTCTACGAGCACTTCGGCGGCAAGGAGGGCCTGTACGCGGTGGTCGTGGACCGCGAGATGCGCCGCCTGCTGGACATGGTGACCAGCTCCCTGACGGCCGGCCACCCCCGCGAACTCTGCGAACAGGCGGCCTTCGCGCTCCTCGACTACATCGAGGAGTACACGGACGGCTTCCGCATCCTGGTCCGCGACTCCCCCATCCCGCAGTCCACGGGCTCCTTCGCGTCCCTGATCTCGGACATCGCGACGCAGGTCGAGGACATCCTGGGCCGCGAGTTCAAGAGCCGCGGCTTCGACGCGAAGCTCGCCCCGCTCTACGCCCAGGCCCTGGTCGGCATGGTCGCGCTGACCGGCCAGTGGTGGCTGGACGTCCGCCGCCCGAAGAAGGCGGAGGTGGCGGCCCATCTGGTCAACCTGGCGTGGCACGGGCTGGACGGGCTGGAGTCGAAGCCGCATCTGATAGGGCGCCGGAAGAGCTGAATCCGTAGGTACGGAGAACGTGGCGGGGCCCCTGCTTCTCAGCAGGGGCCCCGCCACGGTCCGTCTGCGGTGTCCGTACGTCAGCGCTTGAAAGCGTCCTTGGCCTTCTCCTTGGCCTGCCGGGCGTCACCCTTGGACTTCTCGGCCTGGCCCTTGGCCTTCATCGTCTCGTTGCCCACGGCCCCGCCGACCTTCTCCTTGACCTTGCCCTTGACCTGTTCCTTCTTGGCCTTGGCCTTCTCGTCCTTCGCCACGGTTCATCAACTCCCGGTCGGATCGGAACTCGGTCACCGTTCGGGTAGCCGCGATCGCGGTGGACAAACGCCGGTCAGGCTTCCGGTTCGAGGAACTCCAGCCGGTTCCCCACCGGATCCGCCGAGTAGAAGCGCCGGTAACCCGGCAGGTCCTCGTCCCAAGTGACGGGCGCCCCAAGGGACTTCAGCCGGTCCGCGTACGCCTCGATGCCGGTCACACGCAGCCCGGGGTGAGCCTTCTTCGCGGGACGGAAATCGGCCTCGATCCCCAGATGCAGCTGGACCGCCCCCGCCCCGAACCAGCACCCGCCCCGCGCCGCCAGCACCGGCGGCTTGGAGAGCTCGGTCATCCCGAGGGTGTCGACGTAGTAGGCGCGCAGCGCGTCCTCCGACCCCGCCGGGGCCGCCAACTGCACATGGTCCACGGCCGCGAGCATCCCTCACGCCTCCTTGCGGGCCACCGCGAACAGGCGGCGGAAGGGCAGCACCGTGCCGTACTCGGCCGTCGGATAGGCCGCGCGCAGCAGGTCGCGGTACTCCGTCACGAACGCGTCCCGCGCCTCCGGGTCGTCCGCGAGGGCGGTGAGGGCCGGGCGCAGGCCGGTGCCCTTGACCCAGTCGAGGACGGGGTCCTCGCCGGGCAGGATGTGCTGGTACGTCGTCTGCCAGACGTCCGGCGCGCAGCCCAGGCGGGCGAGGTGGTCGAGGTAGACGCCGGGGGTGTGGACGGAGTCCTCGCGGCGCAGGACCTCGCCGAGGCGGCTCTTCCAGCGGGCGGTGGCGGCGAGTTCGCGCATCAGGGCGTGCAGGGGTGCGTCGATGTTGTCGGGCACCTGGAAGGCGAAGGTGCCGGAGGGCGCGAGCGCGGAGATCCAGTCGCCGAACCGGTCCAGGTGCCCCGGCACCCACTGGAACGCCGCGTTCGACACGATCAGGTCGTACGTCTGGGTCGGCGCCCAGTCCGTCGCGTCCGCGTGGGCGAAGTCGAGGTGCCCGCCGCCGGCCGTGGGGCCCGCGTAGGGGGCGGCCTTCTCCAGCATCTCGGGCGAGTTGTCGTAGCCGGTGATGTGCGCGGTGGGCCAGCGGTCGGCGAGGACCGTGGTCACGTTGCCGGGGCCGCAGCCGAGGTCGGCGATGCGGGGGCGCTCCGCGGGCAGCGCGGTGACCCGGGCCAGCAGGTCGGTGAAGGGGCGGGCGCGGTGGTCGGCGTGGCGGAGGTACTGGGCGGGGTCCCACACGGGCGAGGCGGAAGTCATGACGTACACCTTCCCGCCCGAAGTCTCTTGATGTCAAGAGACTCGACATCAAGAGACTTCACGTCGACACAACCACTACACTGATCGTCATGGAGGACGAGGTCGATCGGCTTGTCGCAGCGTGGCGCCGGGAGCGCCCGGACCTCGACGTGGAGCCGCTCGAGGTGCTCAGCCGGGTGAGCCGACTGGCCCGGCATCTGGACCGGGCCCGCAGGCTGGCGTTCGCCGAGCACAGCCTGGAGCCCTGGGAGTTCGACGTGCTGACGGCGCTGCGGCGCGCGGGCAGCCCCTACCAGCTCTCCCCCGGGCAGCTGCTGACCCAGACGCTGGTCACGTCCGGCACGATGACGAACCGTATCGACCGCCTGGCGCAGAAGGGCCTGGTCGAGCGGCTCCCCGATCCCAGCGACCGCCGGGGCGTGCTGGTCCGTCTCACCGACGAGGGCCAGGACCGCGCGGACCAGGCCCTGGCCGGACTGCTCGCCCAGGAGCGCGCGATCCTCGCGGAACTCTCCCGCGCCCAACGGGGCGAACTGGCCGGACTGCTACGCCAGTTGACCGCACCGTTCGACAACATCCCCGGCTGAGGACCGGCCGGGCGGATATAGCCGGAGACGCCGGGCGGTCAGGCCGGAGACTCGGGGGGGCACGCACTCCCCCGAGACGCGGGGTCGTGGCCCGCACTCCCCCGCTGCCTCAAAGGCGTGGGGGACCCCCAGCCGCGTTGTCGTCGGCCACCGGCTCCCCCGGTCCCGGCTTCGCTCGACCGGGGGGACCCCATCGTGTCGCCCGCGGCGGCAGCCGCCGACGTCAACGCCTCCTTCGCCCTACAGCCGCCGCACGCACCACGCCCCGCTCACCGGCGTCGATCAGGCGCTGCTGCTTTCCTCCGGCATGATGCGCCCGGCAGGCCCCAGGTCGACGGGACCGACGCCCGCGCGCCGGGCGAGAGCCACCGCCGCGAGGGTCGAGTGGACCCCCAGTTTGCCGAGCACGTTTTGCATATGCGTCCGGACTGTGTGCGGGGAGAGGAACAGCCGCTCGGCGACCGCCTTGCGGCCCAGCCCGGCCACCATGCAGCGCAGCACCTCGCGCTCCCGCGGAGTCAGCGACTCCACCAGGCGCTCGCTCTCGGTGCGGTGCTTGCGCGCGGCCGTCAACTCGCGCAGGACCCCGGTCAACAGGGCCGGCGGCAGATGCGTCTCGTCGCGCAGGACACCTCGGATGACGGTTAAAAGCCTGGACAGCGAGCAGTCCTTGGCGACCCAGCCGGACGCTCCCGCCTGGAGGGCCAGCGCGGCCCGGCGCGGATCGTCCTTCTCGGCCAGCACGACCATCCGTACGCTCGGCTGGGCGGAACGGACCCCGGCGACCAGGGAGATCCCGTCCACCAGCCCGTCCTCGTTCCCCGCCTGAACAGGTACGGCGGGCCGGATGCCCTGCACATTGCCGCCCAGATCGGCGTCCACCAGCAGGACGTCGAATCTGCGGCCCTCGGCGTTCGCACGCTCCATGCAGCGCAGCGCGGCGGGACCGCTGCCCGCCGCGGACACGTCGACATCGGGCTCGGCCGCCAGTGCCGCGGCGAGCGATTCGGCGAAGATGCGATGGTCGTCGACGACCAGGACTCGGATGCGAACCACGAAACCCCCTTCCCCGGGCTCCTGGTGGAGCAGGGGATACCTCATCGTCGGGAGACGAAGCGATGGTTGCGGGTACGACGCCCGGGAGGGGCCGAAGCCGCACGGCCGCCGCCGTGCAGAGACTGCTACCCCCACATCGGGCGTCGTACCCGACTTGTCTCGCCCCCTGAACAGCACCGGCCCCCACCGGTGCTGTTCACAGCGTACGGCCGGGGCGCAGTAGCGGAACCCAATTTGCAGAACTGACTGTCCGGCGCGTTTATGGTGAGCCGCATGTTTCGTATTGAGACGGAAGTCGACAAGGGGCGACGCGATCTGCTCCGCTCCCGGCTGCGCGAATCCAACACGACCGCGTCGCCGGTGCTGCGCGCCCTGCGGGGAACCCCGGGGGAACGCGAAGTTCCGCTCCATGTGTGGGCGTTGGACGACTCCGGCGGCCTGGCGGGCGGACTGGTCGGGCACACCTGGGCGGGCTGGCTGCATGTGACGTATCTGTGGGTGGACGGCCGGCACCGGGGGACGGGACTGGGCGGCCGGCTCCTGGCCACGGCCGAGCGGACCGCCCGCGAGGAGCGCGGCTGTGCGGCGGCCCGGCTGGAGACCTGGGACTTCCAGGCGCCGGAGTTCTACAAGAAGCAGGGGTACGAGGTGGTGTGCGTGATCCCGGACTATCCGCCGGGGGTCACGGAGTACACGCTGACGAAAAAACTCCACCGGAAAAAGCCGGCCTGAAGGTCACGCTCAGCCCAGCCTCATACTCTCCTCTTACCGTGCCCGCCATGAGCATGCTGCGGAAGCTGAACTCCAAGCTCGCCGAGACGACCGGCTACCAGATACGCCGGGTGCCCCCGCCGCCCGGGGCGAGAACGGCGGGCTCCCTGGGTGCCGTCCCCGCGCCGCGCGGCACACGCCCCGCGCGCCCCGAGCCGGTGCCCGAGCCGACGGCGGTGGATCCGGCCGTCGACCGGTTGCTGGAGCGACCGGTGTTCATCCTGACCTCGGTGCGTTCCGGATCGACGCTGCTGCGCATGATGCTCGGGGCGCACTCCCGGCTCCACGCGGCGCACGAACTCCATCTGACCGGTATCGAGGTCTACTTCAAGTCGGGCACCCCCACGGAACGGTCCCTGCGAACTCTGGGCCTGGGCCACGAACAGTTGGAGGGCCTGCTCTGGGACCGGGCCCTGCACCGTGAACTGGTCAAGTCCGGCAAGCAGTTCATCGTGGAGAAGACCCCCGGCAACGCCTTCCAGTGGCGGCGCATCGCCGAGACCTGGCCCGACGCGCGCTTCGTCTTCCTGCGCCGGCACCCGGGCGCGGTGGCCCGCTCCTGGCACGAGGCGGTACCGGACCGCACCCGCGAGGAAGCCGCCCAACGCGTCCTGAAATACATGGAGTCCATGGAGGAGGCCCACGCGGAACTGGGCGGCCACATCCTCCGCTACGAGGACCTCACGACCGACCCCGCCGCCGAACTCCGGTCCCTCTGCGCCTACTTGGACCTCCCCTACGAACCCGGGATGACGGACTACGGCAGCAGCCTGGAGGGCGCCGTCCTGGGCGCCGGCTTCGGCGACTGGACCGACAAGATCCGCACCGGCCAGGTCCAGCCGGACCGCCCGACCCCGGCGCCGGAGGAGATACCGGAGGCGCTGCGGGCGATGTGCCGGGCGTGGGGTTATCTCTGAACTCATGAAGAGTCCAGGGCTGCTCCCGCGGCTCCCGCCGTACGCTCGCCCCATGGACGTCTGGTCGGACTGCTCCGCGTGGAGCCGCCGTCTCCTGGCCGCCGCCGGGCTGCTGTCCGGCTACCGTCACCTGCGGGGCCGGCGATACGAGGACTGGTGGGTCCACCCGGACTCGGGCGACGCGGTCGTACGGACGCTCCTCGCGCTGGGCATCCACTCCCTCGTGCTGGACGCGATGGCCCAAGGGCGGCCGTACACACCGGACTTGATCGGGCGGCTCCGGCTGGCCGACATAGGCGACGCGGTGACGAAGCGGCCCGACCATGAACTGCTCGCCGGTCTGCCGGCTCTCGACGAGACCGACCGACGGCATGTCGACGTCGTACGGATCCTCACCTACGACCCCGCGTCCGCGCTGACCGCGGCGCGGCTGCGCGCAGTGGCCCACGGCGCGCTGCACCGGCTGGGCGAGAGCGTCTCCGCCGAGGATCCCGTGTGCGAGGACGTAGCCGGGATGCCTCGGTGAGCGGGACGCCCCGGTCCTCCCGGGGCGTCTTCGCCGTGGCTCTTACTCCACCCGCCGCGCCCCCGCCGAAGGCACCGCCGGAAACACCCGGGGCGCCGTGTAGCCCGCCGCCGCGAATGCCTCCTCGACCGCCTTCGTGACCGTCTCCGCGTCCGTGGCCTCCACCAGGACGACCGCCGAGCCGCCGAAGCCGCCGCCCGTCATCCGGGCGCCGAGGGCGCCCGCGCCGACCGCCGTGTCGACGACGAGGTCCAACTCCGGGCAGGAGATGCGGAGATCGTCGCGGAGCGAGATGTGGCCCTCGGTGAGGATCGGGCCGATCGATCGGACCTCGCCCGCGTCGAGCAGGTTGATGACCTGGTCGACGCGGTGGTCGTCGGAGACGACGTGGCGGACGTAGCGCCGCACACGCTCGTCGGACAGGCGGGCCAGGGACGCCTCCAGGTCCTCGAAGGCCACGTCCCGCAGGAAGGGGACGCCGAGTTGGCGGGCGCCCTCCTCGCAGCCCTCGCGGCGTTCGGCGTACGCGCCGTCGCCGAGGGCGTGCTTCACACGGCTGTCGACGACAAGCAACGACAGGCCCTCCGACGCCAGGTCGAAGGGGATCTGACGGATCGACAGATCGCGGCAGTCGAGGTGGAGCGCGTGGCCCTCCTCGCAGCAGGCCGAGGCCGTCTGGTCCATGATGCCGCAGGGGACGCCGACGAAGTCGTTCTCCGCGCGCTGCGAGAAGCGGGCCAACTCCGGCCCGGACAGGCCGAGTTCGAAGAGGTCGTTCAGGGCCAGGGCCGTGACCACCTCCAGGGCGGCCGAGGACGACAGGCCCGCGCCCGTCGGGACCGTGGACGACAAGTGGATGTCCGCGCCGGTGACTTGGTGCCCCGCCTCGCGCAACACCCAGACCACGCCCGCCGGATACGCGGCCCAGCTCGTGTTCGTGCGCGGGACGAGGTCGTCCACGTGCAGTTCCACGACCGGGCCCTCGATGTCCGCCGAGTGCAGGCGCAGGACGCCGTCCGTCCGGCGGGACACCGCCGCCACCGCCGTGTGCGGCAGGGCGAGCGGCATCACGAAGCCCTCGTTGAAGTCGGTGTACTCGCCGATCAGGTTGACCCGGCCCGGCGCGGCCCAGACGCCCTCGGGAGCCGTCCCGTACAGCTCCTCGAAGCCCTCACGTACACCCACGTGTGATCCCTAGCCCTTCGATCAGTTCGATACGTTCTGCGCGAACGCCCACGCGTCCGCGACGATGCCCGCGAGGTCCGCGCGGGTCGGGTTCCAGCCGAGGCGCTCCTTGGCGCGGGTCGCCGAGGCGACCAGGGACGCCGGGTCGCCGCCGCGGCGCGGGGCGACGACCTCGGGGATCGGGTGCCCGGTGACCTGGCGGACCGTCTCGATGACCTGGCGGACGGAGAAGCCCTCGCCGTTGCCGAGGTTGCAGATCAGGTGCTCGCCGGGCGTGGCCGCCTTCAGCGCCAGCAGGTGCGCGTCGGCGAGGTCCGCGACGTGGATGTAGTCACGGACGCAGGTGCCGTCCGGCGTCGGGTAGTCGTCGCCGTAGACGGAGATCGCGTCCCGCTTGCCCTGCGCGACCTGGAGGACCAGGGGGATGAGGTGCGACTCGGGGGCGTGCCGCTCGCCGCAACTGCCGTACGCGCCCGCGACGTTGAAGTAGCGGAGGGACACGGCTCCCAGGCCGTGGGCCGCCGCCTCGCTCGTGATCATGAAGTCGACCGAGAGCTTGGAGGCGCCGTAGGGGTTGGTCGGGGAGGTGCGGGCGGTCTCGACGATCGGGACCTCCTCCGGCTCGCCGTACGTGGCCGCCGTGGAAGAGAAGACGAGCTTGCGGACTCCCGCCTCGCGCATCGCGGCCAGCAGGGCCATCGAGCCGCCGACGTTGTTCTCCCAGTACTTCTCGGGCTTGACGACGGACTCGCCGACCTGGGAGAAGGCGGCGAAGTGGAGGACGGCGTCGTAGGACGGGTCCAGCCACTTGGCGGCGTCGCGGATGTCGCCCTCGATGAACGTGGCGCCCGCCGGCACGCCCTCGCGGAAACCCGTCGAGAGGTTGTCCAGGACGGTGACCTCGTGGCCCGCCTCCAGCAGGTGCTGGGCGACCACGCTGCCCACGTAACCCGCCCCGCCCGTGACCAGGTACTTACCGCTCATCAACTCGCTACCTCTCGCAGTCGCTGTGCCGCGAACTCCGGCGGCACGTCGTTGATGAACACGCTCATGCCGGACTCGGAACCCGCGAGGAACTTCAGCTTGCCGGACGTACGGCGAATGGTGAAAAGCTCGAGGTGGAGCGCGAAGTCGTCCCTGCTCACACCCTCGAACTCCTCCAGCGTGCCGAACGGCGCCTGGTGCCAGGCGGCGATGTACGGCGTCGGAGGCTCGCCCTCACCGAAGATCCGGTCGAAGCGCCTCAAGAGTTCCAGATAGACCTTGGGGAACTCTGTGCGGGCCGCCTCGTCCAGACCGAGCAGATCGGGCACGCGGCGCTTCGGGTACAGGTGGACCTCGTAGGGCCAGTGCGCGGAGTACGGCACGAAGGCCGCCCAGTGTTCACCCTCAAGGACGACCCGCTCACCGGCGAGTTCGCGCTCCAGGACCGAGTCGAAGAGGTTCTCCCCGCCGGTCGCCTCCTTATGAGCCGCGAGCGAACGCAGCATCAGGGCGGTGCGCGGGGTGGTGAACGGGTAGGCGTAGATCTGGCCGTGGGGATGACCGAGGGTCACACCGATCTCTTCGCCGCGGTTCTCGAAGCAGAAGACCTGCTCGACGGAGGGAAGATGCGACAGCTCCGAGGTCCGGTCCGTCCACGCGTCGAGGACGAGGGCCACCTGCTCCTCCGTCAACGAGGCGAAGGACGCGTCGTGGTCGGAGGTGAAGCAGACCACCTCGCAGCGGCCGGAGTCGCCGGCCAGCGAGGGGAAGCGGTTCTCGAACACGACGACGTCGTACGACGAGTCCGGGATCTCGCTGAGCCGGTCGCCCGTGGTCGGGCAGAGCGGGCACTGGTCGGCCGGCGGGTGGTAGGTGCGGCCCTGGCGGTGCGAGGCGATCGCCACCGAGTCGCCGAGCAGCACGTCCCGCCGTACCTCCGAAGTGGTGACCGTGCGCTCCAGCGGGCGTCGGTCCACCGCGTCGCGCACGGTGTCGTCCCGCAGGTCGTAGTAGATGAGCTCACGACCGTCGGCCAACCGGGTCGAGGTCTTCTTCACGCCGGGCTCTCCATCCGTACGTACATCCACGCCGCATCCGGGCTTCACACAGAACTAAACACATCAAACCACCAATCCCCCCAGCCGTCACCATCAAAATCAAACAAAGAACACCAACCAAAGACATCGAACAGACATCAACCAAGGTGAGCGCTTGATGCAGACTCTGCAGCCCCCCACCTCCCTCGCCGCCGAGCTCCGGCTCCCCACCAACGGGCTCGACTACACGATCCTGGCGATCTACTTCGTGGTCGTCCTCGGCATCGGGCTGGCCGCCCGCAGATCGGTGAGGACGAGCCTCGACTTCTTCCTCTCCGGGCGTTCGCTGCCCGCGTGGATCACCGGTCTCGCCTTCATCTCGGCCAACCTGGCCGCCACCGAGATCCTCGGCATGGCCGCCAACAGCGCGCAGTACGGCGCGTACACCGTGCACTGGTACTGGATCGGCGCCATCCCGGCCATGGTCTTCCTCGGCCTGGTGATGATGCCCTTCTACTACGGCTCGAAGGTGCGCTCGGTCCCGGAGTTCCTCCTCCTCCGCTTCGACAAGTGGGCACACCTCCTGAGTTCGATCCTGTTCGCCTTCGCGGCCATCCTGATCGCCGGTGTGAACCTGTACGCCCTCGCGATCGTCGTCGAGGCGCTGCTGGGCTGGCCGCAGTGGGTGGCGATCGTCGTCGCGGGTGCCTTCGTGCTCGCGTACATCACCCTCGGCGGGCTGTCGTCGGCGATCTACAACGAAGTGCTCCAGTTCTTCGTGATCCTCGCGGCCCTCATCCCGATCTCCTACCTCGGCCTGAAGAAGGTCGGCGGCTGGGACGGCCTGACCCACAAGCTGGACGCGGCCCACGGCCACAACTTCACCACCGCGTGGGGCGGCACCGGCATCGGCAGCGTCAACCCGCTCGGCGCGAACTGGCTGACGATCGTGCTGGGCCTCGGCTTCGTCCTGTCCTTCGGCTACTGGACGACCAACTTCGCGGAGGTGCAGCGCGCACTCTCGGCGAAGAACCTGTCGGCGGCGCAGCGCACCCCGCTCATCGCCGCGTACCCGAAGGTCTTCATCGTGTTCCTGGTGATGATCCCGGGCCTGGTCGCCGCCGCCCTCGTCCCGAAGATCGGCACCAGCGGCTCGGCCCTCCAGTACAACGACGCGATCCCGTACCTGATGGAACAGCTACTGCCGAACGGCGTCCTCGGCATCGCGGTGACGGGTCTGCTGGCGGCGTTCATGGCGGGCATGGCGGCCAACGTGTCGTCCTTCAACACGGTGTTCACGAACGACATCTGGGCGAAGTACGTGGTGAAGGACCGCGAGGACGCGTACTACGTGCGCTTCGGCCGCCTGATCACGGTGATCGGAGTGGCGGCGTCGGTAGGCACGGCGTTCCTGGCCTCCTCCTTCTCGAACATCATGAGCTACCTCCAGACCCTGTTCTCCTTCTTCAACGTCCCGATGTTCGTCGTCTTCATCGTCGGCATGTTCTGGAAGCGGGCCACCCCGAAGTCCGGCTTCTGGGGCCTGCTCGCGGGCACGGTCACGGCGATGGTGAACTACTTCTGGATCTACAAGCAGGGGATCATCTCCATCCCCTCCGACCAGGGCGCCAACTTCGTCTCCGCGATCGCCGGCTTCGTCGCCGGTGCGGTGGTCATGTTCGTGGTGTCCCTCTTCACCCAGCCGAAGCCGGCGGAACAGCTCCAAGGCCTGGTCTACGGCACGACGTCCCCCGGCATGACCGAGGCACCGGCCGCGGGCGACGACGCGTGGTACCGCCGACCGGCCCTGCTCGGCTGGGGCGCGGTGATCCTGGCCGCCCTCTGCTACATCCCGTTCTCGTTCTAGCCGCGGGAGGATTGAGAAACCATGTCTGAGAACTCAGGTCACTCCGAGCACGATGTCCAGCGCGAGGTCAGCGAGCTGGAGGGCAGGTCGACGACCGCGTCCCGCCTGTTCGATCTGCGGCTGATCATCGGAGGGTTGTTCGTCGTCTACGGCGTCATCGTCACGATCGCGGGGATCAACCCGTCGGACTCGTCACTGGACAAGTCCGAGGGCGTCAACATCAACCTGTGGACCGGGATCGCGATGCTGCTGCTGGGGATCTTCTTCCTGGGGTGGCTGCGGCTGCGGCCGACACCGCCGGTGGAAGTGGCGGACGTCGCGGAGGAGGAAGAGGGGGCTTAGGTCGTTTGCCGGGGGCTGTGACTGGTCGCGCCCACGCGGCGAGGCCGCAGATGTCACAGCCCCGCGCGCCGGGAACCTGTCCGGCGAATCCAGCAGCCGATGACCGTGGTTCCGTGCCGCTGCCGTAGCCTCCGTGGCCATGTTCAAGTGGTGGCATGTGCTGGCGGATGACGAACGGCAGCCATGGGCTTTGGTTCCGCTCGTGAGCGTAGGGCCGCTGGCGTTTGGTATGGCGCCCAGCGAGGCGTCTGAGGCGCTGAGCGGTGTCACAAGGGAAGCTCAGCGGCACAGGCTCAGCCGTCGTGCGAACGAGACCGTCGACGTCGTTGAGGATGGCGAGTACCGGGAGTTCGGTCTGAAGCTCTACTACCGGGAGCAACGGCTGGCCGGCATCGTGGTTGATGCGCTTCGAGGGCCCCAGGTCTTCGTTGAGGGTGTGGCCCTGGTCGGCCGGGTCCCCTCCGTTCTGGAACAGTGGATGCTCGACCGTGCCGAAGCCCGTGAGCCGTATTCGGAGCTTTCTTACATGGATGCCGGCGTCCCTGGATCGGACTCACTGGGTGTCGTTCTGGATGTGCAACGTGCAGGTGATCACCTCCTCACCCGGCCCGTGTTCGTCCCCCGTGAGGCCCTGGGCGACCTCCCCCACTTCTTGCCTCGGGAAGCCTGGTCGCGTTGCTGAGCCCGCCGGCCAGGCAGGCCGGGGCGGCTCCGTTGAAGACGTAAGCGCGTTTCCCCGCCCCTCCATCAACGCGGCCGCCCTCGCCCCGTACCGCGGCTAGCACACTGCAGTGATCAGCAGTGTGTCCGCGGTGCGTGGTCCTTCGGTGGTCGACGGCAGCACGTCTACGACCGTTTCGGTGAACCCGGCCTCGTCCAGGACCTTCACCCAGACCTGCTCCTGAAGCACCCAGCGGCGCATCGTGACGGCCTCCCCCTCCGGCGTCTTCGCCGGGACGGCGGCGGCAACCACATCCGGCTGCGCGGGGGAGCCGCTCAGGTAGTGCGCGAGCGTGGAGAACACCAGGCGTCCGCCCGGCTTGAGAGCGGTGGCAGCCGCGGGCAGCAGCTCACGGGGGTCGGTGAAGTCGAGGGCGCCGAAGACGCTGTAGAGCACGTCGTAGGTGTTGGTCGTCGTCTTCAGGTGCGACACGGCGTCGGAGGCCACGATGCACAGACGTGGTGCCAGGTGGCCGAACAGGTCGATGGCCATGTCGTGTTGGCCCGGTGAGGCGTCTACGGCAACAACCCGGGCGGGTTCGTGATGGGTGACGAGGTGGGCGGCGTGTCGGGCGGTCCCGGCGCCGAGGTCTGCGACGACCAGTCCGGAGAGGTCACCCAAGGCCTCAGGGCCGGGGCCACCGTCCTGGCTCCAGTTCCAGTGGAAGGTACCGGGGACCGCACGGTCACGCTCGGCGCGGCTGCGGCCGTAGTGGTGCCAGAGGTCTGGGGAGGGGGTCGTCACCCGGACTACGTTGGCGAACAGGGTCCGCCGACATGCCGAATCCCGGGATTCTCACCCCCTCGTGCGTGAGGCCCCGGCCTGAGTCGGCCAGGGCCTGACGGACCTCTCGGTCAGTGCGAGTCGTTGCCCGGGTGGCAGGGGCCGCAGTCGGCGGCGTCCGTCCACAACGACAGGTCCACGTCCCATCCGTCGGCCGCGATCACAGTCGCCGTCCTCATCACCGAGCCGTCGTTCTTCATCTCGACCTTGGGCACGTGGTGCAGGAAGTGTCCGCCGTTGAAGCGGTCGCACAGGTCGGCGTACGCCACGGTGTCGAGGATGATCGCGTGGACCCCGATGTCGACGAGCTTGCTCGGCGCGAGCCCCAGGGACTCTCCCCGGTGCCTCATCGCGGTCAGCAGATACGCGTACCCCTGCCCGAGAACCCGGCCGGCCATGGTCGAGTCGTACGGGTGGTCCCGTACGAGGAGTGCAACCTGCTTGTCCCACAGATCTGTCGGCACGACCTCACGTACGGAGCGGGCCGGGACGGTCATCGGGTGCACAAGAGCCGTTGTCATGATGCCTCCGTTGGACGGTGCCCCGCGTTTCGGGGCGCTGCGCCCAGCACACCGCGCCGAACGGGCCAGGTGCGATCAACTCGCTTTCCGCGCAAGGGCTTTGCACGTTGTGCAAGCGGCCTCGACGGCCCCGCTCCGCGCCCGTAGCGTGAAAGGCCCCAGCCGTGCGGTGTGGGAGGGGCCTGTGCCCGTTGACCCGCTCTGGAGCAGCGAGAAAGCGCGCGAGTCGGCCGCGCAACGACGCCCCGGCGCGCTCATTCGCCTCGGCCGTGAACACCGCGCCTGGACCCTCGCCGCCCTCGGCGACCGGCTCGGCTGCTCACCGGCCACGGTCTCCCGGCTGGAGCGCAGCACCAGGGTCGTCGACCTGACCCTGGTGCACCGCGCAGCCCTAGAAGTCGGCGTTCCGCGACACGTCCTGGTGAGTTCTCTCGCGCCACCCACCCCGACGGTATCGACGGCCACTAGAGTGACGGCCAGTCCGCACGCCGAGGAGGACCCGATGCGCCGCCGTACGCTGCTCACCGCAACGGCAGCCGCCGGACCGGCCGCCCTGCTGCTGGGGGTGGACGAGGCCCTGGCCGACACCCCCGCACCGACCGGCGCCGGACCGCTGGACGCCCGGCTGGCCACAGCCCGCGAACTGTACGACAAGGGCACGCACACGCGCCTGCTCGCCGTGCTGCCCGGCCTCATCGCCGACGGACACGCCGCCGCCTCCTCGCGTCGGGAACTCGATCAGGCCCGGCTCTCCTCCGTCTACAGTCTCGCCGCCGCCGTACTGAGCAAGCTCGGCTCCTACGAACAGGCCCGACTCACCGCGGACCGCGCCCGCACCTGGGCCGAGGTCTCCGGTTCACCGCTCGTATCAGCCGCCGCAGTCCGGGAGTTGGCGATCGTGTTACGCCACCAGGATCGTGGTGAGGAGGCCCAGCGCCTCATGTCGGCCGCGGCCTCCGGCGTGGAGGCCACCGGCCTGCGGACCGACGCGTCGGCGTCCGCGTACGCGCAGATGCTCTGCACCCTGGCCTACACCGCCGCCCGCGGCGGCCACCGCGCCGAAGCCCTGGCGATGACCGAGGAAGCCCGCCGCGCCGCTGGCCGACTGCCTCAAACCGCCCCGGCAGGACGCCTGTTCCCCATCAGCCCGGCCGCCGTCGACCTGTACGCGGTCGGAGTCCACTGGGCCCTGGGAGACGCGGGCGCCGCCCTTGAAGCCGGGAAGAACCTGCGCCCCGCGCAGTTCCCGACCGCCGAGCGCAAGGCCCGACTGGGCACCGACATGGCACGAGCATGGTGGGCATGGCAACGCCCCGAGCAGACCGCCCAGGCATTGCTGTCCGCGTACCGCGCCAGCCCGGCTGAAGTCCGAGACCGGCCCGCGATCCGCGGCATCGTCCACGAACTGGCGGAACGGCACCCGCGTACGACCGGCGTCCGTGAGTTGCGGGCGGCTGTACGTCACTAGGCGAGCTGACACACAGCGATCCCCCGCGTTCTTGGCCCTAGGCCGCGTCCAGTTCGCACCACACGTACTTGCCGCGCCGCCCGTTCCTCGACAACGGCTGCCAGCCCCAGAGATCGGCGCAGGCCCGCACCAGGGCGAGACCCCGGCCTGCCTCGGCGTCCAACAGATCCGCCAACTGGCCCGGCGGCTCCGGGGGTTCGGGGTCCGCGTCCCACGCACCAACCCGCAACACCCCCGCCGACCAACTCACGCGGAGCATCACCGGCCCCTTCGTGTGCAGTACGGCGTTGGCGACCAACTCCGTCGCGACGAGCTCGGCGGTGTCCGCGACCCGGATCAGGCCGTGCACGGTGAGGACCAGGCGGAGGGTGCGGCGGCAGACGGTGACGGCACGGCGATCGTGCGGGACGGATAGGGAGTACTCCCAGGGTTCGGGCTCGGTTTCCTCGTTTTCGGGCATGCGTGAACTCCGTTAGTGGTGTGGGGAGTTGAGGCGGTTCGCGGGCGGTGGCCTGTCACGCCGTCATGGCAGGACGGGGTGGTGCGCTTCCGGGGTCCCGGGTTTCGCAGCGTGTGCGTCGCGTCACCGACGGTACGGGTAAAATTTGGAACAGTGCAAGTCGTTGTCGTAATCTGCCCCCCGAACGAGTCACCGCCCCACGGCAGTTGGGGCGAGAGAGGAAGCCATGCCACGCAGACGGCAAGTCACCGCGCGCCAGGAACGGCTGGGCATTGAGCTGCGGAAGCTGCGTGAGACAGCAGGACTCAAAGCACGGGAAGCCGCCGCGCTGGTCGGGTCCGACTCCGCCCAGATGAGTCAGATGGAGTCCGGAATCGCAGGAGTGAGCGAGGAACGCGTACGTAGCCTCGCCGCCAATTACTCCTGCGAGGACGAGGAGTTGATCGATGCGCTGATCGCAATGGCCACGGATCGGACACGCGGTTGGTGGGAGGAGTACCGGGGGCTGCTGCCCACGTCGTTCCTGGACCTGTCCGAGCTGGAGCACCACGCCACCTACCGCTGGGACGTGGATTTCCTCCATGTCCCCGGTCTGCTCCAGACGGAGGACTACGCTCGCGCAGTCTTCTCGCACAGAGTGCCCGCGCTTCCCCCGAGAGACCTCGAACTGCGGGTCGAACACCGGATGAAGCGACACCGCATCATCGAGGGTGCCCAACCGACTCCGTACGAAGCCGTAGTGCACGAGGGAGCCCTGCGCATCCGGGTCGGCGACCGTCCCGCGTCACGAGCTCAGCTCACCCGCATTCTGGAACTCTCGGAAGCGGACCACGTGACCGTACGTGTCATCCCGTTCGACCTGGATGGATTCATCGATGCCGGAAGCGTCATGTTGTACGCGGGTGGCACTATGCCCAAGCTGGACACCGTCGTTCGGGACGCACCCCACGGTTCTGCCTTCGTCGACTCCGAGGCGCAACTCAGCAGCTTTCGAACGCTTTTCCGTAGAGTGAAGGGTGTGTCACTCGACCCCGAACGCTCGCGTGACTTCATCCACAGGCTGACGAAGGAACTGTGAGGCGCACCATGACACCCTCGGCCAACTGGCAGAAGTCGTCATTCTCCGGCGGCGGCGACGGCAACAACTGCATCGAACTCGCAGCAGCTCCCACCACCCTCCACCTCCGCGAAAGCGAAACCCCCACCACCGCCCGCACCACCACCCCCACAGCCCTCGCCGCCCTCCTCCACGGCATACGGTCCGGCCGTGTCGGTCATCACGGCTGACCCGTGTCCACACCCAGCGACTCCAGGAACGGCAGATACGCCGCCTCCACCCGCCGCGCATCGCGGCGGACGTACGTGCGGACGTCGTTCGGTGCGGTGCCGTCGTAGATGTCGGTCAGGAAAGCAGCCGGCCTGACATCGAAGACGGCGGTCCTCCAGGGGTAGCGCCTACGGGCGTCGGGCGGCCCGATGACGGTCCAGGCCCAGTGCAGTGCCAGCAGCGCCGTCGCAGGGTCCCGTATCGGCTCGCCCTTGCGGACCGCCCGCACGACAGCCGCGCGTTCGCGCCCGCTCATCGCCTCCCACGCGGCGCGGGACTCCTCCCGCACC
>NZ_JAENRY010000130.1 GCF_016612545.1 Streptomyces sp. MBT65 | reverse complement strand
CTCGATGACGGGGATCGGGCACCGCTTCCCGAGGGCGTCCACGACAAGGAAGTCGTCTTCCACGACGGTCGTCGGCACATCCGCCCCCACCTTCTCCCGGACCCCCGCCACCGCCCCCGGCAGCACGGCGAGGAAACGCTCGACGTCCTCCTCCGCGACCCCCCGCGGCAACGACACCCGCACATTCCCCTCACTCAGCACCCCCATCGCCTTCAGCACATGGCTGGGCGTCAGCGTGCTGCTCGTGCAGGACGAGCCGGAGGAGACGGAGAAACCGGCGCGGTCCAGTTCGTGGAGCAGTGTCTCCCCGTCGACATAGAGACAGGAGAAGGTGACGATCCCGGGCAGTCGTCGCACCGGATCGCCGACCACGTCCACCCCCGGCACCAGCCGCGGCACCCGCGCCCGGATCCGCTCCGTCAACTCCCTTAGCCGTAGCGCCTCCTGGGCCGCCTCCGTGCGGACCGCGCGGAGCGAGGCGGCCGCGGCCACGACGGCGGGGATGTTCTCGAAGCCGGGGGCGCGGCCCGACTCCCGTTCGTCCAGGGGCCCTTGGGGCGCGAACCGCACTCCCTTCCGCACCGCCAGCAGCCCGACCCCGGCCGGCCCGCCCCACTTGTGCGCGCTCGCCGTGAGCAGCGACCAGGCGCCCTCGACCGGCCCCCACCCCAGCGACTGCGCCGCGTCTACCAGCAACGGCACCCCCACCGCCCGGCACGCCTCGGCCACCTCGGCGACCGGTTGCACGGTCCCCACCTCGTGGTTGGCGGACTGGAGACACGCCAGCGCGGTGTCCGACCGGAGCGAGTCCGCGTACGCCGCGACACTCACCGCCCCCGTACGGTCCACCGGCACCTCGGTGGACGAACCGCCCTCCGCGACCAGCGCCTCGGCCGAATGGAGCACGGAAGAGTGTTCAACCGCTGACACGATCAGGTGACGCCCGACGCGCCGCCGCCCCGCCAACGCCCCCGCAATTCCCGTGTGCACGGCCCGAGTACCGGAGGCGGTGAACACCAATTCGTCGGGACGGCAACCGACGGCCTCGGCAGCCGCTTCCCGCGCGGCGTCCAGCAGCAGCCGAGCCTTGCGCCCCTCCCGGTACAGCCGGGCAGGGTCCGCCCACCCCTCGTCCAGAGACGCCAACAGCGCCTGCCGGGCGACGGGATGGAGAGGAGCGGAGGATGCGGCATCAAAGTAGGACACACAGCAACGTTAAATCGAGGGCGAGCAAAGAAGGGGCGCGGGGAACTGCGCGACAAGCCACAACGCACCCCGCACCCGCCCAAACCACCTGATCCCCCGAGCTATTAGGCGCAAGGAGTAACGGGCGGCGCGTATGCCACCCTCCCCGCGAACCCCCGGAGGGCGTCGGCTAGGGTTTGGTCCGCATAAACATCCAAACCCCTGCCCGACGCAGGGCGGCGACCGACCCGCGTGAAGGCAGGCCGCAGCCAATCCGCGCGGGCGAGACTCTCGGGAAGGCGCTACGTGAGTCCCAACGGCTCCGACCGCTCGCCGCGGCGCCCGATGCGGCGGAAGCTGCTGCAGGCAATGACTGCGGGCCTGGTCCTGGCGACCGCGACCGGTTGCACATCCAAGGACTTCCCTCGCCTTGGTTTCCCCACCCCGACCACGGAGGAGGGTCCGCGGATCCTCTCCCTGTGGCAGGGATCCTGGGCTGCCGCGCTCGCCGTCGGCGTCCTGGTGTGGGCCCTGATCATGTGGAGCGTCGTGTTCCACAGGCGCAGCCGCACCAAGGTCGAGATCCCCCCGCAGACCCGGTACAACATGCCCATCGAGGCGCTGTACACGGTTGTTCCGCTCATCATCGTCTCGGTCCTGTTCTACTTCACGGCCCGCGACGAGACGAAGCTCCTGAGCCTCGACAAGAAGCCCGACGTGACGGTCAACGTCGTCGGCTTCCAGTGGAGCTGGGGCTTCAACTACATCGAGAACGTCGACGGTGTCAGTGGCGACGCGACGACCGACAAGAACCTGGCCGCGATTCCGGACCGGTTCAAGAAGGAATTCCCGGCCAACGCCGGCGGTGTCTACGACGTCGGTACGCCCGCCTCGAAGAACCCGCAGACCGGCAACCCGGGTCCGACCCTCTGGCTCCCCAAGGGCGAGACGGTCCGCTTCGTCCTCACCTCGCGTGACGTCATCCACGACTTCTGGGTGGTGCCGTTCCTGATGAAGATGGACGTCGTCCCGGGTCACACCAACGCCTTCCAGGTGACTCCCAACAAGGAGGGCACCTACCTCGGCAAGTGCGCCGAGCTCTGCGGCGTCGACCACTCCCGGATGCTGTTCAACGTGAAGGTCGTCTCGCCGGAGCGCTACCAGCAGCACCTCAAGGACCTTGCCAAGAAGGGGCAGACCGGTTACATCCCCGCTGGCATCGCGCAGACGAGCCACGAGAAGAACCGGGAGACGAACAACCTGTGAGCATCCTCAACGAACCTCAGGGTGCCGCGGCGGCAGAGTCCCACTACGCGGACGAGCTGCCGGTAAGGCGCAAGCAACCCGGTAACGTCGTGATCAAGTGGCTCACCACCACCGACCACAAGACGATCGGCACGCTGTATCTGGTCACGTCGTTCGCGTTCTTCCTGATCGGCGGCGTCATGGCGCTGCTGATGCGTGCCGAGCTGGCCCGGCCGGGTCTGCAGATCATGTCGAACGAGCAGTTCAACCAGGCGTTCACGATGCACGGCACGATCATGCTGCTGATGTTCGCGACGCCGCTGTTCGCCGGTTTCACGAACTGGATCATGCCGCTGCAGATCGGCGCGCCCGACGTGGCGTTCCCGCGGCTGAACATGTTCGCCTACTGGCTCTACCTGTTCGGCTCGACGATCGCGGTCGGCGGCTTCCTCACCCCGCAGGGCGCGGCCGACTTCGGCTGGTTCGCGTACAGCCCGCTGTCGGACGCGGTCCGTTCGCCGGGCATCGGCGCCGACATGTGGATCATGGGTCTGGCCTTCTCCGGCTTCGGCACGATCCTCGGTGCGGTCAACTTCATCACCACGATCATCTGCATGCGCGCACCGGGCATGACGATGTTCCGCATGCCGATCTTCGTGTGGAACGTGCTGCTGACCGCCGTCCTGGTCCTGCTGGCCTTCCCCGTCCTCGCCGCCGCGCTGTTCGCGCTGGAGGCGGATCGAAAATTCGGGGCACATGTCTTCGACGCTGCCAACGGCGGTGCGTTGCTGTGGCAACACCTCTTCTGGTTCTTCGGCCACCCAGAGGTGTACATCATCGCGCTGCCGTTCTTCGGCATCATCTCCGAGGTCATCCCGGTCTTCTCGCGCAAGCCGATGTTCGGTTACATGGGCCTGGTCGCCGCGACGATCTCCATCGCCGGCCTGTCCGTGACGGTGTGGGCCCACCACATGTACGTCACCGGCGGAGTGCTGCTGCCGTTCTTCTCCTTCATGACGTTCCTCATCGCCGTACCGACAGGCGTGAAGTTCTTCAACTGGATCGGAACGATGTGGAAGGGGTCCTTGAGTTTCGAGACCCCGATGCTCTGGGCCACCGGCTTCCTGATCACCTTCACCTTCGGTGGTCTGACCGGTGTCATCCTGGCCTCGCCGCCGATGGACTTCCACGTCTCGGACTCGTACTTCGTCGTCGCCCACTTCCACTACGTGGTCTTCGGCACGGTCGTCTTCGCGATGTTCTCCGGCTTCCACTTCTGGTGGCCGAAGATGACCGGCAAGATGCTCGACGAGCGCCTCGGCAAGATCACCTTCTGGACGCTGTTCATCGGCTTCCACGGCACCTTCCTGGTCCAGCACTGGCTGGGCGCCGAGGGCATGCCCCGTCGCTACGCCGACTATCTGGCGCAGGACGGCTTCACCGCCCTGAACACGATCTCGACGATCAGCTCCTTCCTGCTCGGCCTGTCGATCCTGCCGTTCCTCTACAACGTGTGGAAGACGGCCAAGTACGGCAAGAAGGTCGAGGTCGACGACCCGTGGGGCTACGGCCGTTCGCTCGAGTGGGCGACTTCCTGCCCGCCCCCGCGGCACAACTTCCTCACCCTCCCGCGCATCCGCAGCGAATCCCCGGCGTTCGACCTGCACCACCCGGAGATCGCCGCGCTCGACCAGCTCGAGAACGCGCACCACGCTGACAAGGCCCTCGCCGGCGGCAAGGAGGCGGGCAAGTGAAGGTCCAGGGCAGGATGTTCATGTGGCTGGCCGTCTTCGTGCTGGTCATGGCGATCGTCTACGGCGTCTGGTCCAAGGAGGCGGCCGGTACCACGGCCCTCTTCATGGCCTTCGGCCTGTGCATCATGGTCGGCTTCTACCTGGGCTTCACGGCCCGGCGGATCGACACCCTCGCACAGGACAACAAGGAGGCCGACGTCGCGGACGAGGCCGGCGAGGTGGGCTTCTTCAGCCCGCACAGCTGGCAGCCCCTCACCCTCGGCATCGGTGGCGCGCTGGCCTTCCTGTCGATCGCGATCGGCTGGTGGCTGCTGTACTTCTCCGCGCCGGTCATCATGATCGGCCTGTGGGGCTGGGTCTTCGAGTACTACCGCGGTGAGAGCCGCACCCAGTAGCACGCGCCTGGCGTTCACGAGCCCGGACACTCCGTCAGGAGGGTCCGGGCTCGTGCTTTTGCCGTAACGCGCGTCCCCCGTCCGAGTCACCCACCGCGCCGCCGCTGACGAAGCTTCATAGCCTCGGCTCATGAGCCACACACCGCGCACCCGCACCGTCGTCGGCTGCACCCTGCTGGTGATCTCGCTCGGCGCGGGCTTCACCGCCTGCGGGTCCGGCGGCGGCAACCCGCTGTCGGCCGAGCCGTTCGACGCGGCCGGGCAGATCTCCTTCAACGGCCCGTCCGGCAACGGCAAGAAGGCCGACCCCGACAAGCCTCTGGTCGTCACCGTCGACGGTGACGACGGGCGGATCGCGGACGTCACGGCCATGGACGCCACGGGACGCTACGTCACGGGCGAACTCGCCGCCGACGGCACTCGCTGGCACAGCACCTCCCCGCTGGCCGCCAACGCCCGCTACACGGTCCGGGTGAGCACGGAGGACGAGGACGGCGCCCCCGGCCGCAAGGTCCTCACCTTCGACACCACCAAGCCGACCGCGAAGAAGAGCCTGACCGTCAAGTTCGGTCCGGACGCGGGCACGTACGGCGTGGGCCAGCCGGTCACCGCCGAACTGAACATGCCCGTCAAGGACAAGGCGCAGCGGGCCATCGTGGAACGCGCCCTCAGGGTGGACTCCGTGCCCGCCGTGGAGGGCGCCTGGCACTGGGTGGACGACAAGGAACTCCACTACCGCCCCAAGGAGTACTGGCCCGCCCACGCCACCGTCCAGGTGCGCAGCGACCTCGACGGCGTGAAGATCAGCGACCGCCTCCGGGGCGGCGCTTCAAAGGGGCTCAAGCTCAGCACGGGCGACAAGATCGTCGCCGTGACGGACGCCTCGTCCCACGAGATGACGGTCTACAAGAACGGCGAGGAGATCAACGAGATCCCCGTCACCACCGGCAAGCCCGGCTTCGAGACCCGAAACGGCGTCAAGGTCGTACTGGGCAAGGAGTACTTCGTACGGATGCGCGGTACCACCGTCGGCATCTCCGAGGGCTCCTCGGACTCGTACGACCTCCCCGTCTACTACGCGACCCGCGTCACCTGGAGCGGCGAGTACGTCCACGCGGCCCCCTGGTCCGTCGGCTCCCAGGGCTCCGCGAACGTCAGCCACGGCTGCACCGGCATGAGCACCAGCAACGCCGAGTGGTTCTTCGACACCATCCACGAGGGTGACGTCGTCAAGGTCGTCAACTCCGAGGGCGACGAGATGGAACCCTTCGGCAACGGGTTCGGCGACTGGAACCTCGGCTGGAAGAAGTGGCGGGGCGGCAGCGCGCTGGTCGGCGGAACGCCGGACGGTCCCAGGCCGGAGGACGCGGCGCGCTTGCGGCCTGAGTCGGTGTGACGTCCCCAGGGGCGCGGGGCTGTGACATGTGCGGCTCCGACGCGCGGGCCCGGCCCGCCACAGCGGGCCCGCAGTCGCCAACTGCCTCGCGCCCCGGCCCGCTAGGCGCTCAAGGCCCGCTTGTGACGCAGCAGAGAGGCGAGCGAGGCAGCGAACTCGACAGGATCCACCGGCAGGGTCACCGCGGCATCCGCACGGCTCCACGTGGCCAGCCACGCGTCCTGCGGCCGCCCGATGAGCACCAGCACCGGCGGGCAGTTGAACACCTCGTCCTTCACCTGACGGCACAGCCCCATGCCGCCCATCGGCGCGGACTCCCCGTCGAAGACGCAGACGTCGATCCCACCCCGGTCCAGCTCCTTGACGACCGCCGCCTGCGTCGCGCACTCCAGGAACTCGACCAGCGGTGCGTCCGGAGCCGGCCGGCGCCCGGTGGCCAGCCGGACTTGCTCGCGGGTGTTGGAGTCATCGCTGTAGACCAGCACCGTGGCGGTCGCCTGCATTCTTCCTCCCAAGGTCCGTTGCGCGGATGCTACTCCCTTGAACACCCCGTCAACACCTGTTGGAACACCCCTGCGATGGGCCATACGGGCAGTACACACGCTGCGAACACTCCGAACGGCACCCCCCGGAGTGAGGGCGGGATAAGCGACCGACATAATGTCGGTCGTGGCGACAGCAACGACAGTAGAAACCGGGCACGCGCACCCGTCGGTCAACCGGCCGAACCTCACCAGCGTCGGAACCATCATCTGGCTGAGTTCCGAGCTGATGTTCTTCGCGGCCCTCTTCGCGATGTACTTCACCCTGCGATCGGTGACCGGTCCGGACCACTGGAAGGAGATGGCGAGCCATCTCAACCTTCCGTTCTCCGCGACCAACACCACGATCCTGGTGCTCTCCTCCCTGACCTGCCAGCTCGGCGTCTTCGCCGCCGAGCGCGGGGACGTGAAGAAGCTCCGGGGCTGGTTCATCATCACGTTCGTGATGGGTGCGATCTTCATCGGCGGTCAGATCTTCGAGTACACGGAGCTGGTGAAGAAGGACGGCCTGTCGCTGTCCTCCGACCCGTACGGCTCGGTGTTCTACCTGACCACCGGTTTCCACGGCATGCACGTGACGGGCGGCCTCATCGCCTTCCTGTTCGTCCTCGGACGTACCTACGCGGCGAAGAGGTTCACTCACGAACAGGCGACCGCGGCCATCGTCGTGTCCTACTACTGGCACTTCGTCGATGTCGTCTGGATCGGCCTCTTCGCCACGATCTACTTGATCAAGTAGTCGGGCCCGATCCCGCGCGCAGCCAAGAAGCGCACATTCCAGAAGCATCGACGCAGAAGATCCTGACACCGGGGTAATCCGTGAAAAAGCTCTCCACACGACGACGCCATCCGCTGGCGGCGGTCGTCGTACTACTCCTCGCGCTGGCGGCAGCCGGGGGGGTGTTCAGCCTGCTCGCGCCCGCGAGCAAGGCGCAGGCCGACGAGTCCGCCCAGTCCCTCGCCATCGACGAGGGCAAGAAGCTGTTCGCCGTCGGTTGCGCAAGCTGCCACGGCACCGGCGGTCAGGGCTCCTCCGACGGTCCGAGCCTGGTGGGTGTCGGCGCCGCGGCGGTCGACTTCCAGGTCGGCACCGGCCGGATGCCGGCCCAGCAGCCGGGTGCTCAGATCCCGGCCAAGAAGGTCATCTACTCGCAGGCCGAGATCGACCAGCTCGCGGCGTACATCGCCTCGCTGGGCGCCGGTCCGGCGATCCCGACGAAGAACGAGTACGGGCCGGAGGGTTCGGACATCGCCAAGGGTGGCGAGCTGTTCCGCACCAACTGCGCCCAGTGCCACAACTTCACCGGCAAGGGCGGCGCGCTGACGCACGGCAAGTTCGCGCCGAGCCTCGAAGGCGTTGCCCCGAAGCACATCTACGAGGCCATGCAGACCGGCCCGCAGAACATGCCTTCCTTCCCCGACACCACGCTGTCGTCGAAGAACAAGAAGGACATCATCGCGTACCTCGACGCGGTCAACGGCGACGACACCGAGAGCCCCGGCGGTCTTGAGCTGGGTGGTCTCGGTCCGGTCAGTGAGGGTCTCTTCGCCTGGATCTTCGGTCTGGGCGCGCTGATCGCGGTAGCCGTCTGGGTCGCCGCTCGGACCGCAAAGGCCAAGAAGTCATGAGTAGCCAAGACATTCCAGAAGAGAACCTGCCCGCTGAGCAGGACGCGCACGGCGCGGTGTCGGTCGCGGACGAGAACGACCCGTTCGCCGACCCGGGACTGCCGCCGCACGAGCACCGTGTCCAGGACATCGACGAGCGGGCCGCCAAGCGGTCCGAGCGCGTCGTCGCCTTCCTGTTCACGCTGTCGATGCTCCTCACGGTCGGCTTCATCGCCTCGTACGTGGGGATCCCGCACGACAAGGCGATCTTCGTCTTCCCGATCGGTCACATCAACGCGCTCAACTTCGCGCTGGGGCTGACCCTCGGCGGAGCGCTCTTCACCATCGGCGCGGGCGCGGTCCACTGGGCCCGCACCCTGATGTCCGACGTGGAGATCGCCGACGAGCGGCACGCGATCGAGGCGCCCCCCGAGGTCAAGGCCAAGGTCATGGCCGACTTCAAGGAGGGTGCCAAGGAGTCGGCGCTCGGCCGTCGCAAGCTGATTCGCAACACGATGTTCGGCGCGCTGGCCCTGTTCCCGCTCTCCGGCGTCATGCTGCTGCGCGACCTGGGCCCGCTGCCGGGGACGAAGCTCCGCCACACGCTGTGGTCCAAGGGCAAGCTGCTCGTCAACATGAACACGAACCTGCCGCTGCGTCCCTCGGACGTGGCCGTCGGCTCGCTCACCTTCGCCAAGCCCGAGGGCCTGGAGGAGACCGACGAGGAGTTCCAGACCGAGATCGCCAAGGCGGCGCTGATGATCGTCCGGCTCCAGCCGGAGAACATCAAGGACAAGCGCGAGCTGGAGTGGGCGCACGAGGGCATCGTCGCCTTCTCGAAGATCTGCACCCACGTGGGCTGCCCGATCTCCCTGTACGAGCAGCAGACGCACCACGTGCTCTGCCCGTGCCATCAGTCCACCTTCGACCTCTCCGACGGTGCCCGAGTGATCTTCGGCCCGGCCGGTCACGCCCTGCCGCAGCTGCGCATCGGCGTGAGCGACGAGGGCTATCTCGAGGCGCTCGGCGACTTCGATGAGCCCGTCGGTCCTGCATTCTGGGAGCGCGGATGAGCACCAACGAGACCAACGAGCGGCGCGAGAAAGCACCGGCCGGCGAGAAGATCGCCGACTGGGCGGACGGTCGGCTCGGGATCTACTCCCTGGCCAAGACCAACATGCGCAAGATCTTCCCCGACCACTGGTCGTTCATGTTGGGCGAGGTCTGCCTCTACAGCTTCATCATCATCATCCTCACGGGTGTGTATCTGACGCTGTTCTTCCACCCGTCGATGAACGAGGTGACGTACCACGGCAGCTATGTCCCGCTCCAGGGGCAGCTGATGTCGGAGGCGTTCAACTCGACCATGCACATCTCCTTCGATGTGCGCGGTGGTCTGCTGATCCGCCAGATCCACCACTGGGCGGCGCTGATCTTCCTCGCCGGCATGTTCGTGCACATGATGCGCGTGTTCTTCACGGGTGCGTTCCGCAAGCCGCGTGAGGTCAACTGGCTGTTCGGCTTCCTGCTGTTCGTCCTGGGCATGTTCACCGGCTTCACCGGTTACTCGCTCCCGGACGACCTGCTCTCCGGCACCGGTGTCCGCTTCATGGAGGGCGCGGTCCTGTCCGTGCCGATCGTCGGCACGTACCTGTCGTTCTTCCTCTTCGGCGGCGAGTTCCCGGGCGGCGACTTCGTGGCCCGCTTCTACTCGATCCACATCCTGCTGCTGCCGGGCATCATGCTCGGCCTGGTGGTCGGCCACCTGATCCTGGTCTTCTACCACAAGCACACGCAGTTCGCGGGCCCCGGAAAGACGAACAAGAACGTCGTCGGCATGCCGCTGCTGCCGGTCTACATGGCCAAGGCCGGAGGCTTCTTCTTCCTGGTCTTCGGTGTCATCGCGGCCGTCGCGGCGCTCGCCTCGATCAACCCGATCTGGTCCATGGGCCCGTACCGTCCGGACATGGTCTCCACGGGCGCCCAGCCCGACTGGTACATGGGCTTCTCCGAGGGCCTGATCCGTGTCATGCCGGGCTGGGAGATCAACTTCTGGGGCCACACGCTCGTCCTGGGCGTGTTCATCCCGCTGGTGATCTTCCCGCTGGTCCTGGTCTCGATCGCGGTCTACCCGTTCATCGAGTCCTGGGTCACCGGCGACAAGCGCGAGCACCACATCCTGGACCGCCCGCGCAACGCCCCGACCCGTACGGCCTTCGGTGCCGCGTGGATCTCGTGGTACTTCGTCCTGCTCGTCGGTGGCGGCAACGACATCTGGGCCACGCACTTCCACCTGTCGATCAACTCGATCACCTGGTTCGTGCGCGTCGGCTTCTTCGTCGTGCCGGTCCTCGTGTTCCTCGCCACCAAGCGGGTCTGCCTCGGCCTCCAGCGCCGCGACAAGGACAAGGTGCTGCACGGCCGTGAGTCCGGCATCATCAAGCGCCTGCCGCACGGTGAGTTCGTCGAGATCCACGAGCCGCTCAGCCAGGACGCGCTGCACACGCTCACCGCGCACGAGCAGTACGTGCCGGCCGCGATCGGCGCGACGGTCGACGAGAACGGCGTCGAGCGCAAGGTGAAGGGCTCCCAGAAGCTGCGCGCCAAGCTGAGCGAGGCGTACTACGGCGAGGAGTCCCAGATCCCCAAGCCCACCGTCGAGGAGTACAAGGAGATCACGAGCGGCCACGGCCACCACTGATCGCTGAGGCGTCGCCACGCCACAGTCGAAGGGCCCCGTCCGAACACCGGACGGGGCCCTTCGCCGTACCTCGCGCTGGATAGGGTGGGGGCACATCCTTGAACCATTTTTCTACGACACCCAGGAGCGGCCGTATGAGCGCTGTGACCCCCGCTGGAGGCGACACCGCGGCGGCCCGTTCCTGGCCCGAGGTACTGAACGCCCTGCTGTACGGCCAGGACCAGGACGCCGACGCGACGTTCTGGGCGATGGACCAGATCATGCGCGGCGAGGCGACGGACGCGCAGATCGCCGGGTTCGTGGTGGCGTTGCGGGCCAAGGGCGAGACCGTCGAGGAGATCACCGGGCTCGTGCGCGCGATGTACGAGCACGCGAACGTGATCGAGGTGTCGGGGCGGACGGTGGACATCGTCGGGACCGGCGGTGACGGCGCGAAGACGGTGAACATCTCCACGATGTCCTCGATCGTGGTCGCCGGCACGGGCGCGAAGGTCGTCAAGCACGGCAACCGGGCCGCGTCCTCCGCGTCCGGCGCCTCCGACGTCCTGGAGCGGCTCGGCGTCAACCTGGAGCTGACCCCCCGACGGGTGGCCGAGGTCGCCGAGGAGGCCGGGATCACCTTCTGCTTCGCGGTCAAGTTCCACCCGGCGCTGCGTCACGCGGGCGCCGCACGCGGCCAGTTGGGCATCCGTACGGTGTTCAACGCGCTGGGCCCGCTGACCAACCCCGCCAAGGTGCGGGCGCAGGCGGTCGGGGTCGCGGACCCGCGGATGGCGCCCATCATCGCGGGCGTCTTCGCCGAGCGCGGCAACTCCTCCCTGGTGTTCCGCGGCGACGACGGCCTCGACGAGCTGACGACCACCGCCACCTCCCGGGTGTGGATCGTGCGCGACGGCAAGGTCACCGAGGAGTCCTTCGACCCGCGGGACGTCGGCCTCGACCTGGTCCCGGTGGAGGCCCTGCGCGGCGCCGACCCCGAGTACAACGCCGGCGTCGCCCGTCGCCTCCTGGACGGCGAGACGGGCCCGGTGCGGGACGCCGTACTCCTGAACTCGGCGGCCGCCCTGGTGGCGCTGGAGCCGGGGGACGGGCCGCTGGCGGGCCGGCTGCGGGCCGGGATGGAGAAGGCGGCGGAGTCGATCGACTCGGGGGCGGCCAAGCGGACCCTGGAGCGCTGGGCCGCGGCCAGCAACGCGTAGCGCCACGGGGGTTGTCGTCCCGCGATCCGGACACGGGTTGCGGGACGGCGATCACCTCACGTAAGTTTTCCGACCAGGTCATGAGTGACAGTCATGAGGCCCCGGCCGACTGTCCGGCAACCCTCCGTCCGTGGCGGGGTGCCCCGGGTGAAGACCAGGCCGTAGGCAGCGAGGTCTGCGGCAAGCGCGGGCCCCTCGAAAGACACCAGGGGTCCTGGTCATCGAGGGAGCCCTCTGTGAGCAAGCGAATGCGGTAGGGCGTCGAGCCCCGCCTCCGCATACCCCCTTTCACCCCCCTCCGTGCTGGAGCCTCACGCGCTCGTACGGCGGAACCGCCTTGCCTCTCACGGGAGTTCGCCATGTCTGTCTCCACCGCTGCCGTCGTCCAGACCGTTTGTCCCCCGCTGCCCGTTCTGGGCCGGGATGTCACCGTCCCGCTCGTGACGGGTGGCGAGGTCACCTACGCGGCGCTCGACTACGCGGCCAGCGCCCCCGCCCTCCAGCGCGTCTGGGACGACGTGGCGGCCTACGCCCCGTACTACGGCAGTGTCCACCGGGGCGCCGGCTACCTCTCGCAGCTCTCCACCGACCTGTTCGAGAACGCCCGCAGGACGGTCGAGGAGTTCCTGGACTGCCGCCCCGACGGCCAGCTGATCTTCACCCGCTCGACCACGGACTCCCTCAACCTCCTCGCCGCGGCCCTCCCCGCCGACTGCCAGGTCTTCGTCTTCGAGACCGAGCACCACGCGTCCCTGCTCCCCTGGAAGGACGCCCAGGTCACCTACCTCAACGCCCCGCGCACCCCGCGCCAGGCGGTGGAGACCCTGGAGCGGGCCCTCGCCGCCCGCGACCCGCAGGGCCCGGCCCTGGTCTGCGTGACGGGCGCCTCGAACGTCACCGGCGAGCTGTGGCCGGTACGGGAGTTGGCGGCCGCGGCTCACGCCCACGGCGCCCGGATCGTCCTGGACGCCGCCCAACTCGCCCCGCACCACCCGGTGTCCGTCCAGGACCTCGACGTCGACTGGATCGCCTTCTCCGGCCACAAGCTCTACGCCCCCTTCGGCTCGGGCGTCCTGGCCGGCCGCGCCGACTGGCTCCAGGCGGCCGACCCCTACCTCGCGGGCGGCGGCGCCAGCCGCAAGGTCACCCGGCGCGAGGACGGGGGAGTGGACGTGGAGTGGCACGACAGCGCCGCCCGCCACGAGGCCGGCTCCCCGAACGTCATCGGCGCCTACTCCATCGCGTCGGCCTGCAAGGCGCTGACCGAGGCGGGCTTCGAGACGCTGGTGGCCCGCGAGCAGCACCTGATCGCCGAGGTCCGTGCGGGCCTGGCGGCGATCCCGCAGGTCAAGGTCCTGTCCCTGTTCGGCGACGACGCTCCGCGCGTCGGCGTGATCTCCTTCGTCGTCGACGGCTGGAACAGCTCCCACTTCGCCGCGGCCCTCTCCGCCGAGTACGGCATCGGCGTCCGCGACGGCCTCTTCTGCGCCCACCCCCTCGTCCGCACCCTCCTCGGCAGCGACCCCCAGACCCAGGGCGAGTGCGGAGCCCCCGAAGCGGCCCCCGGCGAGAAGTCCCTCAACGCGATCCGCGTGAGCTTCGGCGCGGGCACCCCGGACGAGCACGTCGAGCGCTTCGTGACGGCCGTACGGGAACTCGTGACCGACGGCGCCAAGTGGAACTACCGCACCCAGGACGGCCGTTGCGTGCCGGCCGTGTGACGATTCCCGGGTGGGCATTCCCTCGCGGGTGAGCGGGACGGCGGCCGCCGAAGGGCTGGGCGAGCCGCTGGGCCGGGCGGTCGTACGGCGCGCGCCGCGTCTCCTCGGCGGCAGGCCGGTGTACCTGTACGAGGAGGGGTTCGTCCTCGGGCCCGGTGCCCGGGTCCGTCGCTGGGCGGACGTGACGCACTGGCGTTCCACAGTCGATGTGATCGTCGTGGCCAACGAGCGGCACGACGTCGCCTGGTACACCTTGTCCCACCGGCATCTGCTGCGGTTCGGCGACGGGGACGAACAGGGCTTCGTGCTCGACGAGCGGCAGGTCGAGCTCGGGGTGACGGACGCGGAGCCCCCCGAGAACCGGCGGATGCGGTCCGCCGTCGTCGACCGCGTCCGGCAGCGGGTGGCCGACGCTCAGGTGCCCGCGATGCTCGACCGGATCGAGCACGGCGGGCAGGTCGCCTTCGGCCCGCTCACCGCGGACGCGGACCAGGTGTTCCTCCCGGGCGGTCGGCAGGCGTACCGGTGGGCCGACCTGCAAGAGCCGCGTCTCGCAGTCGAGCTGCCGGACTTTCCGGTGCCGGCGTCATGGTGGCTGCGGCCCCGGGACGTGCCGCTCTCGCTGCGGTGCGGTGATGGCCGCCACACCGACCTGCCGGCCTGGGAGGTCGTGAACCGGGGCGCGCTGGTCGCCCTGTGGAAGCGGCTGAACGCGCGCTAGGAGTCCAGCCCGATCGCGAACGCCGCCTCGAGGTCGTGCTGCGAGTACGTCCGGAACGCCACGTGCGTGTCCGTGCCCTCGACGCCCGGAATCTTGCTGATCCGGCCCGGGATGACCTCGGCCAGGTCCTCGTGCTGCCGCACCCGCACCATCGCGATCAGGTCGTACGTGCCGGTGACGGAGAAGACCTCGCTCACGGATTCGAGCGCGGCGATCGACTCGGCGATCTCCGGAATCCGGTCCACGCTGGTCTTGATGAGGACGATCGCGGTGATCACGGCTGGTTCTCTCCCTCGGGGACCGTTGCTGGGGCGGACCCAACTCTAGTCGTACGACCGAATCTGACCCACGCGTAGCCGAAGCCCAGCGTGAAGCCCACGAGGTGGGCGAGGTACGCCACCCCCGGCCCCTGCGCGGCCTGGCCCGCCGCGAGCCATTGGAGGGCCACCCAGAACGGCAGTACGACCCACGCCGGGAAGCGCAGCGGCAGTAAGAAGAGGAAGGGGAGGAGGCTCGTCACGCGGGCCCGGGGGAACAGGTACAGGAACGCCCCGAGGACCGCCGAGATCGCCCCGGACGCGCCGACCAGGGACTGCGCGGAGTCGGCGTTGGCCACCGCGTATCCCAGCAGCGCCAGGTATCCGCAGCCGACGTAGAACAGGGTGAACTCGACCCGGCCCAGCCGTTCCTCGGTCATCGCTCCGAAGACGTAGAGGAAGAGCATGTTGCCGAGGAGATGAATCCAGCTGCCGTGGATGAACAGGGCCGTGACCGGGGTCAGCGCCTCTCGGGTCGGGCTCGCGAACAGGTCGGCCGGGACCACACCCCAGCGCCGGAAGTACGCCCGCTGCGCGGCGAGCAGCGCGTCCCCGGTGCCGTAGGACGGGACGAAACCCGAGGCCGGGCCGAGGACGAAGATCAGGCAGCACAGGCCGATCAGGGCGTAGGTCATGGGCGTCGAGGTGCCGCGGAACGTCCTGACGAGGGCCGGGCCCCAGTTGCTGATCATGACCACAGAGCATGACGTAACGGGACGCAGTCGGGCAGAGTGCCTCGCCGCTGTGGACGGCCGAGCGGCGAGTACCCGCCAGGCCGTAGGGTTACGAGCCACACTCGCCGGGGAAACCGGCGATCACGGAAACTTGAACGAGAAGGAAGCGGACAGCCACGATGACGGTACCCCTGCCGACCGCCTCGACGCGGTGGCGCTGCACCCTCTGCGGCAACCTCACGCGCTTCGACGTGACGCGTTCGTCGAAGGTCGTGGAGTACCTCCACCTGGACCTGGCGGGAGAGCCGAAGGTGGAGGAGCGCGAGGTGGTCAGTGAGACCATCGAGTCGGTGCGCTGCCGCTGGTGCAACGCCGTGGATCAGGTGGAACTCGTGGACAGGCCGGGCGCCGGCTCCTGAGAGGGAGTGGCCCCGCACAGACCGGTTGGGGTGTGAGGGATGGTGGAGAACTCAGGCGGGGGGCCGGGCGACGGCGCCGCCGAGGTGCTCGACCGCCCGCTGCCCGACGGCGTGCGGAGAAGAGTCGTACAGATCGTGTCGGACGGGTTCGGCGGCCTCACCGTCTCCGAACTGCCCGCGCAGCTACGACAGTACGCCCGCTTCGCCCCCAACCGGCGCGCCAAGTTCGCCGGCAACGCGATGGCCGCCGCCCTGGAGACCGATCCGCTGTTCCGGCAGCGGATCGGGGAGAAGCTGAGAGAGGCCCAGTCGGAGCTCGCCGGCGCGCTCGACTCCGGCTCACCGCCCCCGGCCGCGGACCCGCTCGACGTGGCGGCCGCGGCCTATGTTCTGCGCCCCACCGGCTGGGTGAAGCTGGTGACCGCCGCCGGCGAGGAGGCGCTGCGCGCCGACGCCGAGCGCGCGGACGAGGAGAGCCGGGCCGAACTGGAGCGGCTGCGCGAGGAGTTGGCGCAGGCACGGGACGCCACCCGGACCGAGACCGAGCGGCTGCGCACCGAACTGGACGCGGCGAAGAAGGAGGCGGATTCGCTGCACCGCAAGCTGCGCTCCGCCCTCAGTGACGTCAAGCGCGGCGAGGCCGCCCTGCGCAAGCTGCGGTCCGAGACGGACACGGCGCGCGCCGAGGGCCAGGCACAGGTGTCCGCGGGCGAGATCGAGACCCGGCGGCTCAAGGCGCGCCTCAGCGAGGCGGAGGCGGCCCTGGAGGCCACCCGCAAGGCCGCCCGCGAGGGGCGCAGCGTCGAGGACATGCGGGTACGGCTGCTGCTCGACACCGTGCTGGAGGCGACCCAGGGGCTGCGCAGGGAACTGGCGCTGCCGCCCGTCTCCGTGCGGCCCGCCGAGACCGTCGACGCGGTCGAACCGGGACGAATGACCCCGAAGGACATCGCCGCGCGTGCGCTGTCGGAGAACGACCCCGCGATCCTTGACCAGTTGCTCGCGCTGCCGCAGGCCCACCTGGTCGTCGACGGCTACAACGTCACCAAGACCGGCTACCCCCAAATGCCCCTGGAGAAGCAGCGGTTGAGGCTGCTGGGGCAGCTCTCGCAGCTCGCCGCGCAGACCGGCGCCGAGGTCACCTGTGTCTTCGACGGGGCCGAGCTGGCCGCGCCCGTGCTGCTCGCGCCGCCGCGCGGAGTGCGGGTGCTGTTCTCCAAACCGGGCGTCACCGCCGACGAGTTGATCCGCCAGCTGGTGCGCGCGGAGCCGCCGGGCCGGCCCGTCATCGTCGCGTCGACCGACCGCGAGGTGGCCGACGGCATCGCGAAGGCGGGCGCCCGGCCCGTCGCTTCTGCGGTACTCCTCAAGCGACTGTCGTGAAGGTCAACGTACAGGTTTAATGCCGGAATTGACCGAACCGTCACGCAACGTAGCGTCAATCGACCATCACTGCATGTTGGTTATGTGCAAAGAATGCTTTGAGTGACAGCATTTTTTCGTGTGAGGATTTGAACTGATCACAGAAACATCACTAGGGTCAGGCCTCGAACCTCCGAACGGGTGATCACTCAATAGAAGGAGCCCGACTCCGTGGCGTCCCACCGTCGACCGAAGCAGCCGAGCCGCGCGCGTGTGACCGTGCTGACCACCGCAGCCGCTGCCGCCGTTGTTCTCAGCTCGCAGGCCGCGAACGCCGCGCCGAGTGAGAAGCCCAACAAGGACGAGGTCAAGGCGAAGGTCGACGCTCTCTATGAGCAGGCCGAGCAGGCCACCGAGAAGCTCGACGGGGCCCAGGAGAAGCAGGAGAAGCTCCAGAAGGAGATCTCCACCATCCAGGACAACGTCGCCCGCGGCCAGGAGGAGCTCAACAAGCTCCGGGACGGCCTCGGCACGATGGCGAGCGCCCAGTACCGCACGGGGGGCATCGACCCCTCGATCCAGCTGTTCCTGTCCTCGAACCCGGACGACTACCTCGACAAGGCGTCCACGATGGACCAGTTGAGCGCCCAGCAGGTCGAGGCGCTCACGAAGATCCAGGGCAAGCAGCGTGAACTCGCGCAGGAGCGCGCGGAGGCGAGCACCAAGCTCAAGGACCTCTCCGCCACCCGCACCGAGCTCAAGAAGAAGAAGAACGAGGTCAAGGCCAAGCTGGCCGCGGCCCAGAAGCTGCTCAACACCCTGACCGCCAAGGAGAAGGCGGCCCTGGACGCGCAGCAGGCGCAGGCCGCCAGCCGCTCCACCTCGCGGGTGAACCTCGGCAGCACCGGTTCCGCCTCCAGCCGCGCCGCCGCGGCCTTCGCCGCCGCCCAGTCCGTGATCGGCTCGCCGTACGTCTACGGCGCCTCAGGACCCTCCTCCTTCGACTGCTCCGGCCTCACCTCCTGGGCCTACGCGCAGGCCGGCGTCTCCATACCCCGCACGTCCGAGGCGCAGGCCAACGCCGGCACCCGGATCTACAGCCAGAGCGACCTCAAGGTCGGCGACCTGGTCATCTTCTACGGCGACTACCACCACGTCGGCCTCTACGCGGGCAACGGCCAGGTGCTGCACGCCCCGCACACCGGTGCCGTGGTGCGCTACGAGTCGATCGGCAACATGACCTTCGAGTTCGGCGTCCGGATCTGATCCGGTCCGTATCCGGTCTGCATCCGGCCCTTCTGTACCGCCCGAACGGGCGAATCGCGACACACCACGCTGACTCCACGCCCCGCCCATGACCTGCGTCTTGGGCGGGGCGTCACGTTATGTGTCCGCCGAGGTCTTTGGCCCGCACCCCTTCACAGAGCTACTGTCTGGCGCGTTTCCCCGCACCGGGGGAGCGGTCCGTGTCCGCCAGCGGAAGGAAGTGCGGCTTCCCGTGGGATCCCGTCGTCGCCCTGCACCGTCCGGGTTCGACCGAGGCGCCAGTGCCGCGGTCTGCGTCCTGTCCGCCGCCGCCGCTGCCCTCGGCGCCCTGCCGACCGGCTCCGCCGTGGCCGCGCCGCACGAGGACTCCAAGGCCGAGGTGGACCGGCTCTACCAGGAGGCCGAGCGGGCGACCGAGGCCTACGACAAGGCCGACGAGAGCGCCGGGGAGCTGCACCGGCAGGTGAGCGACGCCCAGGACCGCATCGCCCGGCAGCAGCAGCGCATCAACACCATGCGGGACGCGCTGGGTTCGCTCGCCGGCGCCCAGTACCGCTCCGGCGGCATCGACCCCACCGTCGCGCTGCTGTTCTCCGACGACCCGGCCGACTACCTCGACAAGGCCTCCGTCCTCGACCGGATCACCAACCAGCAGGCGGGCCAGCTCAAGGACCTCCAAGAGGCCATGCGCGAGCTCGCCCAGGAGCGCACCGAGGCCGCCGGGCACCTCGCCGAACTGGAGCGCAGCCGCAAGGCCGTCGCCACCCACAAGAAGACCGTCGAACGGAAACTCGCCAAGGCCAGGCAACTCCTCAACCAGATGCCCCTCGCCGAGCGCGCCTCCTTCGACCGGGCCTCCCGCTCCGCCCGCGAGGACATCCCCGACCTCGGCGCCGGCGTCCCGTCCTCGGGCCGCGCCGCCGCCGCGGTGGCCGCCGCCCGCATGGCCCTCGGCAAGCCGTACATCTGGGGCGCCAACGGCCCCGGCGGCTTCGACTGCTCCGGCCTGATGCAGTGGTCGTACGCCCAGGCGGGCGTCCACCTCCCGCGCACCTCGCAGCAGCAGCGCTACGCCGGCCGGCAGATCCCGCTCTCCCAGGCCCAGCCGGGCGACCTCGTCGTCTACCGCTCCGACGCCAGCCATGTCGGCATGTACGTGGGCAACGGCCAGGTCATCCACGCCCCCTACCCGGGCGCGCCGGTGCGCTACGACCCGGTCGGCATGATGCCGGTCTCGTCGGTCACGAGGGTCTGACCGGCGCGAAAGGGTCGTACGATCGGGAAGTGACTGGTCGTAGGCGGGCGTCGCGCTCCGGAGTGCTCGCGCTGTGTCTGCTGCTCGGGTTGCTGGTGGGGTGCGGCGGGCAGTCGGCGCCGGACAGTGCGAGGACGGCGGTCCAGCGCCTCCTCGACCGGCAGTCCACGGCGCTCCTGCACCACGACGGGACGGCGTACACGCGGACCGGCGCCCGCACGGCGTACGAGAACCTGAGCGCCGTACCGCTGGCGTCCTGGTCCTACCGCCTCACCGCGCTGCACCGCACCGGCGCCACCGCGACCGCCGACGCCCAACTGAGCTACCGGGTCAAGGGCTACGACACCTCACCCGTCACGGTCGGCCGTACGCTCGGCCTGCGCCTCACCGCGGACGGGCAGTGGTACGTCGCCACCGACGGGCCCGCGAAGAAGTCCGGCCAACAGCTGTGGGACCAGGGGAAGGTGAGCGTCGTCAAGGGCGCGCACAGCCTGGTGATGGGGGTCGGGCAGTCCGCCGACAGCCTCCGGACCTACCGTTCCCTCGCGGACCATGCCGTACCGGCCGTGTCGGACGCCTGGGGCACCGACTGGACCCGGCACGTCGTCGTGCTCGTCCCCGGCTCCCTGGACGGCATGGCGGGGCTCCTGGGCGCACCGGCGGCCTCCTACCGGGGCATCGCCGCGGTGACGACGGGCGAGGCGGGCGGCTCGGGCAGCGCGCCGGCGGACCGGATCATCGTCAACCCGGACGCGTACGCGCTCCTCGGCTCGGTGGGCAAACAGGTCGTCCTCACCCACGAGACGACGCACGTCGCCACCCGCGCCCACACCACCGCCGCCACCCCCCTCTGGCTCTCGGAGGGCTACGCCGACTGGATCGGCTACCGGGGCACCGGCCGCACCGCCACCCAGGCCGCCCCCGAGCTGTACCGCGCCGTCCTGGACGGCGACGTCCCGACCGCCCTCCCCACCGACAAGGACTTCGGCTTCAGCAGCGACCCCACGGAACTGGCCCAGGCGTACGAGGGCGGCTGGATGGCCTGCCGGATGATCGAGGACCGGTGGGGGGTCGCCCGACTGGGCAGGTTCTACCGCGCGGTCGGCACCCACAAGAAGCGGCCGGGAGCGGTGGAGGACGCGCTGAAGAACGTCCTGGGTACGACCCTGGCGGACTTCACGGAGCAGTGGCGGGACTATCTCAGGGCTCAACGCGGCTGATTTCAGCGGGACTTGCCCCGGGTTTCAGGCCTCAGGTCTCAGGGCGACGCGGAAGTAGCCTTCGACCGCGTCGCCTGAGTAGGCAGTGGCGGTACGTCCGCCCAGGTGACCGACGCCCGCCACAGCTCGCGTGCGGCGGTGATCGCCGCGGCTGCCAGGAGGCCGTTGCGGAGCAGGAGGAGGGTGATGCCCAGGCCGTCGCTCGCGACCACGTGGGCGAACCAGAGGGGGAACTCCAGGACCGTGACGAAGGCCGCCGCCAGGACCAGGGTGACCGGGAGGCGCATGCGGCTGGCGCGGAAGCAGGAGCAGACGGCTGCCAGGCCGATCAGCCAGACGACGTACTGGGGGCTGATCACCCGGCTGGTGACCGTGAACATCAGGACCGCCACGAAGGCCGCGTCCGCGAGGGTGTGGGGCAGGAAGCGGGCCGCCATCAGCCGCCAGAGCACGATCCAGCCGAAGGCCAGCGCGGTGAGGCCCAGGGCCGCCGTGCTGACCCAGTTCACGTACGGGCCGACGAACTCGACCGAGCCGTAGTTCAGGAGCACCTCGCCCTGCCAGCCGAAGTGCCGGGCCACATGGAAGACCAGCGAGCCCAGCGACTCCACCTCCGTGCCCCGCTCGCGCTGGAAGGTCAGGAAGGCGAACGCGCCCGGCATCGACACCGCGAAGACACCGGCGACCACCACGACCGTCACCGCCGCCGCTCCCCACGCACGGCGCTTGACCGCGCCCAGCAGGAGCAGCGCCGGCCACACCTTCAGCAGCGCCCCGAAACCCGCCAGCGCCCCCATCACGCGC
>NZ_JAENRY010000012.1 GCF_016612545.1 Streptomyces sp. MBT65 | reverse complement strand
CCCAACGCCCCCCTCGCCATCCGGTGCAGCAGCTCCGCCGTCGCCCCCCGCCCGGGCAACGATCCCGGCCGCCCCAGATGCGGAGTCGAGTTGAGCAGGCCGAAGACCGAGTGGACCGCCGACCGCGCGCTGGGTTCGGGCAGCTCGGGATACACCTCCCGTACGACCTCCACCCACAACTCCACGTACTGCCGCTGGAGTTGACGCACCAGCTTGCGGTCGGAGTCCCGCAGCCGGTCGAGTTCCCGGTCGTGGAGGGTGATCAGGGGGCGGTCGTCCAGGGCGAAGTCGATGTGCCCCTCGATGAGCGAGTCGAGCAGGACACCCGGGGAGGTCACCCCCTCCGCCTCCGCCAGTCGCCGCTTCGCCCCCGTCAGCAGCTGTCCGCTGATGCCGACCAGCAGCTCGGCGAGCATCGCGTCCTTGCCCGGGAAGTGGCGGTAGAGGCCGGGTCCGCTGATGCCGACCGCGGCGCCTATCTCGTCGACCCCGACGCCGTGGAAGCCGCGCTCGGCGAAGAGCCGCGCGGCCTCCTTGAGGATCTGCTCGCGGCGGGTGGGGGCGTCGGTTCTCGTGGTCATGGAAGCAATTCTAGACAGGAAGGTTAGCGGTCGTTAACCTGAAGGAAATGGTTAACGCTCATTAACAGTCGATCGCTGTGCGAGGGGACCGCAGAATGCAAGAGGCACCGGAGCTGACGAGCGCGGCGGACCCCGCGTCGGAGGCGTGGCGGGCCAACGAGGCGGCGCACCGCGCGCTGGGCGAGGAGCTGCGGCAAAAGCTCGCCGCGGCCCGGCTCGGCGGCGGTGAGCGGGCCCGGGACCGGCACACCGCGCGCGGCAAGCTGCTCCCCCGCGACCGTGTCGACACCCTCCTGGACCCCGGCTCGCCCTTCCTGGAGCTGGCTCCCCTGGCCGCCGACGGGATGTACGACGGGGCCGCCCCCGCCGCCGGTGTCATCGCCGGGATCGGCCGGGTCAGCGGCCGCGAGTGCGTGATCGTCGCCAACGACGCCACGGTCAAGGGCGGGACGTACTACCCGATGACCGTGAAGAAGCATCTGCGCGCCCAGGAGATCGCCCTCGAGAACCGGCTCCCCTGCATCTACCTCGTCGACTCAGGCGGCGCCTTCCTGCCCATGCAGGACGAGGTGTTCCCGGACCGCGAGCACTTCGGGCGGATCTTCTACAACCAGGCCCGGATGTCGGGGGCCGGGATCCCGCAGATCGCCGCCGTGCTCGGGTCCTGCACCGCCGGTGGGGCGTACGTCCCGGCGATGAGCGACGAGGCCGTCATCGTCCGGAATCAGGGGACGATCTTCCTGGGCGGGCCTCCCCTGGTGAAGGCCGCCACCGGCGAGGTCGTCACCGCCGAGGAGCTGGGCGGCGGCGACGTCCACGCGCGCGTGTCGGGTGTCACCGACCACCTCGCGGAGGACGACGCGCACGCCCTGCGCATCGTCCGGAACATCGCCGCCACGCTCCCCGCGCGCGGGCCCCTCCCCTGGGAGGTCACCGAGTCGGTCGAGCCCAAGGTCGACCCGTACGGGATCTACGGCGCGGTCCCGGTCGACTCCCGTACCCCCTACGACGTACGGGAGATCATCGCGCGCGTGGTCGACGGTTCGCGCTTCGCCGAGTTCAAGGCGGAGTTCGGGCAGACCCTGGTCACCGGCTTCGCCCGGATCCACGGCCACCCGGTCGGCATCGTCGCCAACAACGGCATCCTGTTCTCCGAATCCGCCCAGAAGGGCGCCCACTTCATCGAGCTGTGCGACCAGCGCGGCATCCCGCTCGTCTTCCTCCAGAACATCTCCGGCTTCATGGTCGGCAAGGACTACGAGGCGGGCGGCATCGCCAAGCACGGCGCCAAGATGGTCACCGCCGTCGCCTGCGCGCGCGTGCCCAAGCTGACGGTCGTGGTCGGCGGCTCGTACGGCGCGGGCAACTACTCGATGTGCGGCCGGGCGTACTCACCGCGCTTCCTGTGGATGTGGCCCGGCGCCAAGATCTCCGTCATGGGCGGCGAGCAGGCCGCGTCGGTCCTCGCGACCGTGAAGCGGGACCAGTTGGAGGGGCGTGGGGAGGAGTGGCCCACGGCGGACGAGGAGACCTTCAAGGACCCGATCCGGCAGCAGTACGAGCGTCAGGGCAGCGCCTACTACGCGACCGCCCGGCTCTGGGACGACGGGGTCATCGACCCGACGGAGACCCGCCAGGTGCTGGGTCTCGCCCTGACCGCCTGTGCCAACGCGCCGCTGGGTGACACCCAGTTCGGCGTCTTCCGGATGTGATGAGGATGCCCGAGATGGTCGACACATTCGAGACTCCCAGGACGCCCGAGACTCCCAGGACGCCCGAGGCACCCGGGATGTTCGACACGGTCCTCGTGGCCAACCGGGGCGAGATCGCGGTCCGCGTGATCCGCACCCTGCGCTCGCTCGGTGTGCGCTCGGTGGCCGTCTTCTCCGACGCCGACGCGGACGCCCGGCACGTCCGCGAGGGCCGACACGGCGGTACGGCTCGGTCCGGCCCCCGCGGCCGAGAGCTATCTGTCGGTGGAGCGGCTCCTGGAGGCGGCGGCCCGCACCGGCGCGCAGGCCGTGCACCCCGGGTACGGCTTCCTCGCCGAGAACGCGGCCTTCGCGCGCGCGTGCGCCGACGCCGGGCTGGTCTTCATCGGCCCTCCGGCGGACGCGATCGCCCTCATGGGCGACAAGATCCGCGCCAAGGAGACCGTGGCGGCGGCCGGCGTCCCGGTCGTCCCCGGCGGCCGCGACCCCGAACTCACCAAGGCGGCCCATGAGTTGGGCGCCCCCGTCCTCCTCAAGCCGTCGGCAGGCGGTGGCGGCAAGGGCATGCGCCTGGTCCGCGACCTCACCCTCCTGGAGGAGGAGATCGCCGCCGCGCGGCGCGAGGCCCGCGCCTCCTTCGGCGACGACACCCTCCTGGTCGAGCGCTGGGTCGACCGCCCCCGGCACATCGAGATCCAGATCCTGGCCGACGGCCACGGCAACGTCGTCCACCTCGGCGAGCGCGAGTGCTCCTTGCAGCGCCGCCACCAGAAGGTCGTCGAGGAGGCCCCGAGCGTCCTCCTCGACCCCGGCACACGCGCGGCGATGGGCGAGGCGGCGGTCCAGGCGGCCCGCTCGTGCGGGTACGCGGGCGCGGGCACGGTGGAGTTCATCGTCCCCGGCAGCGACCCGTCGTCGTACTACTTCATGGAGATGAACACCCGCCTCCAAGTGGAGCACCCGGTGACGGAGTTGGTGACCGGACTCGACCTGGTGGAGTGGCAGCTCAGGGTGGCGGCGGGCGAGCGGCTGCCCTTCGCGCAGGAGGACATCACGCTCACCGGGCACGCGGTGGAGGCACGGATCTGCGCGGAGACTGTGTCTCTTAAAGCGGGCGCCCGGGGCTTCCTCCCCTCCGGCGGCACGATCCTGAAGCTGAACGAACCCTCCGGCGACGGCATCCGCACCGACTCCGGCCTCTCCGAAGGCACCGAGGTCGGCAGCCTCTACGACCCGATGCTCTCCAAGGTCATCGCCTACGGCCCCGACCGCGCGACCGCGCTCAGGAAACTCCGGGCCGCCCTCGCGGACACAGTCACCCTGGGCGTGCCGACGAACGCGGGATTCCTACGACGGCTGCTGGCCCATCCGGCGGTCGTGGCGGGCGAGTTGGACACCGGGCTCGTCGAGCGCGAGGCGGCCGGGCTCGTGCCCGGTGAGGTACCGGTGGAGGTCTACGCGGCGGCGGCGCTGCTGCGGCACGCGGCGCTCGCGCCCGGGCGGGGCTCCGGCTGGGCCGACCCGTTCGCCGCCACGGACGGCTGGCGGCTGGGCGGGGAGCGGGCCTGGACGGCACACCCCCTACGGGTACCGGGCCACGATCCGGTGACCGTGCGCGTACGCCGCACACCCGAGGGCGGGACCGAACTCCTGCCGGACGGCGACGGGAAGCCGCTCGTCGCGGCCGGAACGGCCGGGCCCGACGGCCGGTTCACCCTGCGGCTCGACGGCCTCGTCCACACCTTCACCGCCCTGCCGGACGGCACCTGGCTGGGCCGGGACGGGGACGCCTGGCAGGTGCGGGACCACGATCCGGTGGCCGCCTCGCTCAGCGGGGCCGACCGCTCCGGTGCCGGTTCGCTGACCGCGCCGATGCCGGGGACGGTGACCGTGGTGAAGGTCGCCGTCGGGGACCAAGTGACGGCCGGACAGAGCCTGTTGGTGGTCGAGGCGATGAAGATGGAGCACGTCGTCTCCGCGCCGCACGCCGGCACCGTCGCCGAACTCGATGTGACGCCCGGCGCGACGGTCGCCATGGACCAGGTGCTGGCGGTCGTCACACCCCTGGTCGTCACACCGGCGGAGGAGGACCAGTGACACTCCCGATGGTCGTACCGGCCCCCGATCTGCCCGCCCGGGTGCGTATCCACGAGGTGGGCGCGCGGGACGGGCTGCAGAACGAGAAGGCGACCGTGCCGACGGAGGTGAAGGCCGAGTTCGTGCGCCGGCTGGCCGACGCGGGCCTGAGCACGATCGAGGCGACCAGCTTCGTCCACCCCAAGTGGGTGCCCCAACTGGCCGACGCGGAGCAGTTGTTCCCGCTCGTGCGCGATCTGCCGGGGGTCCGGCTCCCGGTACTCGTGCCGAACGAACGCGGCCTCGACCGGGCGCTCGCGCTCGGCGCCCGCCGTATCGCGGTGTTCGCGAGCGCCACCGAGGCTTTCGCGAAGGCCAATCTGAACCGCACGGTCGACGACGCGCTGGCCATGTTCGAGCCGGTGGTGACCCGGGCGAAGGCGGGGGACGCGCATGTGCGCGGCTATCTGTCGATGTGCTTCGGCGACCCCTGGGAGGGCGCCGTCCCGATCCACCAGGTCGTCCATGTCTGCAAGTCGCTGCTGGACATGGGCTGCGACGAGCTGAGCCTCGGCGACACGATCGGCGTCGCGACCCCGGGCCACGTCCTGGAGCTGCTGGCCGCGCTCAACGAACAGGGCGTCCCCACCAACGTGTTGGGCGTGCACTTCCACGACACCTACGGCCAGGCCCTCGCCAACACCCTGGCCGCCCTCCAGCACGGCGTGACCACCGTGGACGCCTCCGCGGGCGGCCTGGGCGGCTGTCCGTACGCCAAGTCCGCGACCGGCAACCTCGCCACCGAAGACCTCGTGTGGATGCTCCAGGGTCTCGGCATCGACTCCGGAGTGGACCTCGGCTCCCTCACCGCCACCAGCGTGTGGATGGCCGAACAACTGGGCCGACCCAGCCCGTCCCGCACCGTCCGCGCACTCGGTAAAACAGCGCAGCCCCACAAGGAGCAGTGACCGCCATGGACCACCGTCTCTCCCCCGAGCTGGAAGAACTCCGCCGTACGGTCGAGGAGTTCGCGCACGACGTCGTCGCGCCGAAGATCGGCGACTTCTACGAACGGCACGAGTTCCCGTACGAGATCGTCCGCGAGATGGGCCGCATGGGCCTGTTCGGGCTGCCGTTCCCCGAGGAGTACGGCGGGATGGGCGGCGACTATCTCGCGCTTGGCCTCGTCCTGGAGGAACTGGCCCGGGTGGACTCGTCGGTCGCGATCACCCTGGAGGCCGGGGTCTCGCTGGGCGCGATGCCGATCCACCTCTTCGGTACCGAGGAGCAGAAGGCCGAGTGGCTGCCCCGGCTGTGCTCCGGCGAGATCCTGGGCGCCTTCGGGCTGACCGAGCCGGACGGCGGCTCGGACGCGGGGGCGACGCGGACGACGGCCCGCCTCGACCCGGACACCGACGAGTGGGTGATCAACGGCTCCAAGTGCTTCATCACCAACTCCGGTACGGACATCACCGGTCTGGTGACGGTCACCGCGGTCACCGGGCGCAAGCCCGACGGCAAGCCGCTGATCTCCTCGATCATCGTGCCGTCCGGGACACCCGGCTTCACGGTCGCGGCGCCGTACTCGAAGGTCGGGTGGAACGCCTCGGACACCCGTGAGCTGTCCTTCTCGGACGTCCGGGTCCCGGCGGCGAACCTGCTGGGTCAACAGGGGCGCGGCTACGCCCAGTTCCTGCGCATCCTGGACGAGGGCCGGATCGCGATCGCCGCGCTGGCCACCGGTCTGGCGCAGGGCTGCGTCGACGAGTCGGTGAAGTACGCCAAGGAACGGCACGCGTTCGGGCGGCCGATCGGCGCCAACCAGGCCATCCAGTTCAAGATCGCCGACATGGAGATGAAGGCCCACACCGCCCGTCTCGCCTGGCGCGACGCGGCCTCCCGGCTGCTGGCCGGCGAGCCCTTCAAGAAGGAGGCGGCCCTCGCCAAGCTGTACTCCTCGACGATCGCCGTCGACAACGCCCGCGACGCCACCCAGGTGCACGGCGGCTACGGCTTCATGAACGAGTACCCGGTGGCCCGCATGTGGCGCGACTCCAAGATCCTGGAGATCGGCGAGGGCACCAGCGAGGTCCAACGGATGCTGATCGCCCGCGAGTTGGGCCTCGCGGGCTGAGCACCCTCAGACCGGCTCGGGAGCCGGTCTGCCCAGCCCCACCGACAACTCCGCCGAGATCAGGGCCACATGCCGATAGGCCCGCTCGGCGGCGGCCACCACCCTTTCCTGTACGGCGCCTTCGCCGAGCGCGCGGTCGAGGCGCTCGGTGAGGGCCGTCCAGCGGGCACGGTCGCCACTGCCGTAGTACGACGTGCCGTACCCGTCCGTGAGCCGGTAGGCCTCGATGACGTACCGGCGCAGGAAGAGGGCTCCGAGGGTGGAACCCTCCAACACGTAGAGGAAGCCGAGGAGTTCGGTGGGTGCGGTGGCGGCGGTGTGCCGTATCTCGGCGGCGAACTCCGCGGCGGCCGGGCCGGGGCGAGGGGCCGGGCCCAGGGCGGCGAAGTGGCGCAGGTCGCGTTCGACGAGCGGGAGTTTGGCCAGGTCCGGCGACCACACCGAGTCGACCGACGGGCAGAGGGCACGGGCGAGTTCGGTCTCCAGGGCCGCCAACACCACGCGGTAGGCGGCGAGTTGGCCGACGTAGCGGTCGAGCGGGAGGGTGCCGGCGAGCATCGCGGTGGCGAATCCGGTGCTCTCCAAGGCCTCGTGCCAGACGCGGGTGCCGTTCCGTAACCGCTGGGTCGCCGTGCCCGTGTTCGTGTCCGTCATACGCCGCTCCGCTGCCGGACCGTCGCGAGCAGACGGTCGATGAGATGGCCCTTGCGTTCGATCGTCACGTCGAAGTAGGCGGCGCTGCGCTCGGAGCGGCACACCGCGTGCACGGCGTCCTTCGCGGCACGCTTCAGCGCCACGGCCTCCTCGGCGAGCGCGAGGAGCGTGCGCTCCAGTTTCGGGTGACCGAGAACGTACCGTTTGAATTCCGCTTCCGGCGTTACGTCGTCGAGGAGTTCCAGCAGAACCCGGTTGCCCAGGCCGTCGAGGTCCTCGTGGGTGTTGGCGCCACCGAGTTCCGGAACGAAGTCGGCCAGGTCGTTGAACAGCTGGCTGGCGAGGCCGAGTTGGCGCATCGCGCCGTCCAGGGCCAGCCGGTCGTCCGCGACCACCCGCAGCCCCGCGACCGCCGCGTCCAGCGGCATCCGGAACAGGGTGCCGGTCTTGAGGGCGGCCGTCGCCTCCCAGAAGTCGACCCGGGTGGCGCGCGGCGCTGCCAGCAGCTCCGCGCGCGTGAGCGCCGTACGCGAGGACAGGTCGACGGCCTGCCCGGTGAAGCCGCTGCCGACCGAGCCCACCAGGCTGTCCACGACGGCGGGGTCGGCCGCGTGCCGCAGCGCGGACATGATCAGCCAGACGCCGGCGTTGAGCGCGAGCGGGGTGCCGTGGGTGGTGTGGAGTGCGGGTTCGCCGTAGCGGACGTCGCTGCCGTCCTGGATGTCGTCGAGAGCGACCGCGGCCTTCAGCAGAATCCTTACGGCAACTGCCGTTCGGCGGATCACCGCGAGGTCGGAAGCGCTCTCCGCCTCCTCGGGGAACCCCCGGTAGTTGCGATACGCCCAGTAGACCATCGAGGGCCGCAGCGGAGCCCGGCCGCCGGGTGCTCCGGGCGTCGGGGGCAGCGCCTGCTGGCCGACCTTCGAGCCCAGGGCGTCCGCGACCGGCTCGTACAGGGCGCGGCGCAGGGCCGTGTCGTACACGGCGTCCGCCGCCCGGGCCGGGGCGGTCAGCGCGTCGAGGAACGCGGCCAGGTCGTCCTCCAGCAGTGCCGCGTCGCCGCGCACCACCGCCTCCACACCCGCCGTGCCCGTGGTACCCGTCGTGTCCACCGTGATTGCCACTCCACCTCCGAGGACGCCCGAACAGCAGTGCGCAGGTCGTTCTAGGAAGGAGCGTGATCACAACGGCCTTACGAGACAAGGCGGTTGAAAGCCAAATCGCCTAGGACATGGGCCCATAAGCCCGGCACAGGACAGACACAGGCCCGAGCGGGGGCGGGCCCACCCGCTGGACAACAAGTGAGGTTAGGCTAACCTACCTTCGAATTGTCCGGCGGGCGCTCCGCCCTGTTCGAAAGCAGCGACACATGTCCAACGCCCGTGCCACTCACCTCTCCCGCCGCGGCATCCTCGCCGCGGGCGGCGCCCTCGGCCTCGGCGCCGTGCTCGCGGCCTGCGGCGACGACGACGCGAAAAGCGGTGGTTCGGACAAGGAGACGACGGCCGCCAAGTCCGGCCCCTGGACCTTCAAGGACGACCGCGGCCAGACCGCGAAGACCGACAAGACCCCGGCGACCATCGTCTCCTTCATCGGTGTCGCGGCCGCGCTGCACGACTACGGCATCGAGTCCAAGGGCGTCTTCGGCCCGACCGAGCTGAAGAACGGCAAGCCCGACGTGCAGGCCGGCGATCTGGACATCAGCAAGGTCACCAACCTCGGCAACACCTGGGGCCAGTTCAACATCGAGAAGTACGCGGCCCTCGCCCCCGACGTCCTCATCACCACGATGTTCGACGCGGCCGGCACCCTCTGGTACGTCCCGGAGGAGTCGAAGAAGAAGATCCTCGCCGTGGGCGCGCCGTCCGTCGGTATCTCGGTCTACGACGTCCAGCTGCCGACGCCGCTGGCGCGGATGCTGGAACTCGCCAAGTCCCTTGGCGCGGACACCACTTCGTCGACGATCACCGCGGCCAAGAAGCGCTTCGAGGACGCGGCGGCCCGGCTGCGCGCCGCGGCGAAGGCCAAGCCGGACATCAAGGTCCTCGTCGGTTCCGCGAGCGACACCGTCTTCTACGTCTCCGGCTCGAACCTCTCCGTCGACCTCGAGTACTACAAGGCGCTCGGCGTGAACTTCGTCGAGCCGTCCGCGGCCGCGCTGAAGGCGAGCGGTGGATGGTACGAGAACCTGAGCTGGGAGAACGTCGACAAGTACGGGGCGGACGTCATCATGATGGACAACCGTACGGCGGCGACGCAGCCCGCCGACATCACCGAGGGCACGTGGAAGAAGCTGCCCGCGGTGAAGGCGGGGCAGGTCATCGCGCGGAACCCCGAGCCGATTCTGTCGTACGACAAGTGCGCGCCGTTGCTCGAGGATCTGGCGAAGGCGATCGAGAACGCCAAGAAGGTCAGCTGAATCAGGGGGAGTTGCTCTTTCGCGGGGAGGTGCGGGCCAGTTGTAGTCGGCCGCGCCCCGCGGCGGAGCCGCACATCAGATACAGCACCGCGCCCCTGGGTACGCATCCCTGACGCCCCTTCAGAGGAGCCCCTCTCCATGTCTACGGCCGTTGCCGCTCCGTTCCGCTTTTTCTCACTCCATGTCGTGCGGACGGAGCGGCTCGGGCCGTCTCTTGTCCGGGTGACCTTCACCGGAGACGATCTGGCGTACTTCTTCTCCGACGGACACGACCAGTCGCTGTCGTTGTTCCTCCCCCACCCCGGCCAGCCGTCGCCCGCCGTGCCCTACGAACTCGGCGACGGGTGGTGGCAGGCCTGGCGTGAACTCCCGGACGACGTACGGGCGGTGATGCGGTCGTACACGCTTCGTGCGCTGCGCCGCGAGCCCGACGAGATCGACATCGACTTCGTGCTGCACGAGCCCGCCGGGCCCGCGTCCCGTTGGGCCGCTCGCGCCGCCGCCGGGGACCGGGTCGTGTTGCTCGGGCCCGCCGTCGCGGACAATCGGGCGATTCGGTTCCGGCCGCCGGAGGACACCGATCTCGTGGTCGTCTGGGGCGACGAGACCGCCGTACCGGCCGTGTCCGCCATCCTCGAGGCGCTGCCCGCGGGCATGCGTGCGCGGGTGTGGCTGGAGGTCCGACATGCCGATGATGTGCAGGAGTTGGTGGCCGCCGCCGATGCCGAGGTGACCTGGCTGGTGCGCGATGACGAGAGTGCCGAGGGGTCCCCCATGGCCCTCGGCGCCCTGCGCGCCGCCCAACTCCCCTCCACCGAGCGGCCGTACGTGTGGATCGCGGGCGAGTCCGGTCAAGTGAAGGCGCTGCGGCGGCACTTCGTGGGTGAGCGCGGGTTCGACCGGCGGCGGGTGACCTTCGTGGGGTACTGGCGGCAGGGACTCAGCGAGGAGCAACTGCGCGAAGCGGGGTGAGTAACCGCTGGTGCGTGAGTGATCGCTGTCACGGGAGCGGCGGGTTTCCTGGACGTTAAGTTAGGTTAGGCTTACCTAAGTTGATGTTGCGGAACCCCGCCGCTCACCTGTCCCGCACGGACTTCCCCACCGGAGGACCCCCACATGCGCTCGCACCTGCTCAATGACACGACTGCGGAGCACTACCGCCGCTCCGTGACTCAAGGCGTGGAGCGGGTGGCAGCCAAACTCGCCACCACCGAACGACCGTTCACCGGCGTCACGGTCGACGCCCTCTCCCCCCTCATCGACCGGATCGACCTCGACCGCCCGCTCCACGACACCACCGCGGTGCTCGACGAGCTGGACGAGGTCTATCTGCGGGACGCGATCTACTTCCACCACCCCCGCTACCTCGCCCACCTCAACTGCCCGGTCGTCATCCCCGCGGTGCTCGGCGAGGCGGTGCTCTCCGCCGTCAACTCCTCCCTGGACACCTGGGACCAGTCGGCCGGCGGCACCCTCATCGAGCGCAAGCTGATCGACTGGACGAACGAACGGATCGGCCTCGGGCCGCACGCGGACGGGGTGTTCACCTCCGGCGGCAGCCAGTCCAACCTCCAGGCACTGCTGCTGGCCCGCGAGGAGGCGAAGACCGACAGCCTGGCCAAACTGCGGATCTTCGCCTCCGAGGTCAGCCACTTCAGCGTGAAGAAGTCGGCGAAACTGCTGGGCCTCGGCCAGGACGCCGTCGTGTCGATACCCGTCGGCGCCGACAAGCGCATGCAAACCGTCGCGCTCGCGCGGGAGTTGGAGCGCTGCAAGAGCGCCGGTCTGGTCCCCATGGCCGTTGTCGCCACCGCCGGCACCACCGACTTCGGCTCCATCGACCCGCTGCCCGAAATCGCCGCCCTGTGCGAGCAGTTCGGGGTGTGGATGCATGTGGACGCGGCCTACGGCTGCGGTCTGCTCGCCTCCCTCAAGCACCGGGGCCGCATCGACGGCATCGAGCGCGCCGACTCGGTCACCGTGGACTACCACAAGTCCTTCTTCCAGCCGGTGAGTTCGTCCGCCCTGCTGGTCCGCGACGCCGACACCCTGCGCCACGCGACCTACCACGCGGAGTACCTCAACCCGCAGCGCGCGGTGCAGGAGCGCATCCCCAACCAGGTCGACAAGTCCCTTCAGACCACCCGCCGTTTCGACGCGCTCAAGCTGTGGATGACGCTGCGCGTGATGGGCGCCGACGGCATCGGCCAACTCTTCGACGAGGTCTGCGACCTGGCGGAGGAGGGGTGGAAGCTGCTGGCCGCCGACCCCCGTTTCGACGTGGTCGTGGCGCCCTCGCTCTCCACCCTCGTCTACCGCTACATCCCGGCCGCCGTCACCGACCCGGCCGAGATCGACCGCGCCAACCTGTACGCCCGCAAGGCCCTGTTCGCGTCCGGTGCCGCGGTGGTCGCGGGCACCAAGGTCGCGGGCCGCCACTACCTGAAGTTCACCCTGCTCAACCCCGAGACGACGACCGACGACATCGCCGCCGTCCTCGACCTGATCGCCGGCCATGCCGAGCAGTACCTGGGAGAGTCCCTTGACCGCGCTTCCTGAACCCGCCAGCAAGACCTACGACTTCGTGGGCATCGGGCTCGGACCCTTCAACCTCGGCCTCGCCTGCCTCACCGAGCCCATCGCCGAACTCGACGGCATCTTCCTGGACTCGAAGCCCGGCTTCGAGTGGCACGCCGGCATGTTCCTCGACGGCGCCCACCTCCAGACCCCGTTCATGTCGGACCTCGTCACCCTCGCCGACCCGACCTCGCCGTACTCCTTCCTCAACTACCTGAAGGAGAAGGGGCGTCTGTACCCCTTCTACATCCGCGAGAACTTCTACCCGCTGCGCGTCGAGTACGACGACTACTGCCGCTGGGCGGCCGACAAACTCACCAACGTGCGCTTCAGCACGACGGTCACCGAGGTGACGTACGAGGACGAGGTCTACGTCGTCCGGACCGAGACCGGCGACCTCTACCGCGCCCGTCACCTGGTCCTCGGCACCGGCACCCCTCCCTACCTCCCGGAGGCCGTCGCCGGCCTGGGCGGCGACTTCATCCACAACTCCCGCTATATGCAGCACAGAGCGGAGTTGCAGGCCAAGGAGTCGATCACGCTGGTCGGCAGCGGGCAGTCCGCCGCCGAGATCTACTACGACCTGCTCAGCGAGATCGACGTGCACGGATACGAGTTGAACTGGGTCACGCGCTCGCCGCGCTTCTTCCCGCTGGAGTACACGAAACTCACGCTGGAGATGACCTCCCCGGAGTACATCGACTACTTCCACGCCCTGCCCGAGCAGACCCGCTACCGCCTCACGGCCGAGCAGAAGGGCCTCTTCAAGGGCATCGACGGCGACCTCGTCAACGACATCTTCGACCTGCTGTACCAGAAGAAGGTCGGCGGCCCGGTCCCCACCCGGCTGCTCACCAACTCCGCCCTGAACGACGCCACTTACCGCGACGGCGTGTACGAACTCGCCCTGCGCCAAGAGGAGCAGGAGAAGGACTACACCCTGCGCTCCCAGGGCCTGGTCCTCGCCACCGGCTACAAGTACGCCGAGCCGGAGTTCCTCAAGCCCGTGCACGAGCGACTGCGCTACGACTCGCGGGGCAACTTCGACATCGCGCGCAACTACTCGATCGACACCACGGGCCGAGGCGTCTTCCTCCAGAACGCCGGCGTCCACACGCACAGCATCACGTCCCCCGACCTGGGCATGGGCGCGTACCGCAACGCGTACATCATCCGTGAGCTGCTCGGCACCGAGTACTACCCGGTCGAACAGACCATCGCGTTCCAGGAGTTCACCGTATGACCTTCACCTTCCGCCCCCTCGACCCGCTCCAGGACGCCGAGTTGCTGCACCGGTGGCTCACGCACCCCAAGGCCGCGTTCTGGATGATGCAGGACGCGAAACTGGAGGACGTCGAGCGCGCGTACATGGAGATCGCGGCCGACGAGCACCAGCACGCGCTGTTCGGGCTCCAGGACGGGGTGCCCGTCTTTCTGATGGAGTACTACGACCCGCGGTACCGCGAACTGGTCGGCCTGTACGAGCCGTTGGCCGGTGACGTCGGCATGCACTTCCTGACGCCCGCCACCGAGACGCCCGTCCACGGTTTCACCCGCGCGGTGATCACCGCCGTGATGGGCCGCCTCTTCGAGGACCCGGCCGTCGAGCGTGTCGTCGTGGAGCCGGACGTGTCCAACACCGCCGTGCACGCACTGAACGAGGCGGTCGGGTTCGTGCCCGAGCGTGAGATCCAGAAGCCGGAGAAAATGGCCTTGTTGAGCTTCTGCACACGGGAGCAGTTCCTGAGCGCCACGGCGGTGTCCGCATGAGCCTCGCCGACGCCGTCGCCCACCTCTCCCCCGAGCGCTGGGAGAAGGCCAACCGTCTCCTCATCCGCAAGGCCCTCGCCGAGTTCGCGCACGAGCGGCTCATCGCACCCGAACTGGTTGAGAAGGACGGGGACTCGTACGTCGTCCGCAGCGACGACGGTCTGACCCGCTACCGGTTCACCGCAACCCGGCGCGCGCTCGACCACTGGCAGGTGGACGCCGACTCCATCACGCGTCACCGCGACGGCACCGAACTCCCCCTAGCCGCAATGGACTTCTTCATCGAGCTGAAGCAGGCGCTCGGGCTGAGCGAGGCGATCCTGCCGGTCTACCTGGAGGAGATCTCCTCCACCCTCTCCGGCACCTGCTACAAGCTCACCAAGCCGCAGATCCCGGTCGCCGAGCTGGTGCGGAGCGACTTCCAGGCCATCGAGACGGGGATGACCGAGGGCCACCCCTGCTTCGTCGCGAACAACGGCCGGCTCGGCTTCGGTGTGCACGAGTACCTCTCGTACGCCCCCGAGACCGCGAGCCCGGTCCGGCTGGTCTGGCTGGCCGCGCACCGCTCGCGGGCGGCGTTCACGGCGGGTGTGGGCATCGAGTACGAGGCTTTCGTCAAGGGCGAGTTGGGCAGCGCCACCGTCGACCGCTTCCGTGCCACGCTGACCGAACAGGGCCACGACCCGGACGACTTCCTCCTCATCCCCGTCCACCCCTGGCAGTGGTGGAACAAGCTCAGCGTCACCTTCGCCGCCGAGGTCGCCCGCGGCCACCTCGTCTGCCTCGGCGAGGGCGACGACGAGTACCTCGCCCAACAGTCCATCCGGACCTTCTTCAACAGGTCGAACCCCGAGAAGCACTACGTGAAGACGGCCCTGTCCGTCATCAACATGGGCTTCATGCGCGGGCTTTCGGCCGCCTACATGGAGGCGACCCCGGCGATCAACGACTGGCTCGCCCAACTCATCGACAACGACCCGGTGTTGAAGTCCACCGGCCTGTCGATCATCCGCGAGCGGGCCGCCGTCGGCTACCGGCACCTGGAGTACGAGGCGGCCACCGACCGCTACTCGCCGTACCGCAAAATGCTCGCCGCGCTGTGGCGCGAGAGCCCGGTGTCCTCGCTCCGGGACGGCGAGTCCCTCGCGACGATGGCCTCGCTGGTGCACCTGGACCACGAGGGCGCGTCCTTCGCGGGCGCGCTGATCGAGCGCTCGGGGCTGACCCCGGTGGAGTGGCTGCGCCGTTATCTGCGGGCGTACTTCACCCCGCTGCTGCACAGCTTCTACGCCTACGACCTGGTGTTCATGCCGCACGGCGAGAACGTGATCCTCGTCCTGAAGGACGGCGTCGTCGAGCGCGCGATCTACAAGGACATCGCCGAGGAGATCGCCGTCATGGACCCGGACGCGGTGCTGCCGCCGACGGTGGAGCGGCTGCGGGTCGAGGTCCCCGAGGACAAGAAGCTCCTGTCGATCTTCACCGACGTCTTCGACTGCTTCTTCCGCTTCCTCGCCGCCGACCTGGCCGCCGAAGGCGTCCTGGAGGAGGACGACTTCTGGCGTACGGTCGCGGAGGTCACCCGCGAGTACCAGGACGCGGCGCCCGAACTCGCCGACAAGTTCCGGCAGTACGACATGTTCGCCCCCGAGTTCTCGCTGTCCTGCCTCAACCGGCTCCAACTGCGCGACAACGAGCAGATGGTGGACCTGGCGGACCCCTCCGGCGCGCTCCAGCTCGTCGGCACCCTGAAGAACCCGATCGCCGGGTTCTGATCACCCAAGCAGGCGGGCACCCCGGGGTACGGTCCCCCGGGGTGACCGCCCTCTTCACGAACGCGGCGCAACTACCGCGCGGGCCACGGCACTTGAGGCGACCGGTAGTAGTTGATCCCGAGCGCGTCCCAGCGCGGGGCCTGCGCCGCGAGCCGCACCTTGTAGGTGTCCCAGTCGTGCGTCGAGGCCGGCGACCAGCCCAGCTCGGCGACGCCCGGCAGCCTCGGGAAGGCCATGTACTGGATGTTCGCGTCGGTCACGATGGTCTCGGTCCACAGCGGTGCCTCGACCCCCCGGATCGCCGAACTCGGCACTCCGGCAAGGTAGTTGCCCGGGTCCCAGTCGTAGGACCGCTTGACCTCGACCAGGCCCGCCCAGTCCTGGCCGAGCGGGGTGTCCTCGGTGTACTTCATGTCGAGGTAGACCCGGTCGGCGGGCGAGAGGACCAGCCCGGTGCCGTTCTTCGTGGCCTCGGCGACCTGTGCCTTCTCGGCGGCGTCGGTGTCGTCGAGACCCCAGTACTGGGCGAAGGCGCCCTTGACGGGGTGGGCGCCGGTGATCTGGTGCCAGGCGATCACCGTCTTGCCGTACTTGGTGACGATCGGCTGCACCCGGTCCATGAACTTGACGTAGTCCTCATGGCTGGTGGAGTGCGCCTCGTCGCCGCCGATGTGCAGATAGCGGCCCGGGGTCAGCGCGGCCAGCTCGCGGATCACGTCGTCCACGAAGCCGTACGTGAGGTCCTTGCCGACGCACAGCGAGCTGAAGCCGACGTCCGTGCCCGTGTAGAGCGGGGGTGCCACGCCGTCGCAGTTCAGGTCGGCGTAGGAGGCGAGGGCCGCGTTGGTGTGGCCGGGCATGTCGATCTCGGGTACGACCTCCAGGAAGCGGGAGGAGGCGTAGCGGACGATCTCCTTGTAGTCGGCCTTCGTGTAGTGGCCGCCCGCGCCGCCGTCGACCTGGGTCGAGCCGCCGTAGGTCGCCAGGCGGGGCCAGGAGTTGATGGCGATGCGCCAGCCCTGGTCGTCGCTGAGGTGCAGGTGCAGTTCGTTGATCTTGTAGAGCGCCAACTCGTCGATGTAGCGCTTGACCTGATCGACCGTGAAGAAGTGCCGGGACACGTCGAGCATCGCGCCGCGGTAGGCGTAGCGCGGGGAGTCCTCGATGGTGCCGCCCGCGATCCGCCAGGGGCCGCGCTGCACGGAGTTCTTCTCGACGGCGGCGGGCAGGAGTTGGCGCAGGGTCTGGACGCCGTGGAAGAGTCCGGCGGGCCTGCTCGCGGTGATGGTGACACCGGAGGTCCCGCTGACGAGCCGATAGCCCTCGGCCCCGAACACGCCCTTGGCCAGCCGGAGTTGGATACCCCCCTTGCCCCGCGAGGTGATCGGCAGCCGGTAGCCGGTGGAGGGGCGCAGGATGCCCGCGAGGTACTCGCCGATCCGGCGTGACTCCCGGGTGTCGTCGACCCGGATCCGGGTGCTGCTCGTGATCGTGTACGGGTGTCCCGCGGGGGTGACCTTGGCGGGCGCCGGGACGACCCGGCCCAGCGGGGTGACGGCGGCGGGCCCGGCAGCGGGTGCGGCGCCGACGACGGACACGCTCGCGGCGGCGACGAGCAGCAGCGAACCGAGGAGGCGGGTCGTTCTGTGGCGCTGTCTCACAAGGTGTCTCACAAGCGGTGCCTTCCTTCGAACTTCCCTTGAGCCAGGACAGGTACAGACCATTCTGTCGTCAGACCGGTGGAACAATCCCTCCTATGGCGGAAATCATCCAGAAGGACGGCACCTGGATCTTCGACGGCGACGCCCTGCGGCTGACTCCCGGGCGGGACAAGAACGTCGGCCTGTTCCGCCGGACCCTGGGCGAACTCGTCGTCCCGCTGGGCGCGTTGGCGGGCGTCTCGTTCGAGCAGGGCCGGAGGTCGGGGCGGCTGAGACTGCGGCTGCGCGACGGCGCCGACCCCCTGCTGCACGCCACCGGCGGCCGGCTCGCCGAGGGCGACGACCCCTATCAGCTCCCGGTCGAGTCGGACCGGTACGGCGTCGCCGAGTACTTTGTGGACGAGGTGCGGAGCGCCCTGCTGCTCGACGAGGTCCCGGCCGATCCGGTGGACGCGTATCTGCTGCCGGGCCCCGCAGTACCGCTGTCGGTCTCCGCCGGGGACGGCACGGCGAGCTTCGACGGCGAGCACGTACGGCTGGAGTGGAACTGGAAGACCGAGGACGCCAAGTCCGCCGCCGGCGCCCGCACGCTCGCCGTCACGGACCTCGTCGGCGTGGAGTGGCGTCCGTCGGCCGGTCTGGAGAACGGCTACATCCGCTTCTCGGTGCGCAGCGCGCCGACCAAGGCGCCGCCCAAGTACGACCCGAACTCGGTGGAGTTGTGGGGCTTCAAGAAGGACCCGCTGATGGCCCTGGTCGCCGCGGCCGTACAGGCGCGCCTTCCGCACCCCGCCGCCGAGACCGACGTACGAACCGAACAGGCCCAGCCCGCGCGGCAGTTGACGGCCGCGGCGGAGGACGGCCACGACGCGCTGCTGCGGCGGTTGCGCGAACTGGGTGAGCTGCACCGGGACGGGGTGCTCACGGACGAGGAGTTCGCGATGGCCAAACAGGCGGTCCTCAAACGCATGTGAGGACCGCCCGCCGGATGAGTCGCGCCCTGCCTTCCGGGCGTAACTCGGGCTGTTTCAGGGCTACTTGGCCTTGCGGGCGACCGTGAAGCGGTCGACCTCGGCGCCGGTCTCGGCGATGCCGCGGACCGTCAGGGTGGTCGTACGGCCCTTGTGGGCGGGCTGGACGTCCACGCGCAGGAACGAGTAGTTGAGGTAGCGCACGCGCGACCAGGCGACCGTCTCGTTGACCTTGCCGTCCTTCGTGTTGACGAAGGCGGCGACCGAGTCGACGTCGGCGACGTGACCCTCGTAGGAGTCGGGGGCGGAGAACGCGTACAGGCTGCGGCCGGCCGCGCCCGCCGTCACGTAGACGACACCCTCGGTCTCCGGGTACGCCGTGCCGCCGATCGGGAGCTTCTTGACGACGGCGTTCTTCTTGATGACGTCGGTGCGCTCGTACTGGTGGTTGTGGCCGTTGATGACCAGGTCCACCGTGTACTTCTCGAACAGCGGCACCCACTCGTTGCGCACTCCCCCCTCCGAGGAGTGCGCGGTGGAGGTGCAGTACGCGCAGTGGTGGAAGAAGATCACCACGAAGTCGATGTCCCTGGACGCGCGGAACTTCTTGAGCTGCGCCTCCAGCCACTTGGTCTGGGTGCCGCCGGAGATGCCGAGGTTGGCCGGGATCTCGAAGGACACGTCGTTGGCGTCGAGCGAGATGATCGCCGTGTTGCCGTAGACGAAGGAGTAGACGCCCGGCAGGTTCGTCTTGTCGGGGCCGTTGTCCGGCAGGTTCCAGCGGGCGTCCTCGCCGCCGTAGCCGTTGGGCGAGTACCAGGCCTCCATGTCGTGGTTGCCGTAGGCCGGCATCCACGGCACGGACTTGGCGACCGACTCGGTCTGCGCGAGGAACAGGTCCCAGGTGCGCGAGTCGAAACCGGCGTCGGCGGTCTGGCCGGCGCCCGCGGGGTCGGCGTAGCAGATGTCGCCGGCGTGCAGGTGGAAGGCCGGGTTCTGGCCGAGCAGCAGGCTGTTGTTGGCCAGGCCGTGGTAGCCGACGCCCTCGTCGCCGAAGGCCGTGAAGGTGAACGGCACGGCGCGGTCGGGGGCGGTGGTGAAGGTGCCCAGCGTGCCGAGCAGGTGGGCCTCGGCCGGGTCGAAGCCCGCGTGGCCGACGCCGTAGTAGTACGTCCTGCCCGGACGCAGGTGGGTCAGCTTGGCGTGCAGGTAGTACTGGGTGTGGTCGCCGCTCGCACCGACGCCCGCCGGGGTGTAGAGCGTGCGCACCTCGGCCTCGATCTTGCGGGAGAGGTCCCAGGGGTGCGCGCCGATCCGGACGAACGGCTTCTTGACGTTGGTCGGGACCTGCCAGGAGACCGTGACCTCGGTGCTCGGGTCGTTGCCGAACGCGAGGTGACGGCCGAACGGGGCGACGAGGGCCCCGTCGACCGAGGACGCCGTGGAGGTGGCGGCGTAGGTGGCGGAGGCCTGGCTGGGGACGGCCGCCTGGGCGACCGCGCCCGGGACGAACACGCCGCCGGCGACGGCGCCGAGGGTCACGGCGCCGCCTCTGATCATCGTGCGCCGCGAGAATTTCGAGCGTAGGTACTCGTGCTGCTCAGCCATGCTCATGCGCTCGGCGAGCTCTTCGGGTACTCCCATACGAGGAATGTCCATGGCGTCTGAAACTCGTCCATATGAGCGACGTAACACAAGACACAGGATGGACAGCTTGCGAACAGAGTCCCATAAGACATTCAACAGGCCGCTGCCCGATATCGGGCAGGATTCTTGCAAACCTTCCCTCGGTACCCCAGGATCTACCGGGTGCACGACGAACTCGTTGATCATCTGACGCGCTCCTCACCCCTCAGCCGGGGCGAGGCACTGCGGGTGATCCAGGACGTGCTCGCCTACTTCGACGAGACGACCGAGGACTACGTCCGTCGCCGCCACCGCGAGCTCCAGGCCCAGGGCCTGGTGAACGCGACGATCTTCGACCGGATCGACGCGGACCTGAAATACCGGGCGGTCGCACCACCGGAGCTCACACTCCGGCAGTTGCGCCGCATCGTCTACGGCTAGGAATGCTTATACATGTGCGGAATCGTCGGATACATCGGCAAGCGTGACGTTGCTCCCCTTCTGCTGGAGGGGCTGCAGCGGCTGGAGTACCGCGGCTACGACTCGGCGGGCATCGTCGTGACGACCCCGAAGACGTCCGGCCTGAAGATGGTCAAGGCCAAGGGCCGGGTCCGTGACCTGGAGGCGAAGGTTCCGGCGCGCTTCAAGGGCACCACCGGAATCGCCCACACCCGCTGGGCCACGCACGGCGCCCCCTCCGACGTGAACGCCCACCCGCACCTGTCGGCCGACAACAAGGTCGCCGTCGTGCACAACGGCATCATCGACAACGCGTCCGACCTGAGGAAGAAGCTCGAGGCGGACGGCGTCGAGTTCCTCTCCGAGACCGACACCGAGGTCCTCACCCACCTCATCGCCCGCTCCCAGGCGGACACCCTGGAGGAGAAGGTCCGCCAGGCCCTCCGGGTGATCGAGGGGACGTACGGCATCGCCGTGCTGCACGCCGACTTCCCCGACCGCATCGTGGTGGCTCGAAACGGCTCCCCGGTGGTCCTCGGGATCGGCGAGAAGGAGATGTTCGTCGCCTCGGACATCGCCGCGCTGGTGACGCACACGCGCCAGATAGTGACCCTCGACGACGGCGAGATGGCGACCCTCAAGGCCGACGACTTCCGGACATACACCACCGAGGGCACCCGCACCACGTCCGAGCCGACCACCGTCGAGTGGGAGGCCGCCTCCTACGACATGGGCGGCCACGACACCTACATGCACAAGGAGATCTTCGAGCAGGCCGACGCCGTGGACCGCGTGCTGCGCGGCCGCATCGACGACCGCTTCTCCACCGTGCACCTCGGCGGCCTGAACCTGGACGCCCGCGAGGCCCGGCAGATCCGCCGGGTGAAGATCCTCGGCTGCGGCACCTCGTACCACGCGGGAATGATCGGCGCCCAGATGATCGAGGAGCTGGCGCGCATCCCCGCGGACGCCGAGCCGGCCTCCGAATTCCGGTACCGCAACGCGGTGGTCGACCCCGACACCCTGTACATCGCGGTCTCGCAGTCCGGTGAGACCTACGACGTCCTCGCCGCGGTCCAGGAGTTGAAGCGCAAGGGCGCCCGCGTCCTCGGTGTGGTGAACGTCGTCGGCTCGGCGATCGCGCGCGAGGCGGACGGCGGCATGTACGTCCACGCGGGCCCCGAGGTCTGTGTCGTCTCGACCAAGTGCTTCACCAACACCACAGTGGCGTTCGCCCTGTTGGCGCTCCACCTCGGCCGCACCCGTGACCTCTCGGTCCGCGACGGCAAGCGCATCATCGAGGGCCTGCGCAAGCTGCCCGGCCAGATCTCCGAGATCCTCGACCGCGAGGACGAGATCAAGAAGCTGGCGGCCGAGTACGCCGAGGCCCGCTCGATGCTCTTCATCGGCCGCGTCCGGGGTTACCCGGTCGCCCGTGAGGCCTCCCTCAAGCTCAAGGAGGTCTCGTACATCCACGCCGAGGCCTACCCCGCCTCGGAGTTGAAGCACGGCCCCCTCGCCCTGATCGAGCCCGCCCTCCCCACGGTCGCGATCGTCCCCGACGACGACCTCCTGGAGAAGAACCGCGCCGCCCTGGAGGAGATCAAGGCCCGCAGCGGCCGCATCCTCGCGGTCGCCCACCAGCACCAGGAGAAGGCCGACCAGACGATCGTGGTCCCGAAGAACGAGGACGAACTGGATCCGATCCTGATGGGGATCCCGCTCCAACTCCTCGCCTACCACACGGCGTTGGTGCTGGGCCGGGACATCGACAAGCCGAGGAACCTCGCGAAGTCGGTGACGGTGGAGTAACCGGAAAGGCCCCCCACGTGTGCCTCGTACACGTGGGGGGCCGCTCTGCTGCCGGTCAGCCGGTGGCCGTCACGCCCCGACCCGCAGCCCGACGAGGAAGAACCGTCGGCCAGTGTGCGAGCGCCGCCGTCGCCGAGTACCAGGCGACGGCCCCCGCGGCGACACCGAACCACCCTCCGACCTTGCCCAGCCCGTCGTTGCCGGCGAACTGCGCGATGGCGAGCAGCACGAGGGAGAGGAAGAACAACCCGTATGTCCCCTGGGTGAGTTGGTCCCCGCCCGCGAGAGTCACCGAGAGAGCGACCAGGGCGAACAGGACCAGGAACAGCCCCGCCGCGTTGTCCGACACGGAGTTCCCCGCGCTGACGGCCCAGGTGAACCAGAGCGCGCCGAAGGCGGAGAACGCCGTACCGTTCGCCGTGTCGCCGTCGCGGAACGCGAGCAGTCCGACGACGAAGAGCGCAACTCCGCCTACATAGTGGGCCAGTGACACGGCGTCAGCCGTGGAGACCCCGTCGATGACATTCGTGTAGCCGAGGCCGAAGGCCAACAGGGTGATTCCCAGGGCGAGTCGGCCGACGATCGAGGTGGTGCTTCCCGCAGAGACGTCATTGTCCACGGCGGGCTCCCTTCATGCATGTGCGGTTGTGCGGTGTGACCGATATATGCCCTTCACAAGGACACAAACACCTCTGCACAACGCCCAATCGGGGAGCCGACCTGTGAGTTCGCCCGCGGCCTACGGGATGACGACGACCGGCCGCTTCGCCCGCTTCGCGAGCCGTCCCGCGACGGAGCCGAAGATGCGCCCGACGATGCCGTGGGTCGAGCCCACGACGATCGCGTCCGCCTCGTACTCCCGCCCCACCTCTTCGAGTTCATGGCAGATGTCGCCACCGCGCTCGACCAGGATCCAGGGCACTTCGGCCAGGTACTCGGCGCACGCCAGCTCAAGACCCAGCACCTCGGTGCGGTGGTCCGGCACATCGACGAAGACCGGTGGCTCGCAGCCCGCCCACACCGTGGTGGGCAGCCGGTTGGCGACATGGACGATGACCAGGCCCGAGCCCGAGCGATGGGCCATGCCGATCGCGTAGGCGAGGGCACGCTCACTGGACGTGGACCCGTCGAAGCCGACGACCACGCCGTGCTTGAAGGCTGGATCGCAGGAATGACGTGGCTGTTCCGCCGCCAGGGGCTCGGCCGCCGTGGGATCGGCGACAGGGCGCTTGCGGTCCGCTGGTTCGAAAGATTCGTGACCGGCCATGGGTGTCTCGGCTTTTTGATCCTCTTGGGAGGGGACAACAGGGTGCGCGGAGCTGTGTCCGGGAATCATCTTCCCAACCCCATACCCCCAAGGGTACGGCGGCACTCCTCCTTAGCCCATATCCCGCACATGCTCCGGCGGAGTTCCCCGGAGCATGCACGAGGGGGCGCCCGTAACGCAATGGTTGCTGCCCCGTACAGGCGGTTTGCACAGGATTCACTTACCGACGGACTGCCCTACAGTGACCGACGCATCGAACACGCGTTGAACCCGGCGAGCCGCCGCCCCAGGGAGCACGCCATGTCCGGACACCGCACGACCTCCGAAGGACACCCCCACTCCGACAGCGCGACCGATGTGGTCCGCTGGGCGGTCTTCAGCTGCGTCCTCGTCCCCGTCGTCCTCCTCTGGTACGGCGGCTCGCTCGCCGGCGCCGCCGGTACGGCGCTGGGCCTCGCGGCCGTCACCGCCGCCTGCCGGGTGCTGCTGCGCCGGTCCGAGCGGAGCACGGTCCCGCTGTTGGCCGAAGAACATGCCCCGCCGCCGGCCGCGGAAGAGGCCCCGCACCGCGGCCACCGCCACCGGGCCGGGGCGGGGGCGCACAGGGGCGGGCGGCATGCCGGGGGAAGTACACCGGTCGACTGACCGGTTTCCGCGCACGCGCCCGACGCTTTTCAGCCAACTTCCGGCCACTGTGCATCTGTTGTCCGAACCACCCCCCAACCCCCGTTCCACCTGCACCGAAAGGGTCTGGGGGGCCTTGCGCACCCTACGGGGATTGGCCACTACGACGAGGCGCACTTCCCTGCACGCCCCACGAGTGCAACGCTTCGTGATCGAATGCTTCACGCCAAGTTGCCATGTCGACAATGTGCCGGTTGCCGAACTGGTCACCCCGGCACCACTGGACACAGTAGATTCGATCTTGACGTCTTACGGCGGGGGACTCGTGCAGGACCGAGGGGAAACGTGCAGGAGCGACACAACCGAGGAGCCGCGACCACCGAGGGGGGCTTAGCAGTATGAGCCACGACTCCACTGCCGCGCCGGAAGCCGCGGCCCGGAAGCTTTCCGGGCGACGCCGCAAGGAGATCGTCGCGGTGCTGCTGTTCAGCGGCGGCCCCATCTTCGAGAGTTCCATACCGCTGTCGGTGTTCGGAATCGACCGGCAGGACGCCGGAGTTCCGCGCTACCGCCTCCTTGTGTGCGGCGGCGAAGAAGGTCCGCTGCGCACCACCGGAGGGCTGGAACTCACCACACCGCACGGCTTGGAAGCGATCTCGCGGGCGGGCACCGTCGTCGTGCCGGCCTGGCGGTCGATCACCTCGCCACCGCCGGAGGAGGCACTCGACGCGATCCGCCGGGCGCACGAGGAAGGGGCCCGTATCGTCGGCCTCTGCACCGGTGCCTTCGTGCTGGCCGCGGCGGGCCTGCTGGACGGCCGTCCGGCCACCACCCACTGGATGTACGCGCCGACGCTGGCCAAGCGCTATCCGTCGGTGCACGTCGATCCGAGGGAACTCTTCGTCGACGACGGGGACGTGCTCACGTCCGCCGGTACGGCGGCCGGAATCGATCTCTGTCTCCATATCGTGCGGACGGACCACGGCAACGAGGCGGCCGGCGCGCTCGCCCGGCGCCTGGTGGTCCCCCCGCGCCGAAGCGGCGGTCAGGAGCGCTACCTCGATCGGTCTTTACCAGAGGAGATCGGCGCCGACCCGCTCGCGGAGGTCGTCGCCTGGGCGCTGGAGCACCTCCACGAACAGTTCGACGTGGAGACGCTGGCGGCACGCGCGTACATGAGCAGGCGTACGTTCGACCGCCGCTTCCGCTCGCTCACCGGGAGCGCTCCCCTGCAGTGGCTGATCACGCAGCGGGTGCTCCAGGCACAGCGTCTGCTGGAGACGTCGGACTACTCGGTGGACGAGGTCGCGGGGCGCTGCGGCTTCCGTTCGCCGGTGGCTCTGCGCGGCCATTTCCGGCGCCAGTTGGGCTCGTCGCCGGCCGCCTACCGGGCCGCGTACCGGGCCCGCAGGCCGCAGGGCGACAAGCAGGTGGACGGCGACGGCGCTCCGGGGCAGCCCGGTGGTCCGGGGTCCCTGGGTCCGGCCGGGCTGCCGCCCGCGCTGCACCCGGACGGCCCGGTCCCGATGCAGACCCGGCGTACGGCGGCCAGCGCGCTGTCCTCGGCGTCGGCCGCCTCGGCGGAGAACGGCCGTGAGGCGTACGCCACAAGTCGGGCGGCGAGCCTGCCCGGCCAGCGCAGCGCGCCGTAGGGCCGCAGTACCCGCGACGCAGGAGCGGTAAGGCTCCCGGAGGTTTCCGTCAGGGGATCTCCGGGGGTTTCCGCATGCCCGGGACCACAAGGTCACCGCACGGTCGGCTCACCTGAGCGGCGCGCACCTTAAGGTTAGACACATGAACGATCGCATGGTGTGGATCGACTGCGAGATGACCGGCCTCTCGCTGTCGGATGACGCTCTCATCGAGGTGGCCGCCCTCGTCACCGACTCCGAGCTGAACGTGCTCGGCGAAGGGGTGGACATCGTCATCCGCCCGCCGGACCAGGCGCTGGAGACGATGCCGGACGTAGTACGCCAGATGCACACCGCATCCGGCCTGCTCGACGAGCTGGCCGGCGGTACGACGCTCGCCGACGCCGAGGAGCTGGTCCTGGCGTACATCCGGGAGCACGTCAAGGAGCCGCGCAAGGCCCCGCTGTGCGGCAACTCGGTCGGCACCGACCGCGGGTTCCTCCTCCGTGACATGCCGACCCTGGAGGAGTACCTCCACTACCGCATCGTGGACGTGTCCTCGGTGAAGGAGCTGGCCCGCCGCTGGTACCCCCGGGCGTACTTCAACAGCCCCGAGAAGAAGGGCAATCACCGCGCCCTCGCCGACATCCGCGAATCCATCGCCGAGCTGCGCTACTACCGCGAGGCGATCTTCGTCCCGCAGCCCGGACCGGACTCGGAGACGGCCCGCACGATCGCCGCGAAGCACGTCCTGCCCACCTCGTAAAAGGCGTGCGCGAGCACCCCTTCGGACCCTGTACACTTTTTCTCGGCCGGTCGGAAACTCGCAGAGTGAACGACCGGGCATGGTGGGTGTAGCTCAGCTGGTAGAGCACCTGGTTGTGGTCCAGGAAGTCGCGGGTTCAAGTCCCGTCACTCACCCTCTTCTGAGAGGCCGTTGACCTGCGATTGGCAGGTTGGCGGCCTCTTTTGGCTCCTCTGTGGCCACACCGGTGGCCACCCGGGATCTTGAGAAGGGTCCTAACTTCTCACTCATGGCAAGCATTCGTAAGCGCGTCCGCAGGGACGGCAGCACCGCGCATCAGGTCCGGTGGCGTGAGGGTGGCGCCAGGGACGGCGCCCCTCAGTCCGAGGTCTTCGACTCCGAGCCGGAGGCGAAGCAGTTCCAGAGTCTCGTGGACGCCCCCGGGCAGCACTGGCCGCCGGGGTGGGTCAAGGGCGAGGGCTTCGTCCAGCCGGGCGAGGACGGCGAGAACAAGAGCGTCGTCTCCTTCGCCACGTGGGCCGAACACTTCGTGGAGACCCTCACCGGTGTGGAGATCCGCACCCGGTTCGACTATCGCCGGGACATACGCAACCACTTCATCCCCTTCTTCGGGGACAAGGACATCTGCGACGCCGAGGCCATCACCTCCAGTGACATCCGGCGCTGGGTGAACGCCCTGGAGTCCGGGGAGCGGGACAAGAAGAACAAGGAGGAGTGGGTCCGCAAGCCGCTGAGCCCGAAGACCCTCGCCAACCTCCACGGGACCCTGTACTCGATCTTCCAGTCCGCCGTGGAGGCACAGCCGCAGCTCCGTGCCGCCAACCCCTGTGCCCGGACCCGCCTCCCCCGCGTGGACAGCGGCATCGAGGACGAGATGGTCTTCCTGGAGCGCGAGGAGTTCGAGCGGGTCAAGGCCGCCATGGCCGGAATCTGCAAGGGGGACGCGGTCGACCTGATCGACCTCATGGCGGGAACCGGCCTGCGCTGGGGCGAGGTCTCCGCCCTCCAGGTCCGCGACATCACGGTCCGGGGCCAGCACAGCGTCCTGCGGGTCCAGCGGGCGTGGAAGCGCCAGGACGACAACACCTTCCTGCTGGGCAAGCCCAAGACCAAGAAGTCCCGCCGGACCGTCGTCCTCTCCCCCGCCCTGGTCGAGATCCTCCAGCGCAACACCGAGGGCAAGAAGGCCGAGGACTTCGTCTTCGCCACAGCATGGGGCAAGGCGTGGCGGCACTCGAACTTCTACTACCGCCGGTGGCAGCCCGCCGTGGCCCAGGCCCAGACGGACGGCCTCATGAAGAAGCCCCGTCCGCACGACCTCCGCCACACCCACGTGGCCTGGCTGATTGCCGCCAACGTCCCGCTGCCCGCCATCCAGGCCCGCTTGGGCCACGAGTCCATCACCACAACCGTGGACCGCTACGGACACCTGATCCAGCAGCTCGACGACGAGGTGGCCGCCGCAGTGGAGGCCGCCATCGGGCAAGCGCCAGAGCCTCCGCCTGGCCTCCTGAACACAGCGAAGCCCCTGACCGAATCTCGCCGGTCAGGGGCTTCGTCATGCGGTCAGCTCGTCTTGCGGCGCCGGGCCCGGGAGGGGACCAGACCCGGCAGGGGGACCACCGGTGCGGGGGCAGGGAGAGCCTCGGGGGTGGAGACGGGCGCCGACCGGACCCGGCAGATCTTGAGGATCACGGCTAGGTCGTCGTCCGTGAAGAGGACCCGGCGGCCGATCTTCACGTGAGGGAGGCGGGAGATGTTGCGGCGCAGCCACCAGTCTGAGGGCTGCCGCAGGATCTCGGCGGCCTCCTCGTAGGTGTGCAGCGCGGGCCCTTCGGTCATCACACGAACTCCGGCTCGCACGGGACGTACGTGGACTCGCCCGCGTGGTTGGTCCCCGGGACGTTGCACCGAGGTACTGGCGGCCTTCCTGCGGGGAGACCTGATTCCTGCGCCCTCCTCCTGGTTCGTTCAGAGCCAGCGGAAGGTACAGGAAGCTGACGCGACGAGAGCAGCTCGCGCCCGAGCAGCAGAGGCCAGCAACGCAGGGGCAGCCCCGTCATAACAGGAGCTTGACGGGTAAACGGCCATGACCGCATAATCGCGATCAGCAGGACCGCTGTGTCCGCGTGCAGGCCCCGACTCCCCAGGAGGACGGGGCCTTTTCGTTTTTCAGGGAGGCCGTCATGGAGGACGAGACCTGGCTGACGGTCAAGGAGGCCGCACTCTTCGTGGCCGTGGACGTCCAGACCGTCTACTCCTGGGTCCGTCGAGGCCACCTAAAGGTCACCGGGCTCGACGACCGAGGCCGGAAGCTCTTCCGTCACCTGGACGTCGCTCAGGCCGAGTTGGCCACGAGGGCCAAAGCCCAGCGCGTGTTGACGATCGGCGCTTGACCCCAAGCGCATCAGAGAGCGAGAAGCTCTCGCCACCACATCGGGTGCTCCGACGTGATCAGGCGCATCGAGGGACTGTGGTCCAGCATGAACTGGCAGAAGTCTCGCCAGTCCTCATAGGACTCCGATTCAGGAATGCGACGAGTGGACATAAGGCCGCATTCCAGCGCATCTGCGAGGAGTTCCGCGAGAATCAAGACGCGCTCACGCTCCGGACCGTGGTCGGGCAACGGCTTGGCTTCATAGAAGTAGGCACGCATGCCGGGGTACTCCAGCATCTTGAAGTAGATGTCCCGAAGGTTGGCAATCGCCACGTCCAGCGCGTTGTTGCCCGCCATCGTGTTGCTGGTGTGTACCTGGGCGACGGCGGCTTTGGTCTGTTTGGCCAAGTACAGCAACGAGACGATCAACCCCGCTAACCCGCCGATGGCGGTCACCAACGTCACCACGGTTATCACGACTACCCCCGCACTCAAGCCGACTGTGGAATCAGCGACGCCCCAATACGCGTAACGGTTCCTGATGACCGTCAGCTCACGTGTCGTCCCACGCACACAACCGCCTCGTAACCGTCTGACGCCCCTTCCGGAGCGCCAGACGGCCGGCTCGCTCAGCTCTCGTCCTCGACCTCCTCGGACACCTGAGACCTACGCTGTTCCCGGCGGTCACGAAGGAAGCGGAATATCTCGGCTCCGAGCGCAAGGGCTGCTGCGGCTGCCCCGAGGGCCGCATTGAGGGTATTCACTGCGGTGGTCCCTTTCTCCGGGACCTGGGCCGCTTCAGGCGTGCCAAGGTCCCGGCACGCCTGTACATGCCTGGGTTCTTGGTCACGCCCGCCGACTGGGACCTCCGCCTTGCGAAGAATCCGGATCAGTCGTTGCTTATAGCGAGTCGCGTTTTCGGACTACCGGCGCTTACGCCTTCTCCGTGGAAGCCCTTCCGTTGCTGTTCTACCCACGCCTGCGCACCCACATTCCTTGGATTGAGGCCCCTTGACGGCCGTCAGGAAGTCGGTGACTCCGGCTGCTGGTGCGGAACCGCCCCGTTGACGCTGGGTTCCTGAAGGGCCTCGGCCGACTTCAGGACGCCATTCAGCTCGGGGAGCGTCGCTGCGGAGAACTTCAGGATCAACGCCGCCTGGAGATGGGCCTTGAGCGCGGAGTCCGTGACGTCCTCCAGCAGCTTGATGGCCTGACCGGCGTCCCGCTCGATCTTCATGTCCTGGCGGAGCGACTGGGTCTGAGACTCCATGTGCTTCAGCGCCAGGTCCGCCCTGCGATGGAACAAGGTGCCAATGACCGTCATCACGAGGCCCGCCACGCTCGCCGTGACGGAGGCGTACTGGTCCCCGGTGCTCTCGGCCTTGAAGATCGCCATGCCGACACCAGAGATCAAAACTAGGCCGCCCAGGATGGAGCAGGACAAGCTAACGCTGAAGCTGCGGCTCGCCTGCGTCAGGCCATAGGCGTAGTACTCGATCAGGAGTCGCGCGAAACGCGTGTCTACGATGCCGTGAGATGAATCGGCAAACGCTCTTGCCGACGTTGCCTCGTCTGCGCCGTCATCCTCTGACTCCCCAAGAACCTCAGCACGAAGTCGGCGGCGCTCATTGTCGACGTTCCGCCCCATGAACTTGCGCCCCAACACCCATGCTACGTAGGGCAAAGCAAGGCCGGACAGCGTGCTCAGCAGGCTTAGGAAGATTGACAGTGCGCTCACCAAGTCCACCAGCCAACTGTCTCAGAAGCCAGGTTCGCCCGACAGCACAACACCCGACCGCTCCAGTTGACCGGTCACCCGTCACAGCACGCACGTGAGGGGGTGAGCCGGCCGTGGCCCGCACCTTCTCCTCCGAGGACGAGGAAACGCTTCGTCAGCTCCACGCTGACGGCGTCAGCCGCAACGAGATCGCCCGTCAGATGGAGTGGTCCGTCGGCACCATCACGAACCACGCTCAGCGTCTCGGACTGTCCTTCGCGCGGGAGGGCGTCAGGGCCGCGACGGAGGCCCGTCAGCTCGACCTGAAGGACCGACGGCAGCGGATCCAGGGACAGCTTCTCGACCTCGCCGAGCGGGCGATCGAGCGGACCCGGAGCGAGTACGTCATGACGGCCTTCGATCATCTCGGCGTGCCCGTCCACGAGTTGATGGCCCAGCCTCCGGCCAAGGAGACCAAGGACCTGACGACCGCCGCGACTTCCGCCTTGGCCCGGTTCGACCAGAGGGCCAAGGAAGAGAGCGGGGACGTCGAACAGGAACAGGCCGCGGGCCTCCTCCAGAGCCTCAGTGACGCCATGGCCTCTGCTGCCCGGGAACTTGGGGGCGACGATGCCGACGAGTACGGCTCGTAGCACCCAGTTCCTCCTGGAGCACTTCAGCCCGAAGCAGATCCGGAGCATCGCGGCGGCCAACCGCTGGATCAACGTCTGGGAGGGCGCGGTCTCCTCCGGGAAGACCATCGCCGCGGCGTGGGCCTGGTTGCTGTTCGTCCCCCAGGCGTCCACGGCGGGCGAGCTGGTGATGATCGTCAAGACCCGGGACGCCGTGTACCGCAACGTCCTCCAGCCGATGATGAACCCAGAGATCTTCGGGGAGTTGGCCGCCCAGATCGACTACACACCTGGCGCCCCGACGTGCCGGATCTTCGGACGCCTCGTCCACGTGATCGGCGCGAACGACGTCAAGTCCGAGAACAAGATCCGGGGCATAACGTGTGCCGGGGCGTACGTGGACGAGGCCACACTTCTCCTGGAGCCGTTCTGGGACATGCTCCTGACGCGCATGCGCGCCCCCGGAGCGAGGATCTACGCGTCGACCAACCCCGACAGCCCGGCTCACTGGCTGAAGGCCGAGTTCATCGACAACACGGTCCGCCGGGCGTCGATGAAGGTCTTCAGCTTCGAGCTGGAGGAAAACGTCCATCTGGGCGCCGAATACATCGAGCGCACCAAGCAGATGTACTCCGGGCTGTTCTACAAGCGCTTCATCCTCGGCGAGTGGTGCGTGGCCGAGGGCGCGATCTACAGCATGTTCGACGACTCCCGTCACGTCGTGGACATCGTCCCGACGATCGCGCAGTGGATCGCGCTGGGCGTCGATTACGGCACAGCGAATCCTCTGCACGCGATCCTCGTGGGCCTGGGGACGGACGGCCGGCTGTACGTCACGAGCGAGTGGCGGTACGACGGCCGGGCCTCGATGCACCAGCTCACGGACACGGAGTACTCCGAGCAGATACGCGGGTGGCTCTCCGCCCTGCGGCCTCCCGGAGCCCTGACGACCGGCGTGCACCCCGACTACGTGGTGGTGGACCCCAGCGCCGCGAGTTTCATACAGCAGCTCCACCGCGACCGGCTCACGCCGTATCCGGCCGACAACAGCGTCCTCGACGGCATCCGCACGGTCAGCTCCCTGCTGGCCACAGGGCGGCTCCTGATCCACCGCTCGTGCACCGAGCTGATCAAGGAGATCCAGGGCTACGTCTGGGACCCCAAGGCCGCCCTGCTGGGCGAGGACAAGCCCCTCAAACTCAACGACCACGGCGTGGATGCCCTGCGGTACGCGCTTCAGACCACCGAGTCCTTGTGGCGCTACCGGATCGAGGAGGTGGCCTGATGCCACTGCCGCTGAACGACATCGCATGGCCGCCCGTCGACCCGTGCGTACAGACGGCGCTGGCCGACTGGGACGCCTGGTACTCCAGCGACCCTGACCGCCTCGAAGCCCGCTACGCGGGTCGCGGCTACCGCAAAGCCGTCGACCGTCCCTCTCAGTACCGTGGCGGGGTCGTCGGGAAGGTCGCCCGCTGGTTCTGGGGCAACCCGACCCCCGAGGGCGAGAAGCGCGACAAGCTCCACGTCCCGCTCGCCAGGGACATCGCCCGGACGTCCTCGGAGCTGCTGTTCGCCGAGCCCCCAAAGCTCCTCGCCGCCGAAGGTGCCAGCGAGGCCACTCAGAAGGCCCTCGACGCCCTCATGGAGGACGGCCTTCAGGCCACGCTCCTGGAGGCCGGGGAGATCTGTGCGGCGCTCGGTGGCGCGTATCTGCGGGTCGTCTGGGACGACACCGCGTCCGACCGCCCCTGGATCGACACCGTGGCGGCAGACCGCGCAGTCCCCGAGTTCCGGTACGGCCGCCTCGTCGCCGTGACCTTCTGGACCGTGCTGGAGAGCGAAGGCACCAGCGACAAGCGGGTGTTCAGGCACCTGGAGCGCCACGAGAAGGGCCGTATCTACCACGGCCTCTATGAGGGCTCCACGACGAGCCTCGGCGCCGTACGGCCGCTCGCCGACCACCCTCAGACGGCCCCGCTCGCCGCTGAGGTCGACGCGTACGGCGGTCTCGACACGGGCGCCCCCGACCACCTCACCGCTGCGTACGTGCCCAACCTGCGTCCCGCGCGCGCCTGGAGGCATATCCCCACGGCCGCCTACTGGGGTCAGTCCGACTTCCAGGGCATCGAGGGCCTCATGGATCAGCTCGACGAGACGTACAGCTCGTGGATGCGGGACGTCCAGAACGGCAAGGGACGCATGGTCGTACCTCAGTCGATTCTGGAGTCCTTCGGCCCCGGTCAGGGCGCTGCCTGGAACGAGGAACGCCGCATCTACACCGGGCTGAGCATCCTTCCTCAGCCCGGTGACCCCAACACCATCAAGGTCGTCCAGTTCGAGATCCGAGTCGCCGAGCACCGCGACACCTGCCAGGCCCTGATCAAGCAGGCAGTACGTCAGGCCGGATACTCCGCGGGCTCGTTCGGCGAGTCAGACGGGCAGCCTGTCACCGCGACCGAGGTGAAGGCCCGCAACCGCCGTTCCTTGGGTACGGCGGGCCGGAAGGGCTTGTACTGGACCCCGGGCATCGCGGACATCAGCGGCGCCTATCTGGCCGTACTGGCCGGGTTCAGGTTCCGCGTCTCCGGCCTCGACCTGGAACAGCCCCATGTGGACCTCCAGGACGGCATCAGCGAGAGCCCGACAGAGCTGGCGACCACTGCTGAGCTGCTGAACAGGGCAGAGGCGGCTTCCCGGGAGACTCTCGTACGGATGCTGAACCCCGAGTGGGACGACATCCGGGTGCGCCAGGAGGTCGACGCGATCCTCAAGGAGACCAGTCGCGACGCGGTCGCGGATCCGGGCGTCACCGGGCCGGCCGAAGCGGGCGCACCGAATGACAGTTCCCCCGGCGACGGCCCGCCCGCACCGCCGCCCGGTAGCTCAACTGACTGAGGACCCGATGGTCGACAGGATGAGGCCCACTACAGCGAAGGCCAGTCCCCAGGCTTCCAGCCCGAGGCCATCAACCTTCGCTTCCCGCACAGCGTTCTGCGCCTTGTTCACCTGGTCCGTCACTTCCTCAGAAAGCCCACGGACTGCGGACTGGCGCTCGTCTCGCTCACGCGTTTGACCGGCCTCGATTTGCCGGACCTTGCCGTCCAACTTCGCGATCAGTTTGAAGAGATGGGCGTCGCGTTCTTCGGGACTGGTCTTCATGTTGGGCCCCTTGAGAACGGCCGCCTCCTCGCGGCTGCCAACGAAGTCGGCGCCCATCTTCGGCAGTTGTCCGGCCATGGTGGCAGTGACTCCGCGATCACGTCGAAACAGACCGCATGCCTCGGTCCACAAAGTGAGGGCCGTCTGCTTCACCTGCCCAACTGCTCCACGCTTCTCCGGGGCGTACTGCTGCCGGGTTTTCCTCACACCAAGGGCGGCCATCGTCAAGCCGCCCAGTTGCAGGACGCCGCCCAAAATCACCAATCCGACCATAAAGCGGAACGTACGCACCTCACGGTCAGTCGGATAGCTCCTGCGGCTCGGATTGACACGAACGACCCATCGCTTGGCACGTCCCATAGCTTCCTGGCACCCGCCGCACGGCGAACGCCAAACAATCCCGCACGGGAGATCAACATGCAGATCCCTTTCAAGCACCCGCTCGCGACCCATGCGGCGGGAACGGTCCTCGGCAGGCGCCGCGACGGCTCGCCGATCTACGCAATCGCCGAGGGCAGTGGCGAGGCCGAAGGCGGCTCAGGATCTGGCGAGAGCAATGCTGGTGAGGGCAATCAGGGCAGCACCGGTGACGGTGGTACGTCTGGCGGCAACTCCGGTCAGCAGAACGGCGCTGAAGGTCAGGGCGGTACCGGATCGGGCACCGAGCCCGACTGGAAGAGCGAGTCCCGCAAGTGGGAGAAGCGCGCCAAGGACAACAGCGACGCCGCCGACGAACTCGCCCGTCTCAAGGCCTCCCAGATGAACGACCAGGAGAAGGCCGTCTCCGCAGCCAAGAAGCGGGGCCGCACGGCCGCCGCCATCGAGCACGGCAAGGAACTCGCCTCCGCCCGCTTCGAAGCCGCCGTCACGCGGGCTGGCGTCGACCTGGGCGAGGCCGCCGAACTGATCGACACCGCACGGTTCGTCGACAAGGACGGCAAGGTCGACAGCGACGCCATCACGGCCGCCGTGAAGAAGCTCTCCAAGCTCGCCCCGAAGGGCGCTGGGCGCTCCGGCGGGGACATGGGCGGCGGTGGCGGCTCCGGTGACCAGGCGGCCTCTCTCGACAAGCAGATCGAGGACGCCACGAAGGCCCGGAACTTCGCCGAAGTCGTCCGACTCAAGCGGCTCAAGTCCGCACAGACCACATGATCTAAGGAGGCACCATGGCCGGCATCACCGGAATGGGCAGCACCTTCAACCTGCCCAACTACGCGGGCGAACTCTTCGCGGTCACGCCCGACGACACCCCGCTGCTGTCTGCCATCGGCGGCCTCACCGGCGATGGCCAGACCACGTCGACCGAGTTCGAGTGGTCCACGTACGACCTGCGCGACCCGGCGCAGCGCACCAAGGTGGAGGGCGCCACCGCGCCGACCGCCGAGGAGCGGGCGCGCGGGAACGTGCGGAACGTCTGCCAGATCCACCAGGAGAAGGTCAGCGTCTCGTACACCAAGCAGGCCGCCGTGGGGCAGATGGCGACTCCGCAGTCCGCGCCCTTCAACGGGGTGAACGGGTCCAACGCGGTCACCAACGAGCTGGACTGGCAGACAGTGCAGGCCCTGAAGTCGGTCGCGCTCGACGTGAACTTCTCGTTCATCAACGGGACATACGTCAACCCGACCTCCAACGCGACCGCGCGGCAGACCCGCGGCCTTCTCCAGGCGATCACCACGAACCGGATCGCGAAGGGCACTTCGGTGACCGGTGCGACCTCGGCGACGGACACGATCACCTCGACCGGCCACGGCATGTCCGACGGCAACAAGATCGTGTTCACGGCGGTCGGTGCTGCGACGAGCATCATCGCGGGCCGCGTGTACTACGTCGACGCGATCGACGCGAACACCTTCAAGGTGGCCACCACCAACGGAGGCACCGCCCTCACCCTGGGCACCGCAACCGGCATCGCCTTCACCAAGCCGTGGGCGACGACCCTGTCCGGCGATCACGTCAACGACCTGCTCCAGCTCGCCTACGACAACGGCGGCATCAGCGAGCAGTTCACCGGCACCCTGCTGTGCGGCAGCATCCAGAAGCGCGCGATCACCAAGGCGCTGGCCTCGCAGTACGGCCAGTACCAGGAGACCAGCCGGAACGTCGGCGGCGTCAACGTCACCACCGTCGTGACGGACTTCGGCACGCTCAACGTGATGATGGACCGGCACATGCCGCAGGACACCATCGCGGCGCTGTCGCTGGAGCAGTTGACTCCGGTCTTCCTGAACATCCCCGGCAAGGGCGTGTTCTTCGACGAGCCGCTCGCCAAGACCGGCGCCTCCGACGAGCGTCAGCTCTACGGCGAGATCGGCCTCAAGTACGGCCTGGAGCGCGCCCACGCCGTCATGACGGGTCTGGTGATCTGACCATGGCGACCTACCAGCGCGGAGCAGGCTCTCACGTGGCCGAGCGGGTCCAGCCCGAACCGGGCGGTCCCGAGGCGAAGCGCCTGGAAGCACTGGTCGAGCAGGGCGTTGACGGCTGGCACCGCATCGACGACACCGAGCCCGAGGCCGCTGAGCCGGCCAGCCCCCAGGAGCCTTCGAAGAAGCCCAACAAGGCGTCTTCGAAGGCCGATTGGGTGGCGTGGGCCGTCCATCGGGGAGCGGACGCGGCAGAGGCCGAGGGCCTCACGCTCGCCGCTCTGATCGAGCGCTACCACGGCGCCGAGTAGTCCAGGAGGACCACCATGGCGCGTACCGCGCTCCCCGCCCAGAAGTTCGCCACGCTGGGCCTCGCCCCGACGTACGTCAGCCCCGATGCTGCCGGAGTCTCGCTCCGCTCCAGCGGCAAGCAGGTGCTCCACGTCAAGAACGGTTCGGGCGCTTCGATCACCGTCACGCTGAAGATCGCGAAGACGATCGAGGGCCAAGCCGTCACCAACCCCACCGCCACGGTGGGCGCCGGGGCGGACAAGTTCTTCGGGCCGTTCAGCGACAACTACGAGCAGCTCGACGGCACCGACACCGTGTTCGTCGACCTCAGCTCCGTGACCACGGTGACGGTCGCCTGCCTGACTCTCTGACAGGAGGCAGCCATGGCGTACGCCACCGTCGAGGAGTTCACGGACTACCTCGATCCGGATCCTGTCCCCGACAACGCGGCCCGGCTCCTGAACCGGGCGTCCGAGCGGCTCGACAGCGTCCTGATCGGCGCCGTGTACGAGACGGACGAGAACGGCCTCCCCACGGATCCCGACCTGGTCGAGATCTTCCGGGAGGCCGTCTGCATCCAGGCCCAGTACATCGCCGCCCTCGGGGACGAGACGGGGGCCATGGCCAACGTCTCCCAGATGTCCCTGGGCAACCAGCAGATCGTCCGGGCCATCTCGGTCGTCGGCAGCGGAACACCCCGGGTCTCCCCGGACATGCTCGAACTGCTCCAGGTCGAGGGCCTCTGGCCGGTGTACCCGTACACCTGGGGGTGAGCCGTGCTGCTCCTCCCCACGCACACGGTCACCGTGCTGACCAAGCCGGAGCCCACGAGGGACCGGCAGAACAACCGGATCGTCGACTGGTCCACGGCTGCGAGGACGGCGTACAAGGGCCGCACGGAGCCGCTTAGTTCCTCCGAGACGGTCCAGCAGAACGATCAGGTCATCACGTACCTGACGTGCTTCCTGCCCCCGTCAGCGGCCGTCACGGAGTACGACCGGGCCGAGGTCGACGGCGTCACGTACGAGGTCGACGGCAAGCCCGAAGTCCAGTCCGGATACGGGCCGTTGGCCGTCCTCGCGTACAAGCGGGTAGTCCTCAAGGAGATGACGGGCTGATGGGCGCCTTCCAGCCCGACCACGCCGCCATCGCCTCACTGGTCCACGAGGACTTCGTCCAGGCCGATCTGCACGAGCGGGCCGCTCGGGTGGTGAACGTCGCACAGGGCAACGCGCCTGTGAAGACGGGCCGTTACCGCGACTCCATCCATGCCGAGGACGGCCCGGACGGCGAGGTCCTGATCGCCTCGGACGTCGAGTACGCGGCGGTGATCGAACTCGGCACGCGGGATGCAGGTCATCCCGCTCACCACACCATCGCCAACGCACTCGATGCAGCAAGGGGCTGATCATGGCCACGCTCAAGCTCGCCTTCGCCTATCAGGGCCACCAGCCCGGTGACGTCGTGGACGTGCCGGACGAGGCTGTCAAGGACCTCGTGAGGGCCGGTGTCGGTCACCTGGAGGGCGCTGAGCCGGTACTCCGGTTCGGTCGCCTCCCCGAGGTCGCCGAGCCCGTCCAGACCACTCCTGAGGCGGCTCCCCCGAAGCCCTCCAAGGCCAAGGCCCCGGAGACTCCGGCCGAGTAGGAGGCCGCGGTGACCACTCCCCTTACCGCCCTGATCTTTCCGGACGTCGAGGAGATGGTCATCAACCAGATCCTGGACGTCCTGACGTACGAGGCCGCCACGGTGCGGCCCGAGGGCGATGCCTTCACCGAGTCGCTCCCCTTCGTCCAGGTCGCCCGGATCGGTGGCGTACGCGTCACCGGGACCCTCGAAGGCCGCCGACTGCACGACGACGCGCGCATCTCGCTCGACGTGTACGCGCCCTCCCGCGTGGAGGCAACCGACGCCATGGCCCGGGTCAGGGCCGCCGTCGAGCAGATGCAAGGCATCTCCCGGAACGGCGGCTACGTGCTGCGCACCTGGGAGGAGACCGGGCCGGCCGTCCGCCCCGAGGAGCCCAACTCCAACGTCACGCGCATCGGTTACACGGCCGGGCTGCGCGTTCGACCTGCCTGACCCGCGATCCGCCTGGGCCTCTCCAGGCTCCACTTCCAGCCGTTCGGAGGGGCTTGTCATGCCCGTCTTCGTCCAGGCGTCAACTCCAACAGGAGGATCAATGGCTGACGACACTCAGGTGGAGATGGGCGTCAAGGGCACGTTCTACGTGGCTCCCGTCGGCACCACCGCCCCGACCGACCCGTACTCCTCGTGGGGTGCTGGCTGGATCGACCTCGGATACGTGGCCGAGGACGGCCTGACCGAGTCCCTCAACGAGAACCGCACGGAACTCAAGGCGTGGGGGTACAGCGGCGCTGTGCGGACCCAGGTCACCGACCGTGCCGCCACCTTCAAGATCACCTTCATGCAGACCAGCGCCTGGACGCTCGCTCTGTACTACGGCGTCGACATCGGTGACATGACCTCCTCGGGCACCGGCTCCACCCAGTTCCTCGCGTTCGAGGAGCCGCAGACCCCCGAGCCGCTCTACTACGCGCTCGGCATGGACGTCATCGACAACGACAGGCCGAACCGCATCGTCGTCGCTCGCGCCGAGGTCACCACGAAGGGTGACCGGACGTACAAGTCCGACACCAACCAGGCGTTCGAGCTGACCTTCTCGTCCCTGACGGCACCGAACGGCGGCAGCTCGATCACCCGCCAGTTCGGCAAGGTCCCCCTGCCGTCCTGACGTGCAGTGGTTCACCGCCTACGCGGTGAAGACCGCATTCATCCCATGACCACTGGCCGGAGAGTCCTTCGCGGGTCTGCTCTCCGGCCAGTGCTGTGACCCGCACAGAACCGCGAGAACGTGGAGTACGACCATGAGCAAGCCGAACCGCAAGCGCCTCCACCTGGAGACCCTCCGCGCCCAGCGTCTGGAGGCCAAGGGCGCCAAGGAGATCGAAGTCGAGCTGGGGGACGAAACGTTCGTCTTCCCGCTCTCCGCCTGGTGGCCGATGACGGTCGTCAAGAAGATCCGCGCCCTCAAGGAGGGCGACGCGGACGTCACCCAGGTCCTTTCGCTGATCTCCAGCAAGAAGCAGGTGGACCGCCTCCTGGAACTGGGCCTCACCCTCGGTGACTTCACCGACATCATGGAGGCCCTGAACGAGGACGCGGGCGTGGGGCCGGGGGAATCGACCAGCTCCTCGAACTGATCGAGGAGCACCCCTCCGAGCTGCGGGCCGACATCGCCCGGTACTTCCCCGGCCGCTCCCTGAACGAGTTCCACTGCAACGAGTTCGGTACGGGCTCCATGACGTGGCTGGAGCTATGGGAGTTCCTCCTCGCTCTGCCGTCGGACTCCATGACCTACTCGGCCATGTCCGGTGATCGCTTCCGACGGCGGTGGACGGAGCGAGACGAAATGCAGGCCCTCGCGCTCGACCTGCTTCAGGAGCAGATCAGGGCCTTGCTCTTGGTCAACGAGGTCAGCCCGAGCAACGTCCCGAAGACGATCCCTTGGCCTCGCCCTGATCGGCGAACCCCCGAGCAGATCGCCGAGGACGAGGCCCGTGCAGAACGTGCCGCCAGGTTCCTGGCCTCGCTGAGGCCCCCCGCTCCAGACCCCGAAGTCGAGCGGCGGTTGCGCGAGGCCGTCGAAGCAGCGGCGAAAGCGGCTCAGCAAGCCGTGTGACACACAACTGAACAGGGGGCGCGATGCCCACCAACGTCGGTTCCGTCGTTGCCTCCATCGTCCCCGACGTCTCGGACTTCGCCTCCAGGGCGGACGCGGCGCTGACCCCCTCGGTCGAGCGGCTGGGTCGGAGCCTGGGGCAGACGCTGTCCCAGTCCATCACCCGGTCGTTCGACTTCTCGGGGATCGAGAGCGCGCTCCGCCGCTCCCTGGACGTGGCCGAGGCGTCCGCCGTCTCCAAGGGCCGCGAGATCGGCAGGCGTTACGGGCAGGCCATGCGAGCCGGCCTGGACTCCGAGCTGCGTGGGCTCAACGGGACGCTGGACGTCACGATCCGGCCCGTCATCGACCGCTCGGCCTACCGGGCCGTCATGGCCGACCTGGACGTCCTCACGAGGACGCGCACGGTCGTCATCCACACCGACGTCAACACCCGTACGGGAGCCGACGACCTGGCGCTCCTGACGCGCGCCCGTACGGTCACGATCAACGCCAACGCGGACACGGCGGCGGCAGCGGCTCAGCTCGCGCTGCTCGCCCGCAACCGCACGGCGACGATCAACGCGAACATCAACAGCTCCCAGGTGGCGCGGGCTTCGTCCCTGATCTCACGGATCACGGGCATCGCCTCGTCAGCCGGTGGGGCGATCGGAGGCGTGGCCTCCAAGGTCGCGCTCCTCGGCGCCGGTGCTCCGGTCGTCGGATCCCTCGTCAACGTGCTCGCGGCCATCGCTCCGGCGGCGGCCCTGGCCGTACCGGCGGTCGCCACCCTCGGCTCGGTCTTCGGTGCCCTCAAGCTCGGCACGAGCGGGCTCGGGGACGCCTTCAAGGAGGCGTTCGGCACAGGTGCCTCAGCGGCCTCTGGAGCCGCTTCCGGCACCCGTCAGGTCGAGCAGGCCCAGCGGCAACTGGCAGACGCACAGCGGGCTGTTGGTGACGCCCAGAGGCAGGCGGCCGAGCAGGTGGCCCAGGCCCAGGAGGCCGTTGCCAACGCCCAGAAGGACCTGACCTCCGCTCAGAAGGACGCCAAGCAGGCCCAGCAGGACCTGACCCAGGCGTACGAGGACGGCCGCCGGGCCCTCCAGGACATGAAGCTCCAGCTCTCGGGCTCCAAGCTCGACGAGAAGGAGGCGATCCTCCGGGTCAAGGAAGCCCAGGAGGACCTGGACAAGACCCTCGCCAACCCGAAGGCCAGCCAGCTCGACCGCGAGGAGGCACAGCTCCGTCTCGACGAGGCGAAGCAGGGCCTCAAGGAACAGCAGGTCGAGACCCAGCGGCTCGAAGAGGACACCAAGAAGGCCAACAAGGCCGGTGTCGACGGCACGCAGCAGGTCAAGTCCGCCAAGGACCGCCTCGCCCAGGCCAACCAGGACGTCGCCGACAAGACCAAGGGCGTCAAGGACGCGGAATCCGCGGTGGCCAAGGCACAGGCCGACGGGGCCCGTCAGGTCGCCGACGCCCAGCGCGCGGTGGCCGACGCCTCCCGGTCCCTGGCCGATGCCCAGACGGCCTCTGCGGCCCAGACGGCCAAGCTCTCGGAGAACTTCTCCAAGCTCAGCCCGAACGCCCAGGGGTTCGTCAGCGCGGTCAAGGGTCTGAAGCCCGCGTGGGACGGCATGCAACTCGGCGTCCAGGACCGTCTGTTCGCCGGGATAGGCGGCCGGCTCACGGACGTGGGCCGCCGGGTCATCCCGATCGTCCGGGGCGGCCTGGAGGGCACGGCCGGTGTCCTGAACACCGTCGGCAAGAACGCGCTGACGGCGGTGGACAACCTCGCCCGGACGGGGACGCTCAAGAAGGTCTTCGACGGCGCGACGTCCTCCCTGAGGCCGCTCTCGCGGATCCCGGGTCAGCTCGTCACCGGCTTCGGCCAGATCGCCGTTGCTGCCCAGCCCGCCTTCCAGCGGGTCACCACAGCGGCGGGCGGGGTCGTCGACCGCCTGGCGGCCAAGCTCTCCGGCGCCTTCAAGTCGGGCGGCCTGGAGAAGGCCATCAACACGGCCGTCGATCTGATCGGCGACCTGGGAGACGTCGGCAAGAACGTCCTCTCCACCCTCGGTTCGGTCTTCGAAGCTGGAGCCGATACCGGTGGCGGCACCATCGGGATGCTCAAGACGATCACGGCGGAAATCGCCAAGATCGCTTCGAGCCCCGAGGTACAGGGCGGCCTGAAGGCGCTCTTCGGCGTCATGGGCACGCTGGCCTCAACAGCGGCCCCGCTCCTCGGCAAGGCGCTGATGGGCGTCGGCATCGTCTTCACCCATCTCGGCCCGCCCGTACAGGAGTTGATCCGGGGACTGGGTGTGGCCCTACCCGGGGTCCTCACCAAGCTCCAGCCGCTGTTGCCGCCGCTGGCCGATGCGGGACGCCAGATCTGGCGGTCGCTGAAGCCGCTCGCGCCGCTCCTGCTCGACATCGGCTCGTACGTCCTGAAGGACCTGGTCGGCGGGTTCAGTGCCGTAACTCCGGTCGCGGCTGACCTGATCAGCACCGCGCTGGTACCGATCACGGGCTTCCTCGGGTTCCTCGACCGCCACAAGGTGGTCTTCGGATCGGTTGCCACGGGGATCCTCGCGATCGTCCTGGCGATCAAGCTGTGGCAGCTCTGGCAGAAGCTCGTCATCATCACCACCACTGCGTGGACGGTGGTTCAGGCGGCTTTCAACGCCGTCCTGAGCGCGAACCCGATCGCCCTGGTCATCCTCGCCATTGCGGGGCTGGCCGCCGGGATCATCTATGCGTACAAGCACAGCGAAACGTTCCGGCGGATCGTCAACGGGGCCTGGACTGCCATCAAGGACACGGCCCTCGGGGTCGTCCACTGGTTCACGGGCAGCTTCATCCCGTTCTTCACCAAGACGATCCCCGGGACCTTCTCGTCCACGGTGCAGTGGGTCAAGGACCACTGGCCGCTGATCCTCTCGATCATCACCGGACCCATCGGCGCGGCCACCATCTACGTGGTTCGCCACTGGGACCAGATCCGGGGCGGGATCTCCGACGCGTGGACGGCGATCAAGAGCCACACGCTCACGCCGATGAAGACCTTCTTCACCGACACCATCCCGGGCTGGGCCAAGAGCTTCAAGGACGGTGTGGTCGGCTTCTTCAAGTCGGCCGTCAGCGGCATCGACACCGCTTGGAGCAAACTCCAGGACGTCGCCAAGCACCCGGTGAAGTTCTTGATCCAGACCGTCTTCAACGATGGTCTGCGCAAGGTCTGGAACAACACGGCGGCGAAGCTCCCGGGCATCAAGACCATCCCCGAGATGGCGGTCCCCAAGGGCTTTGCAAGCGGCGGCATCCTGCCGGGCTACACGCCGGGCAAGGACGTCCACCGCTTCTTCTCGCCGACGGGCGGTCGGCTCGACCTCTCGGGCGGCGAGAGCATCATGCGGCCCGAGGTCACCCGGGCCGTGGGACGGGGCGGCATCAACGCCCTGAACGCGGCGGCCCGTTCGGGCGGCGTGGCCGGGGTCCAGGCTCTCCTGGGCAACGGGCTCCCGCACCGCGCCTTCTGGGGCGGCGGCATCTGGGACGACCTCACCGACAACCCCGTGACGAACTCGCTGAAGAACGTGGTCGGCGACGGCATCGACCTCCTCAAGAAGGGGGCCGACTGGGCACGGGGCGGCGTCGCCGACCTGGCTGAGAAGACCCTCAAGAAGCTCCTGGGCGTCACGTCCCTGACGGTCGACACGAAGAACCAGATCTGGTCCAAGCTCGTCGGCAACGTGCCGGTGGTGCTGGCCGCGAAGATCGTGGATCTCATCCGGGGCAAGGAGGACAGCGGGGCCGGGAGTTCGGCGTCCATCAAGGGCTACAAGCCCTCGGCGGGCGTGGCCCAGTGGGCCGGTGTCGTGCTCCAGGCCCTGAAGGAAGTGGGCCAGCCCGCCTCCCTCAAGAACGACACGCTCCGGCGGATGCAGCAGGAGTCCGGCGGCAATCCCACGATCGTCAACAAGTGGGACAGCAACTGGATCGCGGGGCATCCGTCGGTCGGCCTGATGCAGGTCATCGGCCCGACCTTCAAGGCCTACGCGGGCAAGTACCGGAACAAGGGGCCGTTCTCCTACGGCGTCTCGGTCGACCCGCTGGCCAACGTCTACTCGTCGATGGAGTACGCCCTCGGGGCGTACGGCTCGCTGTCCCGCGCGTACAACCGGGCGGGCGGCTACGCCAAGGGCGGCTCCCCCAGCGTGGGCGAGTGGGCCTGGGTCGGCGAGGAGGGCCCGGAGTTGCTCCGCTTCAAACGGCCGGCTCAGGTCTATCCGCACCAGGAATCCATGCGGATCGCCCAGCAGATGGCCGTCACGGGCCAGGGACTTCCGAGCCCCGCCGACCGTGACGAACGCGGCCAGCCTCAGGTGACCTTCCTCGCCAACGTCACGGACAAGCCGACCAGGCAGACGGTGATGGACGCCATGCGCGACTTCACAGCACTGCACAGTCCGCTCGTCATCGCCTGATCCGGGACGGGAGGTGCGGCAGTGCCGATCTTTGTACATCCCTCCGGGACTCTCCCGGGCGGCATCAACCCGCCACCGATCGGCCCGCTGGAGGTGCCCAGCCTCTCCTGGACGGACGCACGGGGGCGCACGACGCTCCTATCCGACTGGGAGAACGGCTGGCTCCTCCAGCCCGGGATCCGGGGCCTGGACATGCCCGGGTACGACTTCTACACCGACAGCTCACCGCAGATCGACGGCACAGCTCTGCGGGGGCTTCGGGTACAGGCCCGGGAGGTCTTCCTCCCGGTCGCCTTCTTCGACACCGACCGGGCGGCCTTCATGGCCCGCAAGCGGTCGTTCCTGCGCACGCTCAACCCCGCCCTGGGGCTGGGCACCCTGACGCTCACCGAGGCGGACGGCTCGTTCCGCACGATCGAGGCGTACTACGGCTCCGGCGCCGAGGGCGACTTCGGCGACACCGTCTCCGGCCTGCACTGGCAGGTGATCGGCCTGACGTTCTCGTGCCCCAGCCCGTACTGGCTCGGGGCGTCGATCCACCAGGAGTACGGCTCGGCGGCGACCGGGAGCTTCTTCCCGGTACTGCCTCTGACGGTCAGGGACTCCCAGGTCCTGGGAGACGCCACGATCGACAACCCCGGGGACGCCACGAGTTACCCGGTGTGGACGATCCACGGCCCGACCACCTCGGCGGTCTTCACGAACAGCACGACGGGGCTGAGCTTCTCCGTGACGGCCTCTCTCGGCTCCTCGGACGTCCTGGTCGTCGACACCCGCGAACGCGTCCAGACGGCCGTCCTGAACGGCACGGACAACTGGTGGCCCAACCTCGCCACGGACTCGGACCTGTGGGGTCTGGAGCCCGGCGAGAACGACGTCTCCATGGCCCTCGTCGGCACGGACAGCGACACCGTGGTCCAACTCGACTACCAGCCCCGCTTCCTGACCGCGTAGGGGGTGGGCATGGCCTTCGACCAGCCACGGGTCACGGTCCAGGTCCGGGACAACAGCACCCTGGATGTCCTGGAAGTCGTCAGCGACTACACCTCGCTGACCATCACGCCGCGCTTCAACGCGGTCGGGGCGTTCGTCCTGAACATCGCTGCGGATTCCCCCAAGGCCGATCTGCTCATCCCGGGCAACGGCCTGGTGATCCGCAAGGGCTCCACCGTGCTCATGTCCGGTCCGATCCGGGAGCCCAACTGGCAGTCGGGGGACGGCGGCAAGGGCACGCTCACGGTCAACGGGGTCGACGACATGACCCTCCTGGCCGGTACGACCTGCTGGCCCAACCCCGCCTCCGCGCCGGGCTCCCAGACGGACCCGGTGTACAAGATCTCCGGGGTTGTGGCCGAGACGGCCATGCGGTCCCTGGTCAACCGCAACATCGGCCCCGGCGCCCAGGCGAGCCGCAAGGTCTCCAACCTGACGCTGGCCGCCAACGGCCTCCACGGGCCGAGCATCACCAAGCAGCTCACCCAGTTCGACACCCTCCTGACGGTCCTCCAGGACATCGCCAAGACGGCGGGCCTCGGCTTCCGGATCGTCCAGGTCGGCGGCAACCTCCAGTTCCAGGTCTACGAGCCGGCCGACCGCTCGGCCTCGGCGAAGTTCTCCTTCGGCTTCAGGAACCTCACGGACGCCTCGTACTCCGTGACCGCCCCGACCTGCACCAAGGCCATCGTCGTGGCCGGAGGGAACACCAGCCCCCGCGTGATCACCATTTCGACCCGGGCGGACCCCGCCTTCCCCGGTCCGTGGATCGAGCAGTTCGTGGACAAGACCGACGTCGACACCACGGCCATCGACCTGATTGCCCAGGTGTCGCAGGCCGCCGAAGAAGCGCTCACCGCCGGAGCGGCCCAGGGCAACCTGACCATGACGCCCATCGACACACCGCGCCTCCAGTTCGGGATCGACTACACGGTGGGCGATCAGGTCGCGTGCCAGGTCCGGGACGACTTCATCACCGACGTGGTCCGCGAGGTCGGCATCACCTTCGACGCGCAGGGCGGATACACCGCCAAGGCCGTCATCGGCTCCTCGGACTCCACGAACAACCAGGACGTCCTGGCCCGTCAGTTCGCGTACATCGCCCGCATCTTCACCCGGCTGAGGCGACTGGAGACGCGGAAGCCTTCGTGACCTCCAGGAGACATCCATGACCCAGAGCAGCTTCCCCTTCGGCTCCTCGTCGATCAGCACCGAGGACCAGTCGTCCAGCTATATGCGGATGGCCCAGGTGGACGGCGTCTTCGCGACCAGCGAGACCGGCACGGACCTGAAGGTCACCGCCTCGAACGCATCCACCGTCTCGGTCGCGGCCGGAGAGGCGTGGGTGCAGGGGACGTACTACGCGAACAGCGCGGCCCTGAACGTCAGCGTCCCCACCAACTCCGGTGGCGGGTCGGCCCGCAACGACCTGATCGTCCTGCGGCGGGACCCATCGGCGGACGCGACCACCGTGCAGTACCGGACGGGCGGCACGAGTTTCCCGACGCTGACGCAGACGCTCAACGGCACCTGGGAGATCCCCCTCGCGCGGGTCACCGTGGCCGCTGGAGCCTCTGTCGTGGCCCCGGCGGGAGTCGCGGACGTCCGATGGTTCGTAGGCCGCCCTGCGGTCTTCGGCAGCACCGCGTACCGCCGTCCCCCGGTGCGGGGTCAGCTCCACATCGACAACGGCACGGACATCTACGTCGGCGACGGTACGACCTGGAACCTCCTCGGCCGGGCCGAGCCCCCGGCGGCCAAGACCTACGTCCCGGTCTGGAGCAACCAGAGCGGGACCGCGATCAACTGGGGCACCGGCACGACCAACATCGGCCGGTACAAGCTGGCCTTTGGCAACCTCTGCTGGATCAAGATCCAGCTCCAGGTGGGCGGCAACGCCTCCGCATATGACGACCTGCCGATCGGCGTGACGCTGCCGTTCGCCGTGCAGGGGTCGACCCGCGAGAACTTCCTCGTCAACTTCACCTCGGCCAACAGCGAGGGGTCGGGTGTGGGCCTCGCCATGGTCTTCCCCACCGAGGGCACCAACCGCATCTCCCGCATTCGCTTCCCGGTCAGTGACACCGCCAGCGGTACCCCTGACGTGGGCGACGTGAACTCGGCAAACATGCTGACCAACCGGCCGTTCAACATCCGGACCGGAGACATCATCACGATCACCGGCTGGTACGAGATCGCCTGACCCCACTGATCCAAAGGAGGGGCCATGGCCCGTCATCTCTTCGGTCTCTCCCCGGCCGATGTCACCGTGTCGCAGTCGGGCACCTCTCTGGTCCTGGAGCCCGGTTCGACCGGTACCGCCTGGGACTCGCTCACCGGCGGTACCCAGATCACCGATCTGACCGACCTGGCCGGTACGCCGATCGCTTCGGTCACCTCGGACACCTACTCGATCATCGGGTTCTACGGGCCGGACGGTATCTCCACGCTGTACCTGGACTTCGGCTTCACCGGTGGCCGGGTCCTGATGCAGGCGAGCGACCTGGGCGCCCAGGTGGACAGCCTCCAGGCCAACAAGCTCGACGCCTCGGGCGACACCGTCACGGGTCTCCTGGAGCTGGACGGCGGAGCCACCGCGACCGACTTGGACGTCACCGGCCGGCTCACGGCTCGGGGCTTCACGATGCCCATGCTGCCCCGGCAGGGGCGCCTCCCGGTTCGCCGGAAGGCCACCTGGTCCCAGCTCTTCCAGACGGGCCACGGCTGGGCACCGGGCGGGTCCGGAGTGTCCTCGTCCAACGCCAACGACACCTCGGACTTCGCCAAGGGCACCCAGGCCGTCCGGGTCACTACGAACGGCACCGGACTTCAGTCCAACATCCGCAAGACCGGGATGACGGCCATGGACCTCACCGGCAAGATGATGCGGCTGACCTTCAAGGTCGACGACGTAACCAACCTGGACCGGATCGTCTTCTACGTCGGCACGTCGAACCTGGTGAACTACTTCCAGTTCAACTTCCACACCCACAGCACCACGGCCTCCTCGAACTACGTGCAGAGCGGCGAGTGGGTCACGGTCCACGTCTCGTGGGCTGACCTCGGCGGTGCGTCAGGGTCGTACTCGGTCAACGCGAACGGCACGCCCAGCACCACCACGGGGTTCACGGACATGTCCTTCGCCTTGTACGACAAGGCGCCCACGGCCGGTCTGACCTTCCACCTCCAGTCCATCGAGCTGGTCCCGGACACCGCCACGACCTTCCCCAACGGAGTCGTGAGCATCACGTTCGACGACTCCTGGCAGTCGGTGTACGACCTGGCCCGCCCGAAGATGGACGCCCTGGGCTTCGCCGGGACGATCTACAACATCGTCGAGTACATCGACTCCGGCTCGACTCGGCTCTCCCTGTCGGAGATGCGGAGCCTCCAGAACGTCTCGGGCTGGGAGATGGGCGGCCACAGCTTCTCGGCGGCCAACCACGGCGTGGGCTTCCAGGCACTGACGGCCGACGTGGTGGCCAAGGACTTCCAGCTCATGCGGGCCTGGCTGGTGGACAAGGGCTTCACGAGTGAGCACTTCGCGTACCCACACGGCGCGTTCGGCCTCACGTCGGACGGTGTCCCGGTGGACCAGCTCGCGGCCCAGTACTTCACGTCAGCCCGGTCGATCATCTCCGAGACAATCGAGACCTTCGCTCCGGCCATTCCTCACCGGCTCAAGTCGCCCACGGGCATCAACGACGGCACCGGTCTGGGTGGCATTCCGCTGACGAGCATGACCAGCACCGGAGGAAAGCTCGACCGGTGCGCGAACAGCGGCGACTGGCTGATCCTCGCCATGCACGAGATCAAGTCCTCGGTCGGCGCGGTGACTGACGCAACCCACATCAGCCAGGCGGGCTTCAACACGCTCATGGACGGCATCGCAGCTCGGGGCATTCCCGTACTGCCGGTGGGCGACGTCCTGCGCTACTACAGCTAGGAGGCTCCGTGCTCCAGGACATCGACCTCAAGTACCAGGGCGGCCGGCTCAGCTCCACCAAGGGCCTCGACATCAAGGGCGGCAAGGTCACTCCGCTCGCCTGGATCAACGTCCGCGAACTGGGCGCCGTGGGCGACGGAAGTACGGACGACACCACCGTGATCCAGTCCGCGATCGACACGGTGAACGCGGCGGGCGGTGGCACCGTCTACATCCCGCGCGGCACGTACAAGCTCACGGACGCGCTGACCACCAAGGACAACGTCTGGCTGAAGGGCGACGGCATCGCGGCCACCGTGCTCACCCAGACCGCCACGAACAAGCACGGCATCCAGGGCTCGAACCTCGAACTCGTCGGCTTCGAGGGCCTGATGGTGGACGGGCCGGGCTCAGGTACGGGCACGGGGATCCACCTCGACGGCACCGCGATCATCTACTCGTTCTACGTGACGATGCGGAACGTCATGGTGCGCCAGTTCGGCGACACCGGTGTCCTCATCGACGACCCGGTGACCACGGACCTGTACAACGTGACGTCCAAGGAGAACGGCGCCGAGGGGTTCTACATAACCTGCTCGGACACGGGCGCCGTGGGAACCTCCACCTCCCTGATCTCCTGCTACGCCCACAACAACGCGGGCAACGGCTTCCGGCTGTACAACATGGCCTACTCGACGTTCACCGGCTGCGCGTCCGACAACAACGTCAACGGGTACAAGATCGAGGCCTGCGAGTCCGTCACCCTCACCGGGTGCGGAGCCGAGCAGAACTCCGGCGACTCGATCCAGATCTCCGGCGGCAACTGCATCTCGGTCTTCGGGGCCTGGCTCTCGGAGTCGGGTACCAACGGCGTGCACGTCACGGGCTCGGCCCACGTGGTGACGTTGAAGGGGATCAAGGAGTTCAGCTCCGCCAGCACCCCGACCTTCATCAAGGTCGACTCCGGGTCCACGGTCACCGTGGAGAACTGCAAGAGCGACACCCGCTCGAACAGCTTCGCTGCGGGGACCACGATGGTCCTCTCCGACACCTCGCTGAACCAGACGATCCCCGGCACGCTGACCGTGAGCGGCAACGTCAACGGCCAAGCGGGCGTGGCGGCCAACGGCATCGACATCAGCTCGGTCCAGGCCGGTGACTACGGCCTTCTCTGCTGGTCGTACGACCCCACGAGCACGACCTCCACGACCACGACCGTGGCCAACACTAACTACTTGAGCGCGCTGTACGTACGGCGGTCGGTGACCGTCTCCAAGCTCTGGTTCATCGTCAACGTGCTCGGAGCCACTGCCACGGCCGGCGCGAACAACGTGGGTCTCTACAACTCGGCGGGAACGCTGCTGAGTTCGGTCAACGTCGATTCGCTCGTCACCACGACGGGTCCGAAGTCGGCGACGCTGGGCACGCCGGTCTCAATCACCCCGGGCCTGTACTGGGTGGCCATGCAGTTCCAGGCGGCCACTCAGCCGGGCATCGGCCGCTCCAACGCGGCGATCCTGTCGACGCTCACACTGAACCAGAGCGCCGCCACATACAGGTTCGCCACCAACGGCACTGGTACCACCCTGCCCTCCACGATCACCCCGGCCAGCAACTCCACCACGGGCTCCGCTGCCTTGTGGGCCGGGATCAGCTAGCAACGGGCCCCCGACCTCGGGGAGTTCCTGGGTGTGGTTCGCCCCCAAGGCCCGCTCCAACAATTCTGAACTGCGATCACCCGGGTAAGGTTATCGTCACCGCATGGCCCGTTCCTGCGTGTTCTGCGGCGGTATGCCCGTTACTAATGAACATGTCTATCCTCGATGGGTGGCACAAGGGTTCCCCGAGGTCCCGCCCACCGAGCGCGCGATCATGGTCGCCCACTCGGATCACGGCGGTCTGCGACGCCACTCCGGCCGCCTACTCACAACACAGGTCAAGGCCGTGTGTGAGCCATGCAACAGCGGCTGGATGAGCGCACTCGAAGGGCGCGTGCAGCCTTACCTGCTCCCCATGGTCAAGGGAGAGATCACAGAGCTACCACCCGAGGCTCAAGAGGTACTGGCGACCTGGACTGTCAAGACCGCCCTGATGTGCCAGGTCTTGCATGCTCAGAAACCACCCCTTGTACCCGCCGAACTCTTCACGGACCTGTACCGGGATCGGGTGCCTGCCGACGAGATGAAGGTGTTCTGCGCCTACATGATGCAGCCCCAGTACCTCAACGGCCCGAGCCCCATCGAGCACCGCTCCATGCCGAGCAGGAACCGAGACCGCACAGACGACGGGCAGGAGTTCGAACGATGGGTCACTGTGGTGACCATGCGGATCGGCTTCGCGGTGCTTCAGCTCATGGCCGCTGGTCCCAAGGGACTACGGTACGAAATCGGGCACGGGGACTTCACCCCCTACGTGCAGACGCTTTGGCCCGTACGGGAGATGTTCTCCTGGCCTCCGCTCGCGATGAAGAGGACCACGGAGTTCGACGCCTTCGCCGACCCCCTCAGCGAGGTGAAGCGGCCGTTCCCACGACTGTGAGTCCTACTGAAGCGCCAGTGGAACGAGCGGGCCCTTTTAATCCCAGCGCCCTGTAGTACAGGGCCGACTATCGTCCTATTCATGAACGATTCGCTCTCCGCCGAGAGCTTCTACCAGGGCGCCAAGAAGGCAGCCCACAAGGCCATGGATGACCATGGTCGCCCGGAGTACGACGAGTTCGCGCTCCACGCCGGTGTCGCGATCGAGAAGCTCGCCAAGGCAGCCCTCGCCGCGAAGAACCCTACCTACGTCGCCGAGATCCGCAACAACAGTGCGGACATGGTGATGTTCCTCGGCGGACACCTCCCGCTGGACGAGGAGAAGGTCCGTACCGTCGGTGCCATGGAAGCCATCAAGCGGCTCCGGAAGATCGGTGTTCTCAAGGCCGATCCCGACCTCGACACGCTGATCGACATGCGCAACGGCGCCGCCCACGCCGCCCCGGACAGCGCCCTGGCCAAGGGGATGATTTCTCCTCTCGCCGCGACGATCGAGACTCTCCTCAACGATCTCGGCAAGCCGCTGGACGAGTTCTGGGAGCGGTGGACGGACCCGCTCAAGAACGCAGTGAACGAGCAGGAGGACCAGGTCTTCCGCGACGTCCAGCTCCGGATCACACAGGCGCGGCACGCATTCGAGGACCGGTTCGTAGGCCTTCCGGCACAGGCTAAGGAAGGTGCCCTCAATGCGCCCCAGCCCCGCGAGGAGGAGCCATACGCCAAGCCGATGACTGTTCTCCTGAACGGGGAGATCGTGCTGAGGGCTCTCGGCGGCAAGTGTCCGGCTTGCGGCGGGAAGGGCCTCGTCACCTTCACTCCTGACGGCCGGACGGCGAACGGTAACCAGTGGAGCGCGAGCGGCTTCGGCTGCTACGTGTGCAGTTTCGAGGTCTCTGGCCGCGAAGAGATGGCCGCCTTGCACAAGACCGACACCCCGCTGGACGTAACCGGAGTGAAAGAAATATCCGTCGATCACGATCCCGCGCTCACCCCGGACCAAGTCCTCGCGAAGCTCGCGGCCATGTAAGCCTGATCCACCCGCAGAAGTCCCGGCTCCTAGAGCCGGGACTTCTAAATTCCATCGCCCTGTACTACAGGGCCGGTTACCGTCCATCCATGGATGATTCGCTCTCCTACGAGAGTCTGCTTCGCGGCGCTGGCAAGTTCGCGTTGTCGGCGCTGGAGGCGCACGGCGCGGAGGACGAGGAAGTCTTCCTCCTCCACGCAGGGGTGAGCATCGAGCGACTGGCCAAAGCCGCACTTGTACAGAAAAGCCCGTTCCTCCTGATGGAGATGAAGGGCAAGGACGACACTCTCCTTCACCTGACCGGTGTTCGGCAGACGGGCAAGCTCAGAACAATCGGGGCAGGACAGGCCATCAGTCGTCTCAGGGACATGACCGTCCTGCCGCAGCGTGACCCTGATCTGGATGAGCTAATCGAGCTGCGGAACGGCGTTGCGCACCTGATGGCTTCGGTCAATGACGAGTTCGACGGACTCGCCGTCTTCTGCCGGGTGACCAACCAGCTACTGGATCACCTGGGTGTGGAGCGACGGAATTACTGGCGATCTTGGTCCACCCTCGTCGACATCACGCTCAATGAGCTGCAAGAGAAGGTAGAACGGGACGTTGCGCGGCGGATGGAACAGGCCCGTCGGCGGCTCAACAACCGGTTCAAGGACCTCCCGAAGGAAGCCCTGGACAGCTACGTCGCGACGCGACCCAAGTTGCATTTTGGGTTTCAAGCATCCTCCAGCAAGGTCTTCGTACCTTGGACATGTCCCGCCTGTGGAAACTGGGCCCTCATCACAACTGGCCCTCCGGCTCTCTTCATGGAAGGGGAGCCTGGAAAGTCCGTCCCCGAGAGCTTCCTCTGCTTCGTGTGCCAGTTCACGTTGAAGGCCCACGAGATGCAAGCAGTACAGATACCGGGCCATATCTCGCTGGTGGATCAGTACGGCGAGCGGTTGATGGATGAATTTGATGAGATGTTCTGGGATTTCACTTTCTTCCCAGACGCCCCAAACGAGGACTGATTCCAGCCCCACCGCAGAGCCCCGGCATCTCGCCGGGGCTTCTGCATGTCCCCACAGCGCTGGACCTTCCTGCGCACACCCCGCAGGGAGGTCCCCTTGTTGATCCCTGACCTGGTCTGGGTTATGGCCGCAGCCGAGGACACGGGCGGAAGTCCCGACATCGGCAAGATCCTCAACCAGTTCGGCCAGTACGGCATCGTCGGCCTGGTCGTCGTCCTGCTGATCGTCGGCGTCATCGTCCCGAGGTACGTCATGAACAACCTCTTGGCGGAGAAGGACAGTTGGCGCGAGGCGTTCGAGAAGGAACGCGCGGCTCATGAGCTGTCCCGGCTACAGCTCGCCAAGGCCGAGGAGCGCGGGGACGTCGCCATCGAGCAGGGCAGGACACTCACCGCGCTGCTCCAAACGCTCGGACACGACCCCGAACTCCCCAGGAGCGCCTGAGATGTGGCCCTTCACCCGCCAGCCGCAGGTGTCTCCTGAGGCGGAGACCGCGAAGAGGGCCGCCGAGAAGTCCCTCCAGCAGGCCCAGGCCCGGATGCCCGAGGCACAGGCCCGACTGACCGAGAGCCGCCGGGTGACGGAACAACTCCAGGCCCACAACCGAGCGACGTACGAGGGCTTCGTCGATGGCCTCGTCCTCCGCCATAGGTCCACCGCGGCCTCCTGAGCCCCCTTCTCCGACCCCTCCGGGTAACGCGTAACGGCACCGGAGGGGCTTCTTCATGCCCGCCAGCCCCTCTTGGAGGCACCATGTCCGACCTCTGGCTCCCCGGCGCCGAGAGACTCCCGATCGGCAACACCGCGCCCACCGACGGCGGTCCGGCCAAGGCGATCGGTCATATCACCTGGGACGAGAACGCGACCAAGGCCAAGCCCCTGGACCTCGTCCCGTACGCCAACCTCCGGAAGTACTTCGGCTCGAACGCGGCCGGACGAGCCGTGGCGCCCCACATCCTCTGGGACCCGTTCACCGGGAAGACCGTCCAGTTCTTCCCTGCCAACTCCCGCTCCCTGTCGCTGAAGGACCTCTCCGGCGGCACGCGGACCAACAGGGCCGGCGCCGTGGTGCTCCAGATCGAGGCGCTCTTCTTCCCTTGGTGCAGGGTCGGCGGCAAGGTCTACGAGTCGCTCGACGACACCCCGGGCAAGGGGTGGGACGAGCTGCACGCCTGGGTGAAGAGCTGGGGCGTCCCGGACGTCTGGCCCAACGGACGGCCCGAGAGCTGCACCCGCAACGAGCAGATCTGGGAGACCAAGGCAGGCTGGTACCCGCACAAGGGCGTCCCGGAGAACGACCACACGGACCCCGGGAGTTGGTTCGCCTTCCCGGTCTCCACGAAGCCCTCCACGGGTACCTCCGGGACGAAGACGTATGAGCCCTTCCCGGGGGCCTCTTGGTTCTCCATCGGCCGTACGAGCCCGATCGTGGACCGCATGCACGACCGCCTCGTGGCGGAGGGCTGCGGGAAGTACCAGAGCAGCGCGAACAAGAACACCATGGGCTCCGGCGACGTCGCCTCGTACGAGGCATGGCAGCGGAAGCTGAAGTACACCGGCACGGCGGCCACCTGGCCTCCGGGCAAGAAGAGCTGGGACGCGCTCCGTGCCCCGAAGGGCTGACGCCAGAGTCCCTATTGCCGTTTGCCGAGACCCGGCAGTCCAGAAGGTATGTCCCTGACACTACGGCTGGGGCCGGTCCACCGCGTCGGATCGGCGGGCTCTGAAGTCCAGCCGTCGTCTTCCTCAGCCACGTCCCGCGCGTCGGACTCCTGTGGTGGTGGAACCTGCGGGCGCTCCTTCCTAGGGCGCTCAGGCTCTACGGAGGGTGTCCAGACCCGCTCAGCCGGTCGAGCCCTCTCTGCCGCGATCTGTTCCGGCCGCGTCCCAACTCTTCTGTGTCTCATCACAAGGCACCCCCACCGTGCTGCGTGACCACCGCATGCTGTCGCGCAGCCATGCTCCAGCGACCACACCCGAGAATCAAGGGACAGTGACCATGGCCCCTCGCCTCCTTCGGGAGACGAGGGGCGCTCTCCTCGTTTCCCTGCGATGATCGGCCTGACCGGTGAGAATCCCCCTGTGGATGCAGGAGTTGCGGCCGTCGTGGGTGCGGCCATCGGTGGTGGTCTCGCAGGCCTGACGGCGGTTGGTACGAGCTGGTTCGGGCTCCGGACGACTCATCTTCAGGTCAAGTTCTCGGAGTCTGAGGCCGCTCGTCAACGGCGCTTTGAGAGCCTCCAGGAGAGGCGTGGCCCCCGCTCAGCGGCATACGCAGACTTCATCGCCGCTGGACAGGAGCTGATCGACTCGCTCTACGGGCGGCAGCCGCAAGATTTCCTCCTCCAGTTCGAAGCCCTTCAGGCAAACGTCCGCAAGCGCCGATCGAACGTCGCCATCGCAGGACCAGACGCCGTAGTTGCGGCTGCGGGCGTGTTCGCTGACGAGGTCAGGGTGTTCAGGAACGAACTGGCACACGGTGGGATTACTGGTCACCCCTTCAATCAGAAGCACAGACTAGAACGCCCGCTTGACGCGTTCGCCAAGGCGGCCCGGACCGCCTTGGAAGACGAGGGCCACCAGACACCGCATCGACGAACTGCGTAGGAACGTCAACGCCCCCGATCTCCCTCGTGGAGATCGGGGGCGCTTTCGTGCGTTCAATCTCCGGGCTCGCCGGAGGTCCTCATCCCGTGCAAATTCGTGCAAGTCAGTGTGATGGACGGGTGACTTGGAGCAAGCTCGTAGAGACAGTTCGCACACGAACTACGTGGAGGGGATCATGACGCTGCACAAGCTGGGCAAGGACCCGGACAGCCCGGAGGGCAAGTCCCCCACCGTCTATTACGACGACGCGACGGACAACTACCTGTTGCAGGGATGGAAGGTGTTGGACGACGACCGCCTCGGACAGATGGACATCCCCGAGCATGAGACCGTGATCGAATTCCCGAAGCGCATGATGCAGTTCTTCCCGGAGGTCAACGGCAGTGGCGGCACCGGCACCGACTCTTGAGGATCGTCTCCGCGCCTGCACCCGCACCGCTGTGCACCTGGAGATGCGGGACGGGTACATGCGATCCGATCCCCGCTTCGTGGCCTGGCAGGACGGAGTCCGGGACGGCTTGGCCGTGGCCGGTCCGTGGCTGACGCTGATCTCGGACGTCACCTCGCGAGGCGTACTCGTACGCCGGGCACGCATCGTGTCCGAGCCCGTTAGCGACTACGTCAGGTTCGAGCACCACCTGACCGGTGCCAACATCGCTGCGGGCGAGGAGGTCCGCTGGCTGCCCCGGCGGAGGGCATCGGATCTGGCGTTGCCGGGGAACGACTTCTGGCTCTTCGACGACGAAGTTGCCGTCTTCCACCACTTCGACGGGGACGGAGAGCTGGCCCCCGACGACGAGGAAGTACGTACGGACGGCGCGGCCGTGAAGCTGTGTGCAGAAGCGTTCGCCGCTGTGTGGGCGCGCGCAGTCGCCCACGGCGATTACAAGGTCGCCTGAGGGCGAGCACAAGGACAGTGGCGTCCCCGTCCTCCAGCATCCAGGAAGCACGTCGTGCGCTTGGCCAGCGTCTCCGTGAGATCCGGAAGGACTCGGGGCTCACCGGCAGAGAGCTGGCCAAGCGCGCCGGCTGGCACGAGTCGAAGACCTCGCGCCTGGAGCACGGCAGAACGCCTCCCTCCGATGGGGACATCCGCGCGTGGACGCTGATCTGCGGGGCGACCGATCGGGCGCCGGACCTCATCGCCACCGCGCGGGGCATCGACGGGCAGTACGTCGAATGGCGCCGCATGGAACAGGCCGGGCTCAAGCGCGCGCAGGAGTCGGTGCGTCCCCTGTTCGATCGCACGCGCCGCTTCCGTACGTACCAGTCGTGGGTGATTCCCGGCCTGCTCCAAACAAGCGCCTACACACGTGCGGTGCTCAGCACAGTCAGCGAACTCCGGGACGTGCCGGATGACATCGACGAGGCCGTGGCAGTGCGGATGGACCGTCAGCGGATCCTTCATTCAGGCAACCACCGCTTCGCCATGCTGATCGAGGAGTGGGTACTCCGTACGGTCATCGGAGACGCGGAGACCACGGCTGGGCAACTGGGGCACCTCATTGCCGTCGCCTCACTGCCGTCGGTAAGTCTGGGGATCATCCCGCTGGGTCTGCCTCGCGGCGTCGGGTGGCCTGTCGAGTCCTTCACCATGTACGACGAAGCACAGGTGAATGTGGAGCTTGTGTCGGCTCATCTGACCGTGACGCAGCCACGGGAGATCGAGGAGTACGCACGGGCCTTCACCGAACTGGCCGCAATCGCGGTGTACGGCGCCCCCGCGAGATCCCTCATCACCGCTGCCATCAACGCGCTCGGGTGAATCCGTGCAAGTCTGCGCAAGCTCGTTGAGCGGTTCACTGGCGCCTCCCTACGGTCAACAGGCATCGCCAGGCGTTGGCGCACGAGCACTACAGCGACAGCGACAGCGCGGAGGTGACGCCCAGCTCGACCTACACCGACCGAGGTCCTGATGCCTGTGAGCAGCGTCGTACGCCCTACGGGGCACCCTGGGTACTCCGAGACGTTCCCTGCCGTGGAGGAGAGCGCCGAGGCAGCCCGCAAGCTCGTCAGGATCGCGCTGGCCACGTGGCACCTGGACGATCTTGAGGACTCCGGGGTCCTCATCGTCACCGAGCTGGTGGCCAACGCGGTCAAGCACACGAACACCCGGAGCATCCGGGTCGTGATCTCCAGACCGAGCGAGCGCTTCGTCCGGATCGGTGTCGTCGACAAGGCCCGCGTGATACCGGAGATGGTCAAGTCCGGTGACGACGACCTGCTCGCCAGCGGCCGGGGATTCGTCCTGATCGACGCCCTGGCCGAGCGCTGGGGAACGGACATGCACCGATGGGGCAAGCAGGTCTGGGCCGAGTTGCACCGCGAGCCGGCCGCATGACCGAGGAGGGGCCCCGGGTGGGGATCGGTGATCAGGTGTGGGACGACGACGCGGGCAGGGAGGGCATCGTCACCGACATACAGGGCGGGACGTACGTCATCGGCCCCGTCTACATGTGGGCGGCCACCTGGACGGCGGCCAGTGACGAGAAGCTGAAGGTCGTCCCCTCCCGCGAGGAACGCCTCAAGCGGAAGCAGGAGCAGGGTTGGTGACCCACTCCCCCAGAGACCCTCGCGAGGTAGAGGCCACCTGATCCAGATGGCTCCCCCCTACCCGTGAGGAGAGAGGCCTCGACTGTCTGGGGACGGTCGGGGCCTCTTCGCGTCCCCGCACCTGGACAGGTACCGTCACCGGACCAACGGTGGCCTGTACTACAGGAGTTGAACGTACAGAGTGATCACCCCATGAGCGTGTGGACGCGGCCACACGCGTGGCCACACAGACGGCATCGAACGCAATCGACGGGACGTCCACTGCAACCCGGATGTCCGCTTTTGCAGATAACCCCAGGTCAAGCCTTCCTAAAGGATTGGGTTCAAGTCCCGTCACTCACCCTGAGTAATCAGCCGGTGACTTCGGAAACGAAGTCACCGGCTGATTCGTTTTCCGGAAACGGGGACCCGACCGCAGTGGACTTCGCACCCGAACTCATCAGTACCGCCCGGCTGGATCTCGTGCCCCTGAGCCCGGCGCACGCGGAGGAAATGGCCACGGTCCTGTCCTCCCCCGCCCTGCACACCTTCACCGGTGGCGAACCGCTGACTCCGGACGCCCTGCGGACCCGCTACGAGCGCCTCGCCGCGGGCTCCCCCGACCCGGCCGCCGTCTGGTGCAACTGGGTACTGCGCCTGCGGGCGGAGGACTGCCTGGTCGGCACGGTCCAGGCCACGATCACCGAGGCGGGGTCGGTCGCGGAGATCGCCTGGGTGGTCGGGGCGCCCTGGCAAGGACGGGGCATCGCCTCGGAGGCGGCGCGGGGGCTGGTGTCGTGGCTCGCCGCGCGGCCCGCCGTCCGTACGGTCGTGGCGCACATCCACCCGGACCATCGGGCGTCCGCGGCGGTCGCTACGGCCGCCGGGCTGGCGCCGACCCAGGAGTGGCAGGACGGCGAGGTCAGGTGGCGGCGCGCCACGCGTCCGTGAACTCCCGTACGCCCGCGAACCGTTCGGCGGGATCGGCGCGGGTGGCCCTTTCCAGCACGGCGAGTTGAGCCGCCGTACCCCGCCAGGCCCGTTCGCCCTCACCCGCGTCGAGGAGGAGGCGGGCGGTGCGGGCGAGGGCGTAGACCGTCGTGCGGATGTCGATGCGGGCGCCGTGGTGCCACTCCTCGGGGGCCATGAAGCGGGCCGAGCCCGGGAGGCGGTCGCCCTGGAGGACGAAGGGGCCGGGGCGGTACTCGTCGAGGTCGACGAGGTGGAGCGCGTCGCCGTAGAAGTCGTAGAGGAACGCGCCGTCGTAGAGGTCGACCGCCACCATGCCCGCCGTCTCCACCGCGAGATGGGCGTCCAGGACGCGGTCGATCGCGCGGTGGACGGAGGCGAGGGGCAGGGCGCGGAAGCGGGCGCGGGCCGGGCCGTAGAGGGACTCGCCGGGACGCCACGGCATGACGGCCGCCGTACGGCCGCTGTCCGTCACGGTGACGCGGTGCAGCTGGGGGACGATCGCCGGGTGGCGTACCGCGCGGTGGAAGGCCCAGGCGCGGTCAAGTGAGGCCTGGGCGGCGGGTGTTGTCGCCGCCTTCACGAACCAGCGTTCGCCGTCCGGGAGTTGGACCGCGTAGCCGACGCATCCGGAGTCCTGGTCGCCGAAGCTGCGGAAGATCTCGCCCACGGTGCGGAGGTACGGCTCGGTCGCGGGGATCTCGTCGACGGACAGGAGTGGATGGGGCAAAGGAATGCTCCTTTCGCGGCACCGTCGAGAAGGAAAAGCGCGCTCGACAAACGAGCCCAGGAGAGACTCGGTAAACAGGCTCGGTAAGTAAATACAACGGGTCAACTTTTTAAGCAAGCCAACCGAGAGTTATGCTGCGAGGCATGACCGATACGCCGATCATCGGCCGCCGCGAACGCAAGAAGGCCGCCACCCGGCAGGCCCTGGCCGACGCGGCGCTGGAGCTCTTCCTGGCGCACGGCTACGACCAGGTGAGCATCCGGGATGTCGCCGAGGCCGCGGACGTCTCCACCACGACCCTCTTCAAGCACTTCCCCAGCAAGGAGGCGCTGGTCTTCGACCTGGACGCGGACCAGGAGGCCGCCCTGGTCGCGGCGGTCCGCGACCGGTCTCCGGGAACATCGATCCCGCGGGCGCTGCGGGACCATCTGCTGGACGCCCGCTTCTTCGCTCCCGACGACGGCGACCAGCTCACCGCGTTCCACCAACTCGTCCGCGCCACACCGGCGTTGACCGAGTACCACCGCCGCATGTGGATGCGTCACCAGCAAGCGGTGGCACGCGCGATCGCGGAATCCGTGAACGCCCCCGCGGACGACCCCCGTTGCACCTCCCTGGCCCACTTCGCCCTGGACGCCCGCACCCTCGCGGAGGCCTCGGCGGACCCGAGGGCGACGATGTGCGCGGCGTTCGACCTGCTGGAGCGGGGCTGGGGAGCCGTAGGGTCCGAGTGATCCCGCGGGCGCGGACGGGACGCTCCTAGGACGACGCCCGCGTCACCAACTCCGTTGCCAGGACCACCTGTCGACGCTCAGGGCCCCGGGACGTGGCCGGACGGCGGTCCGCGATCTCGGCGAGGAGGAGGTCGATCATCGAGCGGCCCATTTCCTCGATCGGCTGGCGGACGCTGGTGAGGGGCGGGTCCATGTGGCGGGCGATGGCCGAGTCGTCGTAGCCGACGAGGGCGATGTCGTCCGGGATACGGCGGCCTTCCTCGCGGAGGACCTGGCGGGCGCCCGCCGCCATGACGTCCGAGCCGGCGAAGACCGCGTCCACGTCGGGGCGGCGGGCCAGCAGTTCCTTCATCGCCCGGCGGCCGCCCTCCTCCGTGAAGTCGCCCGGCTGGATCAGGTGTTCGTCCACCTCGTGGCCCGCGTCGAGCAGTGCCTCGCGGTAGCCGTCCACGCGGCGCTGGGCGCCGTAGACGTCGAGGCGGCCGGTGATGTGGGCGATGCGGGTGCGGCCGCGGGTGATCAGGTGCTCCACCGCCGAGCGGGCTCCGCCGTAGTTGTCCGAGTCGACCGAGGTCAGGGTCTCCGCCGCCGAGCGCGGGCCGCTGATCACCGCCGGGATCTCCAACTGCGCGAGCAGGTCCGGGAGCGGGTCGTCCGCGTGGACCGAGACCAGCAGGACGCCGTCGACCCGGTGCGCGGCCAAGTACTGGGCCAGGCGCTGCCGTTCGCGGTCGTTGCCCGCGAAGATCAGCAGCAACTGCATCTCGGTCTCGGAGAGTTCGGCGCCGACGCCCTTGAGCATGTCGGAGAAGTACGGCTCCGCGAAGAAGCGGGTCTCCGGCTCGGGGACGACGAGGGCGATGGCGTCCGTGCGGTTCGCGGCCAGGGCACGTGCAGCCGTGTTGGGGACGTAGCCCAGTTCCGCCACGGCCGCCTCGACGGCCGCCCGCGTCGCGTCGCTCACCCGCGGCGAGCTGTTGATCACCCGGGAGACCGTGCCGCGGCCCACACCGGCACGGGCGGCGACCTCCTCCAGGGTCGGCCGCCGACCGCCCCGGTTCCGCCCACCGCTGACCGTCATGGTCGCCGCCTTCCGTTCGCAGCTTTCAGGCCAGGAATGTAACAGCCGGGCCCGAACACCCCGCTTCCATCCTCTCCCCTCAAGTGGGGCTTTCGCCCGCCGAGCCGGGCCTCACCCGTGTTCACCGGCTTCACCGGCGGACGGCAGCGCGTTCCCCTGGATCACCCCTGCGTACCAGTGGGCGCTCGCCTTGGGGATACGGCGCTGGGTGGAGTAGTCGACGTAGACGGCGCCGAAACGCTTCGAATAGCCGTAGGACCACTCGAAGTTGTCGAGGAGCGACCAGAGGAAGTAGCCACGCACGTCCGCTCCGTCGGTGATGGCCCGGCGGACGGCGTCCAGGTGGGAGTGCAGGTAGGCGATCCGCTGCGGGTCGTTCACCCGGCCCTCGGGAGAGACGTAGTCGTCGAACGCGGCGCCGTTCTCGGTGACCATCAGCGGCAGCCGCGGGTGCGAGGCGGCCAGGTCGGTCAGCAGGGTGTGCAGTCCGCTGGGGTCGATGGCCCAGTTCATCGCGGTGAGCCGGTCGTTGGCGAGGTGGAAGTCCACGTGCTCGGAGCCGGTCCACGGGGAGTGTTCGCTGGCGCCGTGGCCGTCGTTCTTGGTGGTGCCGGAGCCGTCGCCGGCCGAGACCACGGTCGGGGCGTAGTAGTTGACGCCGAGCACGTCGATGGGCCGGGAGATCTCGGCGAGGTCGCCGTCCCGCACCAGTTCCGTCCAGTCGACGAGGTGCGCGGTGTCGGTGAGCAGGTCCTCGGGGTAGGCGCCGTCCAGGACCGGTCCGGTGAAGATCCTGTTGCCGACCGCGTCGATCCGGCGGGCGGCCTCCGTGTCCTCGGCGCTGCCGGTGAGCGGGCGCACCTGGTGCAGGTTGAGGGTGAGGGAGGTCTGCGCGGACGCCGGCAGGACCTCGCGCAGTGCCCCGACCGCTCGGCCGTGGCCCAGGTTGAGGTGATGGGCGGCGCGCAGGGTGGCCGCCGGGTCGGTGCGGCCGGGGGCGTGCACACCGGAGCCGTAGCCCAGGAACGCGCTGCACCACGGCTCGTTGAGGGTGGTCCACAGGCCGACGCGGTCCCCGAGGGCCCGGCCCATGATCTCGGCGTAGTCGGCGAAACGGTGTGCGGTGTCGCGCTGCGGCCAGCCGCCCGCGTCCTCCAACTCCTGCGGCAGGTCCCAGTGGTAGAGAGTGGCGACGGGGGTGATGCCCGCCGCGAGCAGTTCGTCGGCGAGCTTGCGGTAGAAGTCGAGACCCCGCTCCACGGCGGGTCCGCGTCCGGTGGGCTGCACCCGGGACCAGGAGATGGAGAACCGGTACGCCTTCAGGCCGAGGTCCTTCATCAACGCCACGTCGTCGCGGTACCGGTGGTAGTGGTCGGCGGCGATGTCACCGGTGTCGCCGTTGCGCACCTTCCCGGGCGTGTGACTGAAGGTGTCCCAGATGGAAGGGGTCCGGCCGTCCTCGGCGGCGGCGCCCTCCACCTGGTAGGCGGCGGTGGCCGCACCCCAGACGAAGCCCGGGGGGAAGGAGGTGACGGAGGCCGACGCGGCCTTGGTCTCGTGTCGTACGGCAGTCATGTGAGCGCTCCCGGAGTGGAGTGAGTGAGGGCCGGAAGGCGATCCGGCGGTGAGGGGAAGCGGACGGGGCACGACGACGGGCGCCCGGCCGGGTACGGCCCGCGTGCTGAGCGGGCCGTACGGGACGGTGAACTGGGCCTGCGCGAGCGGCAGTCGGCGGCTCGGCGTCAGCCCTTGACGGCGCCCGCCATGATGCCTCCGATGATCTGCTTGCCGAAGATCACGAACACCAGCAGCAGCGGCAGGGTACTGATCAGCGCCCCGGCCATGACGATGCTCTGGTCGGGGGTGTAGGAGGCGCTGAGCTGGCCGAGCGCCACCTGGATGGTGGGGTTGTCCTGGTTCAGGGCGAGGAAGGGCCAGAAGAAGTCGTTCCACGCCTGGACGAAGGTGAGCATCCCGAGCACCATCATCGCGGGCCTCGCGGCGGGCAGGACCACGTTCCAGACGATGCGGATGTTGGACGCCCCGTCCACCTTGGCCGCCTCGATGAGTTCGTACGGCAGGGCCTCCGACAGGTACTGGCGCATGAAGAAGACACCGAAGGCGCCGACGAGGGTCGGGAAGATCACCGACTCCAGTTTTCCGCCCCAGCCGATGTCCGCCATCATCATGAACAGCGGTACGACGCTGAGTTGGGGCGGGATCGTCAGGGTGGCGATGACCGCGGTCATCAGGACGCTACGGCCGCGGAAACGCATCTTGGAGAAGGCGTAGCCGGCGAGGGTGCAGAAGAACAGCGTGGCGGCGGTGATACAGCCCGCCACGATCACGGTGTTGACGATCGCCTTCCCCAAGTGGGCCTGTTCCCAGGCCGCCTGGAGGTTGCTCCACAGCCGGCCGCCCGGCAGGAACGGCGGCGGGCTGTCGAGGACCCGCTGCTGGTCGTGCGAGGCGGCCACCAACGTCCAGTACAGCGGGAAGATCGAGAACAGGCCTACGACGATCAGGGTGGCGTAGGTGAACGGGCCGCCCTTGAGCTGCTGGCCGGCGCCGATCTTGAAGCGTCGGCGGCCCTTGCCCGGGGTGACGGGAAGCGGCGCCGGGTCGAGGTCCGGCGCGGTCTGGGTGGGGCTGGTCGTGGTCATCGATATCGCTCCCGTCAGGCCGCGCTGTTGCGCACGAACCGGCCGACGATCCAGTTGATCAGGGCAATGAGCAGGAGCAGGACGAGCATGGCCCAGGCCACGGCCGCGGCCGGGCCCAAGTGCCCCAGCTTCCAGCCGTAGTTGAAGAGATAGATGCTGAGCGTCTCGTACTGGTGCTCGCTCCCCCCGGTGGAGCCCAGCGTGCCGCCCTGCAACAGCAGCGGCTCACCGAACAGCTGCATGGAACCGATGGTCGAGATGACGATGGTGAACAGGATCGTCGGCCGCAGCGAGGGAACGGTCACCTTGCGGAACTGCTGCCAGCGCGTCGCTCCGTCGATCGAGGCCGCTTCGTACAGGTCGGCGGGCACGGCCTGCATGGCCGCCAGGTAGATCAGGGTGTTGTAGCCGGTCCAGCGCCAGATCACGATGATCGAGATGGCGATCTTGGACGTCCACTCCCCGTTGCCCCAGTCGGTGTTGCCGATGCCGACGAAGTGCAGCACCCAGTTGAGCAGACCTCCGTCGGCCCGGAAGACCAGGGCGAAGACGAGGGCCGCGGTCGCCACCGAGGTGGCGTACGGGGTGAGGATCACCGTCCGCCAGACCGTGCTGGCGCGCAGCTTGTAGTTGAGCAGGTGCGCCAGGCCCAGGGCCATCAGGAGCTGCGGGACGGTCGAAATGACGCCGATGACAAAGGTGTTGGTGACGGCGGTCCAGAACTCGGAGTCCTGGAGGATCGTGGCGAAGTTGTGCCAGCCGACCCACTCGGACTGGTCCAGGCTCGTCATCTCCACCCGGTGCAGGGCTATCCAGCCCGTGTACAGCATCGGGTAGAGGCCGAAGGCACCGAAGATGAGGAAGAAGGGGGCGATGTACGCGTACGGCGACGCCTTGTCGTCGAAGCGCCACAGCCGGGTGCGCCACACGCTGGGCGGGTTCGACGCGGTGCCGGAGCCGCCGGGTGGCGGGGCGGGGGCACCCCGTGTGGGGGTTGTGGTTGCCACGGAGGAAGTCCTTCCCTGGATCTCGGCCGGGGTACGGGCGGGGCGAGGACCGGAGATCCGGTCTGGGGCACGTCGTCGAACTCGGGTCGCCGGTCCCGGCGGACACGGTGCGGCGGTGTCCGGTGAGTGTGCGCCGAACACCGCTGAAAGGACCGGCACTTGACGACCGGGGCCGATGCGGGGCACCGAGGCCGTCCGGGCCCCGCGCCTACGGCAGGAGCCGCCGCACGGTCCCACGCACGTGACGCGGTGCGGGCGCCCGCCGGGTCGCCCGCACCGCGGCCTGTGTCAGCCGATCACCTTGTCGATCGACTCGGTCGCGGCCTTCCACGCCTTGGCGGGCGCGGTGCCCCGCTCCTCCATGTTGTTGATCTGCGTGGAGATCGTGTCCTTGATCGTGCCGTCCTTCGCGCCGAGCACGGCCTCGGGGATGGCCTTCGCCTCGTCGGCGTAGATCTGGCCGATCGGGGCGTTGTTGAAGTACGGCAGCGTCGCGTTCTTCACGCTGGCGAGTTCGTAGGCGCCCTTGTTCGACGGGAAGACACCGATCGCCTTGAACACGGCGGCCTGCTGCTCGGGAGCGGTCAGCCACTTGACCAGGTCGGTGGCTTCCTTGACGTGCTTGCCGCTCTTGGGCACGGCCAGGAAGGAGCCGCCCCAGTTGGCCGCGCTGGTGCCGGGCGCACGGGCGATGTCCCACTTGCCCTTGTAGGCGTCACCGGAGTTGATGGAGATCTGGCCGGCCATCCAGGCGGGGCACGCCACGGTGGCGATGGTGCCCTTGCGCAGCGCGGCCTTCCAGGCGTCGCCGAACTGGGGCAGACCCTCGGTCAGCTTCTTGGACGCGGCTTCCGCGGCCAGGTCCCAGCCCTGCTGCACGGCGGGGCTGTTCTTGTAGATCGCCTTGCCTGAAGCGTCGTAGTACTGCTGCGCGGAGGAACCCACGACCGCGTTGTACATGGCGCTCGCGGAGTCCATGAAGTACGTGCCCTTGGGGGCCTTCGCCTTGAACTTCTCGCCGAGCTTGAGGTAGTCCTCCCAGCCGCCCGCGACGGCCTTGGCGACGGAGTCACGGTCGCTCGCGAGGCCCGCCGCCTTGAAGAGGTCCGAGCGGTAGCACAGGGACATCGGGCCGATGTCGGTGCCGGCGCCGATGACCGAACCGTCCGACGCGGTGGCCTGCTTCTCCTTCCAGGAGACCCAGTCGCTCACGTTGATCGTCTTGCTCAGGTCGGCGAACTTGGCCGCCTGGGTGTCGACGACCTCCTTGATGCGGCCGACCTCGATGCCCGTGACATCGCCCAGGCCACTGCCCGTGTTCAGCTGCTGAAGAAGCTTCGGGTAGTAGTCCTGCTCGTTGGCGGTGGTGTTCTCCTTGACCGTGATGTTCGGGTGCAGCTTGTGGTACTGGGCGAACAGGCCGGCTTCCTTGTAGCCGAACTGCCCGAAGTCGTCCACCGTGAGAGTGATGTTCCCGTTCGAGTCCTTGGCGTCCGAGGAGCTGTCGTCGCTGCTGCAGCCGGTCAGCAACAGGGCGGAGGCCGTCAGGACCGTCGTGGTCACGGCCGCCACTCTGCGGCCGCGGCCGCCGGCGGTACGGGTGATGCTCATTCCACTACTCCTTGTTCCAGTGGGGAACGGGATCTCAGGAATCGGACCGCCGAGGCTCGACGATCCGGACCTGCCCTCTCGTTTCGAGCAGCGGCCAGCCCACAGCACTGGGCGTGCGGTGAAAAGGTGCTGGTCAACGGTGTTTCATACGAGATAGAGGGACGGGCCGTTGGTGGTTCGGTGCACACGGGAGGGAGCCCCCGAGGTTCCGTGGGACCGCTCCCACGCGGCATGCCGGAAGACTCCTTCGTGCTGGGCCGGGTGTCAAGACTTGAAAACGGCGTTGTTGCGTAAGCGTGTTCCGTACGTCACGTGAATGTGTCGCTCCACCAGGCGTCACCGACCGGACACGGACCGGTCCCGCACAGGATTCACGCAGGTCGTTCAAGGGTCCGTGGCGCGGACGGGGAGCCGGCACCGTCCGTCCGGGCCTTCGCCCGAATTTCTGGGCCAGAATGAGGCCAGCCCCCACTGATCGCCGGAAGGTGAACAATGACCCCTGCCGAGCAGCCGCCTCCGCGCGCGGAAGTCCGGCGCCCGACCCTGAACGCCGTGGCCGCCCTCGCCGGCGTCGGCCGCGGCACGGTCTCCCGGGTCATCAACGGCTCCCCCAAGGTGAGTGCCCCCACCCGCGCGGCCGTGGAGCGGGCGATCGCCGAACTCGGCTACGTCCCCAACCCGGCCGCCCGCTCGCTGGCCAGCCGCCGTACCGACTCGGTCGCCGTGGTCGTTCCCGAGGGCGAGGCCCGGCTCTTCTCCGAGCCCTACTTCTCGGAGATCATCCGCGGCGTCTCCGCCGAACTGGCGAGCGCCGGAATGCAGTTGCTGCTGGTCCTGGTGCCGGACGAGAAGGAGTACGCGCGACTCGCCACGTACCTGTCCGCCCATCGGGTGGACGGCGTGCTGATGCTCTCGGTCCACAGCGGCGACACGCTGCCCGACCGGCTGCGGGAACTCTCCGTTCCGACGGTGCTCGCCGGCCGGCGCGGCCCGGGAGAGCCGCTCGGACACGTCCGCGCGGACAACGGCGGTGGCGCCAGAAGCGCCGTCGAGCATCTGCTGGCGAAGGGGCGCCGGACCATCGGCACCATCACGGGCCCGCTGGACATGGACGCGGCCCAGGCCCGACTCGACGGCTACCGCGAGGCGTTGGAGGGCGCGGGCATGGTCGTCGACGAGGAGCTGATCGCGTACGGCGACTTCCGGGAGGAGGGCGGACGTGCGGCCATGCGGGAGCTGCTGCGCCGACGACCCGGTCTCGACGCGGTCTTCGCCGCGTCCGACGTGATGGCGTCGGGCGCCGTGCTGGAACTACGCGCGTCAGGCCTGCGGGTGCCCCACGACGTCGCCGTCGTCGGCTTCGACGACTCGATCGTGGCCCGGCACATCGATCCGCCGCTGACCAGCGTCCGCCAGCCGCTGGAGGAGATGGGCCGGACCATGGCGAGCCTCCTGCTGCACGAGATCGCCCACCGCGGCGACGATCACCGCGAAGTGGTCCTGCCGACGCGGTTGGTGGTGCGGGAATCCGCGTGAGTGGTTGTGCCGGGGAGCCAGGTGCGCGGTGTGCCGGGGGTCCGTGCGAGCGGTGTGCGGGGATCGGGGATCCACGTGAGCGGTGCGCCGGGAGGGCCTGGGTGATTTCCAGGGAGGGACGGACCACCCTTTGCACGTGGGAGCGCTCCCATGCATAATGGGCGCCACCCGACCCCATGGGAGCGATTCCATGTCCGACCTGACGACCGCGGCCTTTCCTCCTGGCTTCCTCTGGGGGGCCGCGACCTCGGCCTACCAGATCGAGGGGGCGGTGCGGGAGGGCGGCCGTACGCCCTCGATCTGGGACACGTTCAGTCATACGCCGGGCCGTACGGCCGGTGGTGAGCACGGTGACATCGCTGTCGACCACTATCACCGCTACCGCGACGACGTGGCCCTGATGGCGGACCTGGGCCTGACGGCGTACCGCTTCTCGGTCTCCTGGCCGCGGGTGCAGCCGACCGGGCGGGGTCCGGCGGTGCAGGTGGGCCTGGACTTCTACCGCCGTCTGGTGGACGAGCTGCTCGCGGTGGGCATCAAGCCGGCGCTCACCCTCTACCACTGGGATCTGCCGCAGGAGTTGGAGGACGCGGGCGGCTGGCCGGAGCGCGACACGGCGTACCGCTTCGCCGAGTACGCGCAGATCGTGGGCGAGGCGCTGGGCGACCGCGTGGAGCAGTGGATCACGCTCAACGAGCCGTGGTGCAGCGCGTTCCTGGGCTATGGCTCGGGGGTGCACGCGCCGGGCCGTACGGACACGGCGGCGTCGCTACGAGCGGCTCACCACCTGAACTTGGCGCACGGGCTGGCGACTTCGGCTCTGCGGTCCGCGATACCGGCCCGCGACTCGATCGCGGTGAGCCTCAACTCCGCGGTGGTCAGGCCCGCTTCCCTGTCCCCGGAGGACATGGCGGCGGCCCGGAAGATCGACGACCTGGCCAACGGGGTGTTCCACGGGCCGATGCTGCACGGCTCGTATCCGCAGTCTCTTCTCGACGCGACGAGGTCGATCACGGACTGGTCGTACGTCCGGGGCGGCGATCTGACGCTCATTCACCAGCCGTTGGACGCACTGGGGTTGAACTACTACACGCCGACGTCGGTGGAGGCGGCGGCCTCGACGTCGGTGGGCCCGCGCGCGGACGGCCACGGCCTGAGCGCGTTCACCCCCTGGCCGGGCGCGGACGACGTGGCGTTCCTCCAAACGCCCGGCGAGCGCACGGAGATGGGCTGGACGATCGACCCGACGGGCCTCCACGAGCTGATCATGCGCTACACGAGGGAGGCCCCGGGCCTGCCGTTGTACGTCACGGAGAACGGCGCGGCGTACGACGACAAGCCGGATCCGGAGGGCAAGGTCCACGACCCCGAGCGGATCGCGTACCTGCACGGCCACCTGTCGGCGGTAGGGCGCGCGATCGCGGACGGCGCGGACGTACGGGGCTATTACCTGTGGTCGCTCATGGACAACTTCGAGTGGGCGTACGGGTACCAGAAGCGCTTCGGGGCGGTGTACGTGGACTACGCGACGCTGGAGCGGACGCCGAAGTCGAGCGCGCGGTGGTACGGGGAAGCGGCTCGGACGGGCGTACTGCCGACGGTGAGCGAAGCCTGACCGACGGGGGACACCGGGGACGGGGCGCGGCACGCCCAGGGGACGGGGCGCGCCCCGGCGGGGTTATGGCGAGGGGCGACTCGCGCTCGCGCCGGAGTGTGGCCGCCGCCGGTACTCCTTGTCCAGCAACAGGTCGAAGTCGCCGGAGTCCGCGCGAGCCGCGAGACGGGCCAGGGCGCGCTTCCCGCGTTCGGCGGCTTCATCAGGCGTGGGGGTTGTCCCGACCGACAGGTCCTCGCCCATGTCATCGGTTCCCCAGCTCGAACCAGGTCGCCTTGCCCCGGCCGGGGCCGTGGGTGCACACGCCCCAGGCGTCGGCGCCGTGCGCGATGAGGTGGATGCCTCGGCCGTCCTCGTCGGTGGGGGTGGGGGTGCGGGTCCTCGGGATGCCCGGTGCCTCGTCGTGGATGAGGACTCGGAAACGGTGGGGGCTGGACCAACCTGCGTGGAGGGTTACGGGGGTTAGGTGGCCCTCCAGCTTGCAGGCGTTGATGGCGTTGGTGACGGCTTCCGAGGTCAACAGGATTGCCGTGTCCGTGAGTTCGGGGCGGCCGGAGGTGGCGAGGAGGGTCCGCACCGCCCGCGAAACGGTCCGCACCCTCCTCGCCACCTCCGGCCGC
>NZ_JAENRY010000129.1 GCF_016612545.1 Streptomyces sp. MBT65 | reverse complement strand
CTCGGGGACCTCGGGGATCTCGGGGACCTCTGGGACCTCTGGGACGAGGTGCACCAGAACGGTGACCGGCTCCCGCAAGAGTCCCGGCGGCGGGACACGAACACGCGGCCTTTGAGAGCCGCCTCTTGGAGAAGTCGAGGACCAACTCGCGGACCCGCGTGAGCAATGCGGCATCCATGTTCGTTCCGGGTGAATCCGCCCTAGACTGCCTGGGCTCGACTCCAGCGAGAATGCCGGGAGTTGCGACGCGAGGCGGGGGTGCATCGGTACGTGGCCGAGGGTGAAGTGACGGGGCGTGAGGTCACGGAGGATCAGCTCACGGAGCGCGAGGTCGCGGTCCACGTCTTTGTCGCGCTGGACGGCGTGCACGTCGGGGACGCGGTGGCGTCAGTCCGGGCGGTGTGGGGGCGTTTCCGTGAACTGCAGCACGCCGACCGGGAGTTGTACACCTCGCTGCCGGTGGAGGTGCCGGACGCCCTGCCCGACCCGGCCGCGCGTGACACGGTGGTCGCGGGCGTGCAGTCCGCGGACCGGCTCGACCAGGCGATTCTGCGACAGCACTGGCCCTTCCTCAGTCTGTCGGTCCTGCTCGGCGCCGGCCCGGACCGGGAGTGGTCGGGGTTGCGTGAGCGGGCGGCGACGATCGTGGGCCAGCTCGGAGCGTGTCATCTGGGCGCGGTGACACTGGAGTTGGGCAAGGCACCGGCTCAGACACCGGGCGACGCGGACGTGTCGGAGCCGGAGCGGGGCGCCGGGGCCGATCCCCGGCGGGTGTTGCGGCTGCTCGGTCGGACCGGTGCGGACGGGCGGCTCGGCGCGTGGGCGTGGTCCGACAGCGGTCGCCCGGAGATGCCGCACTTCGTCCGCTATCTGATGCACATGACGGCGATCCGCCACCAGTACAGAACCTACCGCTGGCTGATGGATGCCAGAGCCAACGGGACGACGAAGCCGCTGGCCAGGATGCGGACGCCCGACAGGCTCGTGGACCGGGAGCTGCCCTCCACCGCCGAAGTCCACTACATCCGGGACTCGGTGGACAGCGGCTGGCGGAACGCCCGCCAGGCACTGGAGACTTCGGGCCTCGACGCGGGGGCCGTGGCGAAGGACGACCGGCAGTTCGCCTCGTCGTTCCTCGGGGGTCTGAACGATGTCCTCGCCCACTTGAGACGGGCCGGGATCGGTGATCCGCTGCCGAGCCCGCACCGGGACCCTGAACGGCAGGTGCGCGTCCTGGTCGTCGCCGACGAGTGGTTCCCGGCGCGAGGTGGCCTGAGCACGTTCAACAGCAAGTTGTGCGTCGCCCTCGCCCGGGAGAGGACCGACGTCCGGGTCATGGTCGAGGCAGCGACCCCGGAGGAGCGTGCGGACGCGGCGAAGCACAAGGTGCGGTTGATCAATGTCGCCCAGCCGGGGCTCACCACGGACGCGGCGCTGTCGGTGCCGCCGGAGTTCGGCGACGGGTTCGTGCCCGACGTCGTCATCGGGCACGGCAGGGTCACGGGCCCGCCGGCCAAGGCGCTGGTCGAGCGGTACTTCAAGAACGCCCGGCGGCTCCACTTCCTGCACGTCGAACCGAACCAGGCCGAAGTCAACAAGCCGCATGGCGAAGGGGACTTGGGGGCGCGAGCCGAGGACCGCACGGAGCTGGAGCTCCGGCTCTGCCGGGGCGCCCAGCCGATGCCGGTCGGCCCCCGGCTGGAGCAGGCCCTGTGGCCGTATCTGCGGACGCCCGAGTACGAGGACCTGGCCGACCCCGTGCGCATCGACCCGGGCTTCGACGGCGGCAGACCCGCGATCGCGCCCCGGAGGAGGGAGATTCCGCAGATCCTGCTGATGGGCCGACTGGCGGACGACCAGCTGAAGGGGCTCGACATCGCCGTGCAGGCGTTGGACAGAGCCAGCTCCAAGGCCGACGGGCCCGGTTCGTGGCAACTGTTCGTACGAGGAGTGCCCGACGGCCAGTCCGCCGCGGTGATGGCCCGGGCGCAGCAGTGGCTCACCCAATCCACTGTCGACGTCGTGCCCTACCCGTACTCCGCCGATCCCCGGCGCATCCAGAACGACATCGCGCGGGCCAGTCTGGTCCTGATGCCGTCCCGGGCGGAGGCGTTCGGTCTCGCGGGTGCGGAGGCGATCGCCTGTGGGGTGCCGGTGCTGGTCAGCGGCCGCAGTGGGCTGGGCATCCTGCTGCGCGATCACGGGTCGCCGGCCGCGGCACGGGCCGTGATGGACGTGTGGGGTACCGAGGGCGCCCTCGAGGACGACATCGAGGCCTGGTCGAAGGCCATCTACGCCGTGCTGCGCGATCCGCAGGCCGCGTTCCGCGACGCCGCGGAACTCCGCGACGAGATGGCCGCCCGCTTCACCTGGGCGGAAGCCGCCGGCACCGTGCTCAAGTGTGTCCGCTCCCACGGGAGTACCTGATCCGCGACCGGCCCTCCACGTCTCCCCTGTCACGTGGAGGGCCGGAGTCGGTTGCGGCTCCGCGGTGTTCAGTGGGTCTGCACGGCTTCGTCCTCCTGCGGCCGGCCGAGGGCCGATATCTCCTCGGCGTGGAATCCGCAGGCAAACACGCGGATCCGTCCGGCCGTCCGGGGTCCTGGAACACACTGGAAACGTCTGGATCCGTGCGGTGCGGATCCGTGAACGTCCCCGCGGAGGAACGGTGGTGAACGAAGTTCCCCGGTCGCCCGGCCACGACGGAGAGGGGTTGGGACAGCGCCTGGCCCTCGAACTGACCCGCGCTGTCGTGCGGTCCGAGAAACGGTTCGGCAGAGCGCTGGACCGTCGCGAACTCGCCAGGCGTCTGAACGTGTCCGCCAGCAGCCTGTACGCGTACCTCAACGGCACCACGCTGCCGGGCACCGCCGTGTTCGACGCGCTCCTCGCCGAGTTGGGCGTCGAGGGGCCCGAGGCGGGTCGGCTCGCCACGCTGCGGGACGAGGTCGACGCGGCCCGGCGGCTGCGTCCGGCCGCCGCCCGCGGCCCGGCCCGCCGGTCGCCGGGAGCTGTCGCGGTCCCCCGCCATCTCCCGCTGAGCCACCCCGTGTTCGTCGCCCGGGACGCCGAACTCGTCCGGCTGGACGCCCTGTTGGGGCCGTCCGACGACTCCGCGCCGGGCCGGGCGGCAGTCGCCGTCGTCGAGGGCACCGGGGGTGTCGGCAAGACCGCGCTCGCCCTGCACTGGGCGCACCGCACGCAGCACCGCTTCCCGGACGGCCAGCTCTACGTCGATCTGCGGGGCTTCGGCGACAAGGCGGTGATGGATCCCGGTGAGGCCCTGCACGGCTTCCTCCAGGCACTCGGCGTCACCCCGGCGGCCGTGCCGACCGACACCGCCGTGGCCTCCGGACTGTTGCGCACACTGCTGACCGGCCGCCGGGTGCTGCTGGTCCTGGACAACGCCCGCTCCACCGACCAGGTGCGGCCGTTGCTGCCCACCGACGCCGGTTCCGTCGCCGTCGTCACAAGCCGCAACCGGCTCGACGGCCTGGTGATCCGTGAAGGCGCCCTGCGTATCGCCCTCGACGTGCTGCCCCGCTACGCCGCCCGCACCCTCCTGGAACGGCAGATGGGCGCCGAGCGGGTCGCTCTGGAGCCGCGCGAGGTGGACCAACTGGTCGATCTGTGCGCCCGGTTGCCGCTCGCGCTGAGCGTCGCCGCCGCCCGCACGGCCACCGCCCCGGCCGGTTCCGTCGGTGCCCTGGTCCGTGAACTGCGGCGCGCCCGGGCGCCGTTGGACCTGTTCGGGGTGCAGGACGCGGATGTCGATCTGCGGACCGTGTTCCACGGTTCGTACGCGCTGCTGCCGGCGCCTGCCGCCCGGCTCTTCCGGCTGCTGGGCTGCCACCCCGGGCCCGAGATCGACGCCCCTGCCTGCGCGGGACTCATCGGCGACGCGGAACCGCCCCTCGCGCTGCTCGACACCCTCACCGCCGCCCACCTCGTCCGCCAACACACCCCGGGCCGCTACGCCCTGCACGACCTGCTGCGGCTCTACGCCGTGGAACTCCTCGACGGCGGCTCGCCCCAGGAGCGCCGGGACGGCACCGAACGGCTGCTGCGGCACTACCTGGACATCGCGCGCCTGGCCGACCACCACCTCGAACCCTGGCGACAGGCACCGGGCGGCATACCGAAGCCCACCGGCGCGCTGCCGCCGATCGGCGACCACGCCTCGGCGACCGCCTGGTTCGAGTCCGAACTGTCCTCGTTGCAGGCCCTCATGGCCCAGGCCGCCGCCACCCCGGGCCTGGAGGCGTACGCCTGGCGGCTGGCCGACGCCTGCGCCCTCCACCTGCGCCGCTCCGGCCGCCGCGCCCAGCGCGCCGCCGTGCACGCGCTGGCCCGCGACGCCGCGGACCGGGCCCAGGACCGCGCCGCCCACGCCACGGCCACCCGTCGGCTCGCCGACGCCCTCTCCCGCCTGCACCGCACCGGGGAGGCGCTCGACCTGCTGTACGCGACCCTGCGTGCCTGCCGTGCGCTGGGCGACGCGGAGGGCGTGCGGGAAGTACGGCTCTCGCTGGTCCGCGTGTACAGCTCCTGCGGCGACCCCCGCAGGGCTATGCCGCACGCCCGGCTGGCCCTCGCCATGGCGGAGCGCACCCAGGACCCCGTCGCCCTCGCCGACGGCCACACCGCCGTGTCCCAGCAGTGGGAGCGGCTGGGCGAACACACCGTCGCGCTCGACCACGCGCACCGCGCCCTGGACCTCTACACCCGGCTCGGTCACCTCGACGGACAGGCGGGCATCCTGTTCGGCATGGGCCGCGCCGAGCGGGGGCTCGGGCGGCCCGAGGCGGCGATCGGCCACTACGAGGTCTCCCTGGACCTGGACCGGGCCCTGGGCGACCGGTTCCGCGAGGCCCACGCGCTGGACCACCTCGGGGACGCGCACGCGGCGCTCGGCCGGGGCGAGGTGGCGCGGGCCCTGTGGGAGGAGGCCCTCGCGCTCTTCGAGGATCTGCACCACCCGGACGCCGAGCCGGTCCGCGGGAAGCTGTGCGCGGCGGCGGACTATCCTCCGGTGCCCGCCTCCAGCCAGCTCAGCCCGTAGCCGTAGCCCACCTTCATGGCCCCGAACTCGACCTCCACGAGCCCGTGTTGGTCGGGGCTCAGGGTCGGTGTGCCCGGGTTCTGCTGGTAGATGACGGCGGTGGGCACGCCGGACAACTGCCACACCGTGCGCGGCGGCTTCGCGGGGTCGAAGGCGACCCGTAGCCGGAAGTGCTCGCTGCGGGTCAGCGGGACGTGCACGAAGTGGGGTGCCATGGGCTGGTCGGGCGGGATGCGCAGCCGGAGTTCGTAGACGTGTCGGGCGCCGGCCCCGATCGGAGCGGGCAGGACCAGGAACCGTTCGAAGTAGCTCTCGTACTGCGGACCGCCGTCCGCGAGCCGGCCGCCCCGGACGACGGAGATCTCCAGTTCGTGCCGGGGTGTCGTGTCACCGGCGCGCCGGGGCACGCTGACGCCGACCGGGATCCGGGCCAGGCCGTCGCAGGTGGCGACCACGATCCGGCGCTCCAGCGCCTCGGGTGTCGGGGTGTCGAGGCGGAGCAGGGTGGACACGGACTCGGTGTACCAGCCGTGCGGTTCGGTGCGTGCGCAGTCCGCCGGGCACCGCTCCGCGTGCGCGCCGCCCGCCGGACCGTCCCAGGGCGGCGGGACGACTCCGTCGACGCCGTCCGGCGAGTCGGGGTCCAGGGCCCGGCGCACCTGCGCCCAGTACTCGCCCCACTGCGGCACATCGCCCCCGCAGGCGCCGACGATCGCCAGGGTGACCGGACGGGTCGGATGGGTCTCGCCGCGCATGGCGTCGCTGACGGTCGTCCTGCCGTACCCGGTGCGGCGGGCCAGTTGGTCCAGTGTCAGTCCGGCCGATCCGCGCAGGTCGCGGAGCCAATACGCGAAGAGCCGGGCCGGTGATCCGTCCAGGACGATCTCCTTCTGCGGACGCCCCATCGTGCGCAACCCCCTTGCCGGGCAACGGCGTTGCCGCCGTTGTCGCGGCCGAGTCTCGCACACGGCGGGACACGTCGTCCCGGTCTTGTTCCGCCGTCCGTCGGCCGTCCGGGTTTTCCGGAGATCGTCCGGTTCGCCGGAGAACCGTTGAGTGCGAACTCCGGCCCTTGTTACACAGGTTGCGCCCGGCTCCGGTGCGTCCGCATCGGCCGGTTCCCGCCCTTGTGCCAGGAGAGGACCATGGCTTTGTTCCCCAGGACGCCCCGCGCCGCACGGCTGCCGGGCGACGTGGTGTCGCGGATGGAGCGGTTCGGCCGCTTCGAGTTCGACCCGGTCGGCACCGACATCGACGCCTCGGACGTATGGGGTGAACTCCAGGCGCCGTACCTGCCGTTCGCGCAGTCCGACCCGCAGGGCTTCGCCCGCGCGCTGGCCGACGCCGTGCTGCCGGTCGGCGGCTTCGCCCTGTTCGGCGCCGCGCGCACGGTGTGGAACCTGGTCGGCTCCGACTTCACCAGCCCGGCCTACGACACCGTACGGATGGCCGCGTTGGAGTTCTTCCGGGCGAACGGGGTGCCGAGCAACCGGCTGTCGGCCGCCGACTGGCAGTTCTGGCAGGAGAACCGCTCCGAGCCCTGGCTCGTGGGCCGCCCTCGGCCGACCCCCGAGGCGGCACACATCCCGGCCCTCGCACCGGGGGAACTGCGCCGGATCGCACGGATCACCGAGGCCCCGAACTCCAACGTCCTCTACGTCACCGCCGCCCGCGAGGGCCGTTTCGTGACCGTGGTGGACGCGCCGACCAGCGACACCGACCCCACCCGGGCGCGCTTCGAGTGGATGTCGGCGGACACCCTGCACGAGCTCTACACCCGGGTCGGCGAGGCGTTCCAGACGCCCGTGCACTGGGTCGCCGACGAACTGCGTCCGTTCATCCCCCTGCCACCGTCCCGTCTGTGAGACGAACGCCCCCCGAGGAGAGACATATGGCGAAAACACCGGTGGAGATAACCACCCAGCTGTCGATGGCGGAGGCGGCTGACGTCTTCCGCGGTGCGATGCGGGTGAGCTGGTGGAGCGAGAACATCACGGGCGCGGGCACCACCTTCGAGCAGCCCCGGGGCTCGGTCTTCGACACCGTGGCCCAGGACCGGCCCGACTTCAGTGTGATGGCGATGCTGGGCGGGCGGGGAGCGGAGATCCAGAAGTCCGCGGTGCACATGTACATGTGGGACCGGGGCGCCCACCGCGAGATCGCGCTGGGCGTCGGCCGCAACCTCGGCGCCTTCGGCATCAAGGCGAACCGCAAGATCCGCCGGTTCGTCGACACGCTGACGGAACTCGATCCGTCCATGAAGTACACGGGGATCTGAGAGCACACGGGACCCGAGCGGCCTCGGGTCCCTACGGTCCGACGAGCACCCGGCGCAGGGGACCGGGTGCTCGTCGCCGTGAACGGGCCTGTCCCGTCCGGGAGTTCAGCCGACGGCGGCGAACGCCTCGGCGGAGACGTCCCGTTCGAGCACCGACCGGTGGAAGGAGTAGACGCCGATGTCGGAGACCTTCACCACCAGGCAGTACTGATCGGTCGAGGCCACCGACCGGACCACCTGCGCGTACTCCCGCCGCAGGAAGTGGACCGCCGCCTGGTTCGCCACCGAGCTCTGCCCGCACACCAGCAGCACCGGGCGGCTCGACTCGGGCGGCGTGAACTTGGCGACCACCGCGTACTCCTGGTGCCCCTGGTCGAAGTAGTACCGCTCCCCGCCGACCGCGATGGCCACCGAGTCGCGGCGGTCGCTGAACGGAACGATCCGCACCCCGGGCAGATGGGCCGTCAGATGTCCGCCGGTGCGCGGATTGGACCCGCCGATCGGCCCTCCGACACAGAACTCGGTACGGTCGCCGTTCGAGCCGCGCAGCTCGCCGGACTCCACGCTCACCCGACACCCCAACTCGCTGAGCAGCACGGTCAGTTCGACGACCGCCCGAAGGTCCCGCTGCTGGGTGGTGCCCGGCTGCCCGTGCTTGGTGCCGACGACGATCACACAGTGCTCACCGGGGCGGGTGCCGAAGAACGCGGCCCTGCGGTACACCGCCCGTCTCCGCCGTCCCCGCTCCCACAGCGTGCCCAGGCCGAGACCGACGAGGCTGGTCAGCAGGCCGATCGCGACATTGACGAGTACCGACAGCATCGGCCGGCCGTCAGGTCCGCTCGGTGGGCGCGGCGAGCGACCGTCCGTCGGGCGGGGAGTCCGGGTCGAGCGCGTGCACGAGCGCGACGACCCGCGGCTGCTCCTCCTCGGGCAGCGGCACCCTGTCGTCGGCCTCGGTGATCCGGGTGACCCGGTGGCCCGACAGCACCTCCAGCCGGCCGGTCAGCGCGGCGACCTCGGCCGCCTTCCCGGCTGCGACGGCCGCGGACAGGTCGTCCAGGACCTTGGCGATCTCCACCCAAGTCTCGGGCGTCTGCCGCCACTCCTCCAGCATCAGCCGCAGCGCCAGACTCGCCTCGCCGGCCGTCTCGCGGTCGATCATGGCCGCCCCCTCCGTTGTGCTCACGCCCTGTTCCTTCCCTTGTTCGTCGTCACCGGTCATCGCCCCGTGTGGACGTACGGCGCCCATACCCCCGGCGAGTCGGGGTGCCGCGTGCGCAGGCCCCGGACGATCCCGTGCACGGCCCGCGCGGTGTCGGTGACGTCGAGACCGCCGCCGTACGTCCGCAGGTCGCGGTAGAGACGGCCCGTCAGCCGTACCGACACCAGGTCCGTCGCCTCCCACAGGGCGCCCACCACCTGCGGGTACCCGGCCGTCTGGAACGCCGAGGTCAGGTGCACGGCCTCGTCGGGGAGGCGGTCGGTGCGGGTGGTGTGGCAGGCCAGCAGCACGGCGAGCCGGGCGTGCGGCAGATGCCCGCGGGCCACGTCCCGCACGCTGAGCTCTCCGTCGGCGAGCACCAGATGGCTCTTGGACGGGTCCTCGGCGACGCTGAAGCCGTGGCACGCGAAGTGCACGGTGGCCGCCGAGGACAGCTCGGCGAGCACCCGGCGGACCGTCGCGTCGGTTCCCTCCACGGTCCGCAGTCCGCCCAGGGTGTGGGCCATCGCCGCCACCTCCGCCACGGACGCGCCGTCCCTGCCGTCGGCACCGGTGGGCTGCCGTACCGCCAGGAAGGGCCCGCGGCCCCCGCCCGTCGGGGTCTGCCGGGCGTGCCGCAGCGCCCTGATGCTCGGTGTGTACGAGGAGGCGACTCGGTCCAACACCGAGCGTCCGGCGGCGAGTTCGGCCGCCCGGTGGTGCCCGGCCGCGTGCAGTGGCAGATGGGCCAGCGGTCCGGACGCCGACCACCACAGCCTCGGTACGGATCCGCGCGGGGTGCCCTCGGGGATCGGCCGGGTCAGGCCCGCCGCTTTCAGCACCGGTTCCGCGATGGTGTCCCAGAGCCATGCGAGGGTGTCGAACACGGTCCCGGCGGCTTCCTCGCGCCGGGCGGGCGACTCGCCGCCGTCCACGGAGACCGCCGCGAGGAACTGCCGTGCGACGAGCGCGAGCCGTCCCTCGGTGACATCGAGGGACACCGGCACGATGCCCCGGGTGGTGACGACCAGGGCGTCCGAGCGCAGCCGGTCGATGTTGATCAGGACGATCGGCCCCTCCTTCGCCTCGCGCCGCATCTGCTCGGCGCTCGGCGGCAGCAGGAAGTGCTCGAACCCGGGCAGCTTTCGGATCCGGGCCAGCAGCCGCTGCCACTCCTCGGTCACCGCGTGCTGCTCCCGGATCCGCGCGGCCTCGCCGGGCCCGTCCGACGTGCTCGGTGTCTCCGTCTCCCGCAGTCTGCGGGCGAGGGCGGTGAACTCGCGGGCCACGTGGGGATGGGCGGCGGCGAGGTCGGCGTCGTCGCTGCGGGCCTGGAGGTCCTGGCCCATCAGTACGGCCCGCCCCTGTTCCAGCAGGGCCGCCGCCTGTTCCGTGCGGCCCGCGGCGAGCGCGACCGCGCAGGCGGTGCGGGCCAGGCTGGTCCCGGCGATCCGGTCGGGGAGGTCTCCGGTGCGGCCGTCGCCTCCCGGGCCGGGATAGCGGCGGCCGAGCAGCGCGGTGCGCAGGACGTTCTGGCGGTCGTCGCGGTGCAGCGCCTGGGACACCATCAGCGGCAGCGCCTCGAGCGCGGCCTCGGCGGCGTCGGTGGCCCGGGCCCAGTTCCGGCCGGCGACCGCCGAGTCGAGCGCGGTCCGCGCGTTCTCGAAGCGGGCCCGGGGCGGCAGCGCCCGTTCGGTGGCCGGGTTCCAGGAGCTGGGCCGGGCGTCGCCGTAGCGGTACCCGGTGATGTCGTCGTGGGCGGTGTGGGCCAGTTCGGTGACGATCGCCAGGGCCGGACGCAACTGCTCGCGCAACGCGGCCAGTTCGGGCGAGTACTCCGGACGGCGCGGCAGATCCTCGAGGCTCTGGGCCGCCAGTTCGACCAGCCGGATCGCCTCCTGCGTGCCGGACACGTCCCGGCGCATCGCGGAGACTCCGGTCAGGGCCTGCGCGTACGCGATGACGCAGCCGAGCCAGCTCGCCGACCTCTCCGGCAGCCGGCCGACCGCCCAGGCCAGCGCCTCGCAGGCCCGGGCCACGGTCGCCACGTCCTGGTGCAGCATTCCGTAGTCGCACCGGTACGTCTCCACCGTGCACAGCAGCTCGATGTACCGAGCGCTCGTGGGCGACAGCAGGGCCAACTGCTCGTCCCCACACCGCACGACCTGCTCCAGGCCCACCCGGGGGTCGTTGAACGTGAACTGCGCGGCCAGGAACTGCACCAGCGTGGAGGCGAAGAAACCCCGCTGCCCGTCCGGCAACCGCCCGGCCAGCGCGGCCTTCAACTGGTCGACCCCCAGGGCCAGTCGACGCGGATCGCTGACCCCGGAGCCCAGCAGCGCGGCCCGGACGGCCGCCGCGTCCGGCGGCAGCCCGTCGAGGTCCGTCGCGTAGGCCTGCTCCGCGGGCCCGGCATCGGCGGGCGGGCCGGGCGGCCATACGAAGTGGGCGGCTCCGGTGCGACCGCGTCCGGCGTCCGCCGGGGCGGCCCGGGGGACGCCGGTGAGCGGTCCGAAGACGTCCGGGCCGGGGCCGGGTGAGCGCACTCCGGGGCGGCCCGGCGGGACCTGCATCTGGATGGGCGGCAGTTGCACCCCGCTCAGCAGCGGTCCCATCATCGGGCGTACGAGCTTGAGCAGTTGGGCGCCGCTGATCGGCGACCACCTGAGCATCTGCCCCATCTTGGCGCACGCGGCGCGCTTCTCGGCGATGTGCGGTGTCAGGGGGTGGTCCGGCGGCAGGTCCCGCTGGAGCGCGGCCCACAGTTCGTCCGCGTGCCGCAGATCGTCCGGCGAGTTGGTGAGGAACGCCCGCGCGCTCAGCAGCGCCGGCATGTTCCCGGCGTAGATCCCGTTGTCGTCGGGCGGCGCGCTCGCCCGGAACGCCTCCAGTTGGGCGATGGCCTCGTCGACCACCCCCTCCTCGGGATGGAGCGGCACGGACGCGGTGAGGGCGAGCGAGAACATGAGGTGGGCGGAGGCGGCCTCGGCGTCGACCGGGGCGGTGCCGTGGCGCCGGGCGTGCTCGACCGCCCGCACCGCCGACCGGCCGGCCCGTAGCGCCAGGTCCACGGGGCGGGTGTCGCTCGGTTTGTTGCGTTGGCGCGCCAGTGCCGCGTAGACGGCGGAGCAGCTGACGAAGCCCGCCTCCAGGTGGTCGGTGGTGATGCCGGTGAACGCGGCGTCGGCCCAGCGCCCGGCGTCCGTCAGCGCGTCCGTGTCGCCCGACTCCAGGCGGAAGAACGCGGACTGCGCGAGGCGCGTCAGCAGGCAGGGCCGGACCAGGTCGTCCGCCGGGAGCCCTTCGGCGAGCCGTACGGCGTGCCGATGCGAGGGCCGGGGCGGTTCGAAGTGGCGGGGCGGGGGCTCCTCCGGGTAGGTCGCCGCGACCGCCACCGGATCGTCCGCCGGCCGGCCCTGGGTCTGGGCGGCGAGATAGTGGTGGGTCTCGTCGGACAACCGGTGGTCCTCGAACCGCAGCGCCAGGGTCCGCTCGGCCAGCCACAGGTGCAGCACCCAGCGGGGTCGCCGGGGGTCCCGCTTCTCCCCCATGTCGAGCGCGTGCTCCAGGACGGCCACGGCGGCGACCGCGCAGTCCCGGCCGCCCGCGGTCCAGGAGGCGCGCAGCAGTGCGGCCGCCGAGGGCAGCCAGGTGTCCGGGTCGGGGCCGGCGCCGGCCAGGTGCCGCTCGACCTCCGATGTCGATCGCGCCTCACAGCGCGCCAGCAGGCGATCCACGACTGTTCGTATCTCTGACACACCGCCAGTCTTCCCGGCCGCGGCCCGTTTCGGTCCCCATCCGGAAATCTCCGACAAACAACCCGCCGTATGCATGGGGCCGTTGACGGTCCGTCAGGACGACTCGGTGCTGGCCCGTTCGCTCACCATGTACCGCGCGTACCAGTCGGGCCAGTCCGGGTCCTCCGCACCGATGCGCGCCTCGTGCTCGCCGTGCGCGGCGGCGCGGCGCAGTGCAGCCGCCAGGTCCCCGGCCGAGGCGTACGCCGTGGCCGTCGGTCCCCGCGTGGTGGAAGACACCGCCCTCGTCGTGGAACACATCGCTGGGGACGGCGCCGATCCGCCTGAGTTCGTTTCGGGCCCACCGGCCGGCGCCCGCCCGTGGTCGAGAACGGCTGGTCGTGGGACCGTGCCGAGGAGGTCCTGCACGGCACGGCGGTGGCCACGCTTCGCCGACCCGCAACCGGAGCACCCCGCGCCGTCGTCGGAACCCCTAACTACTCATGTTTATAGGGGCAGTTGACAACCGAGAGCGTTGGTGTGCGCCACACTCGCGGCAAGGGTGCGGGCCCAGGGGCGGGAGCGACGGATGGCCGAGTGGAGACCAGTCTTAGCCGCGGCGGCGGGGGTGCTGCTGCTGGCGGGGTGCAGCAGCGGATCGGACGACGGTCCCAAGGCACACAAGACGCCGGAGAAGAGCGCCGGACCGTCGCCTTCGGCCTCGGCGTCGCCCGTGAACGAGCCGTACACACTCGCCCAGGACCGCGCGCCCAGGACACGGGCCGAGGCGGTCGCGTTCGTCCGCGAACTCACCGTGCGCCCCGACTACTTCGGCACCGGGTACCGCAAGCGCGACCCCTTCGAGAGTGATCCGGCCCAGTGGGCCGTACTCGGCGAGGACTGTCTGTGGCGGCGCGAGGCGCTGCCCGGCACCGTCCTGGCCAGCCTCACCCGGGCGTACGAACTGCCGGCGAAGGGCGGCAAGGGGCCGGTGTACCTGTCGTTGACCGTCACCGTGCACCAGGACGTCGTGGCGGCGCGGCGCGACATGGCCGGGTCGCTGGAGGAGGCGCTGCGCTGCCCCGGGCAGCAACTGAACGCCACGGACCGGGTGCTCGGCCTGTTCTCGCGGGTCGACGCGTTCGCCGACGGGCGGGCCGTGATCTCCGACGACGACCTGACGGAGACCGGCACCTGGGTCGCCGGCGGCGGCAAGGCGCATCCCTTCGACTGGTACAAGTTCCGGATGGGGCCGGTCACCATGGCCGCGACCGCGCGCCACGGCGCGGGCCGGACCGAGGCCGAGGACTCCACCGTCACCACCGACATGGGCAAGGGAATGACCTTCGTCGCGGCGAGCATCGACAGCCGGGGCAGGGCGGGCGACGCCGCCACCGCCGAACCCACCGGGACGAAGGGGGCGGGACGGTGAGCGAACCGCTGCGGTCCTCCGACCCGTCCCGCATCGCGGGGTTCCGGCTGCTGCGGCGGCTCGGCGCGGGCGGCATGGGCGTCGTCTACCTCGGGCGCACCGACTCCGGCGCGCTCGTCGCGGTCAAGGTGATCCGTGGGGAGGGCTCCGGTGACGACGACTTCCGGGCCCGGTTCGCGCGCGAGGTGGAGCTGGCGCGGCGGGTGGACAGCCCCTGGGTGGTCCCCGTCCTGGACGCGGACGCCGCGGCACGCGAGCCGTGGCTGGCCACCGCGTTCGTGCCCGGGCCGTCCATCGCCGAGGCGGTCGCCGATCACGGCCCGCTGCCCTCGCGGGCCGTCCGCGCCCTGGGCCGGCTGCTGGCCGAGGCGCTGGACGCCGTGCACACGGCCGGGCTCGTCCACCGGGACGTCAAACCGGGCAACGTGCTGCTCGCCCTGGACGGGCCGCGCCTGATCGACTTCGGCATCGCGCGCGCCACCGACGACACGGCACTGACCGCCTCCGGGCTGGTGGTCGGCACCCCCGGTTTCCTCGCCCCCGAGCAGGCCCAGGGTCAGCCCGCCACCGCCGCCAGTGACATGTTCGCGCTGGGCTGCGTGCTGGCGTACGCCACGACCGGTGCTCCGCCGTTCGGCACCGGGACACCGGACGCCCTGATCTACCGCACGGTCCACGACGAGCCCGAACTCGGCGCTCTGGACGGCGAGTTGCGGACGCTGGTGGAGCGCTGCCTGGCCAAGGACCCGGCCGCGCGGCCCACGGCCGGGGACATCCGGGACCTGCTCGCCGACGACGCTCCGGACGCCTCCGGCGGCTGGCTCCCCGACCCCGTGGCCCGGATGGTCGCCGCGCGGGCCACCGAGAGCCTCGCCTTCCCGGACGTAGAACCCACGGTCGTGGACGATCCGGCGCTCCCCGCCCGGCACCCGGGCCGACGCCGTCTGCTGCTGGCCGGCGGCGCGCTGCTGCTCGCGGGCGGCGGGACCGGAGCGGCGGTGTGGGCGTCGGGGGACGACGAGAAACCGTCCGCGGGTGCCGCGCGTCCCGTGTACGTCCTCGGCGTGCACACGACCGCGGGCACGGCCGAGGCCGCCGTCAGCCGGGCCGCCGAACGCGCCGCCCGTCTCGCCGTCGCCCAGCACAACGCCACGCCGAAGCGCTCCTACGACCTGACGGTGAAGGTCCTCGCCGACAAGGGCGACGCGGACACCGCACGGGCGGTGGCCCGCACGTTCACCGCCGACCGGAACGTCGTCGCCGTGCTGGGACCGGTCGCCGAACTCCCCATGCAGCGGGCCGCGACCGTCTACGGCGCGGCGGGGCTGACCCATGTCTCCAGCAGCACGGGCCAGCAGGACTACTTCCTGACCTCGCCGAAGACCTCGTTCCAGACCGGCCCGGCCCACACCGCGCTCGGCGGCTGGATCGGACTGCACGCCTACGTGACCGGGCAGGTGGTGCGGGCCGGTGTCGTGATCGACCGGGCCGGGGGCCCGGCCATGCAGGACGAGGGCACCCAGGTGGTCGGCAACTGGCGCAACGTCCTCAAGAGCGAGGTCGTGCCCCGCGTCGTCGCGGAGGACACGGACGACGGCCCGAAGGCGGTGCGTCAACTCCTCGACGCCGATGTCAGGGCCTTCGTGTACCTGGGCGCCCTCGACGCCACCGTCCGCACGGCCCAGGAGCTGGCCACGGCCCGCTTCACCGGGCCGCGCTGGATGCAGCACCAGCTCTACGGCTCTGACTTCCCGCGCCTCGCGGGCGCGGCGGGCGACGGCTGGTACGTGGTGACGGACGCCGTGGATCCCTCCGCCCTGACCACGCAGCGGGCCAAGGACTTGACCGCGGCCTGGCGCAAGCGCTACGGCAGCACTCCGGAGCCGTACGCGACCGAGGCGTACGACAGTGTGGGGATGCTGCTCGCCGAGTTCGCCCGCACGGTCCCGGCCGCGGCACGTCGGCGGCCGGTGCGGGCCGATCTCGCCGTACGGCTGGCGAAGGTGAAGTACCGGGGCATCGCGCGGACGTACGCCTTCGGCGACTTCCACCAGTACGACAACAGCTCGACGGGGTGGGCGGACGAGACCTTCGTCCACGAGGTGCGCGGCGGGCGGTTCCGGCAGCTGGGATCGCTCGGCGATCTGAATCGCGCGGCGCAGAGCCAGGGCTGAGGATCGAACGGCGGGGAAACGGAGGCGGCTGTCTTGGAACGGCTCCTGCCCACCGATCCGTCCCTGATCGGCGGGCACCGGCTCGCCGGGCGGCTCGGTGCGGGCGGTATGGGCGTCGTCTATCTGGCGCGCTCGCCGCACGGCGCGTGGTGCGCGCTGAAGGTGATCCGCGAGGAGTACGCCGACGACCCCGGCTTCCGCGCCCGTTTCCGCCGGGAGACCGAGCTGGCGTCGCGCCTGACGAGCCGGTGGACCGTGCCGGTCGTCGCGGCCGACGCCGACGCCCGCTCCCCGTGGCTGGCCACCGCCTATGTGCCCGGCCCGTCCCTCGCAGAGGCGGTGGCGCTGCGCGGACCCTGGCCCGAGGCGCAGCTGCGCGGGCTCGGTGCCGTACTGGCCGAGGCACTGGACGGGGTGCACGCGGCCGGGCTGGTCCACCGGGACGTGAAGCCCGCGAACGTGCTGCTCGCCGCGGACGGCCCGCGGCTGATCGACTTCGGGATCGCGCGGGCCGTCGGCGCGACCGCGCTCACCACGGACGGCGCCGTCGTCGGCTCCCCCGGCTATCTCTCGCCCGAGCAGGCTCGCGGGCTCACGGTCGGTCCGCCCAGCGACGTCTTCTCGCTGGGCTGCGTCCTCGCCCACACGGCCACCGGCCGCCCGCCGTTCGGCACCGGCGGCGCGGTGGCCGTGCTGTACCGCACCGTCGGCGAGGAACCGGACCTGGCCGGCATCCCGGAAAGCCTCGGCCGGACCGTACGGCGCTGCCTGGCGAAGGAACCGGAGCGCCGCCCCAGCGCCCGTGAACTCCGCGACACCTTCGGCGAGTTCGCCGTGGCCGAGTGGCTGCCCGAAGGGCTGCCTGCTCTGGTCGCCGCCCGCGCCGCACGCGTCCTGGACCTGCCCGTTCCCGACTCCACCATGCTCACCGGGCCCTCCCCCGTGGACGCGCCGCCCTCGCCCACCCGACGGCGTCTGCTCGTCGCGGGGGCCGCACTCGGTGTCACCGCGGCGGCCGGGGCGGGCGCGTGGTGGCAGTGGGGCCGGGGCGCCGCGTCGGCGAACACCGGTTCCGTACGGCGCTCCCGCCATGTGGTCGCCCTGCTCGGTAGCCCGGACGACCCCTTCTTCACCGACCACCGGCGCGGCGCCCTCCTCGCCGTCGAGCAGCACAACCAGGACGCCGAGCGAACCCTGGACCTCGTCCTGCGCACCGCCGACGACACCGGCACCGCGAAGGGCTCCGCCACGGCGGCCGCCCGGCTGGCCGCCGATCCGACCGTGTCCGTGGTGATCGCCGCGGGCACGAACGCGACCGTGCCCGCCGCCCTGGAACCGTGCACGAAGGCCCGGTTGACCCTGCTGGTCACCCGCGCCGACACCGACGACCTCGACACCGTCAACGTCACCAGCGCGCTCGTCCTGCGCGCCACCCGGACCGTCGGCCCGTTCGCGGCACTGATCTATCTGAACCGGGTCGCCAGACCCGCCCGCACGGTGATCGTGCACGACCTGGCCACCGAGGTGGAGAGTCTGACCACGGTCCGGATCACCACCGTCTACGGCAAGGTCGACGGCGAGACGTCGGTGGAGGAGGTCGCCCCGGACGAGGACTTCACCGGGGCCGCCGGCCGTATCGCCGCGCGCCCCCGCGACGCCGTCTTCTTCGGCGGGGTGAACCCCGACCGCGCCGCCGCCTGCGCCCGCGCGCTGCGGGACGCCGGCCACAAGGGCGCCCGGGTCGCGGGCGAGCACGTCCTCGGCGCCCCCTTCCTCGCGGTCGGCGAGGACTGGCGGATCGGCACGAGCTACACCGACGCGAGCGCCGACCCCCGTACCAAGGCGTTCGCCGCCGCGTTCCGTGCCCGCCACGGACACGCGCCGGGCCCCTGGGCGGCCGAGGCGTACGACGCCGTCCGGTACGCCGCCCACGGCCTCGCCTCCGTCGGCGACGACGGCCGCACCGCCCTGCGCTCGGAACTCCTGCGCCGCCCCTGGCAGGGCATCACCCGCCTCATGGACTTCGACGCCGCCACGCAATACTTCGAGACGGGCGACGACGGCGGAGGGTTCCTGTACCGGGTGGCCGGCGGAGCCGCCCGCTTCGTGGCGCGATCGCACGACATCGGCAAGAAGACATGAGCGGTCGGGCAACTCCCCTTGAGAACAAGGGGAGTTGCCCGATACTCACGCACCCACGTACGCCGCCAAGTGCTCCCCCGTGAGCGTCGACCGCGCATCGACCAGGTCGGCCGGCGTCCCCTCGAAGACGATCTTTCCGCCGTCGTGTCCGGCACCGGGGCCGAGGTCGATGATCCAGTCGGCGTGGGCCATGACCGCCTGGTGATGCTCTACGACGATGACCGACTTCCCGGAGTCGACCAACCGGTCCAGCAGGCCGAGCAGTTGCTCCACGTCGGCGAGGTGCAGGCCGGCGGTGGGCTCGTCCAGGACGTAGACGCCGCCCTTGTCGGACATGTGGGTGGCCAGCTTGAGGCGCTGGCGTTCGCCGCCGGAGAGGGTGGTGAGCGGCTGGCCGAGGCTGAGGTAGCCCAGGCCCACGTCGGCGAGACGGGTAAGGATCTTGTGCGCGGCCGGAGTTGCCGCGTCACCCGCGCCGAAGAACTCCTCGGCCTCGGTCACCGACATCGCGAGCACCTCGCTGATGTCACGCCCGCCGAAGCGGTACTCGAGCACCGAAGCGTCGAACCGTTTCCCCTCGCACTCCTCGCAGGTGGTGGCCACGCCCGCCATCATCGCCAGGTCGGTGTAGATGACGCCCGCGCCGTTGCAAGTGGGGCAGGCGCCCTCGGAGTTGGCGCTGAACAGGGCCGGCTTCACACCGTTGGCCTTGGCGAAGGCCTTGCGGATCGGTTCGAGGAGTCCGGTGTACGTCGCCGGGTTGCTGCGGCGTGAGCCGCGGATGGCGCCCTGGTCGACCGACACCACGTTCTCGCCGGCCGGGATCGACCCGTGCACCAGCGAGCTCTTGCCGGAGCCCGCGACACCGGTGATGACGGCGAGGACCCCGAGCGGGATGTCGACGTCGACGTCCTGGAGGTTGTTGGCCCTGGCGCCCCGGATCTCCAGGCTGCCGGTGGGCTTGCGTGTCGATTCCTTGAGCCTGGCCCGGTCGTCGAAGTGCCGGCCGGTGATGGTGCCGCCGGTGCGCAGTTCCTCGACGGTGCCCTCGAAGCAGACGGTGCCGCCCGCCGTACCGGCGCCCGGGCCGAGGTCGACGACGTGGTCGGCGATCGCGATGGTCTCCGGCTTGTGCTCGACGACGAGCACGGTGTTGCCCTTGTCGCGCAGACGCAGCAGCAGGTCGTTCATGCGCTGGATGTCGTGCGGGTGCAGCCCGATGGTCGGCTCGTCGAAGACGTACGTGACATCGGTGAGCGAGGAGCCGAGGTGGCGGATCATCTTGACGCGCTGTGCCTCGCCGCCCGACAGCGTGCCCGCAGGCCGGTTGAGCGAGAGATAGCCGAGGCCGATCTCGACGAACGAGTCGAGGGCGTGCCGCAGCGCGGTGAGCAGCGGGGCGACCGACGGCTCGTCGAGGCCGCGGACCCACTCGGCCAGATCGCTGATCTGCATCGCGCACGCGTCGGCGATGCTGATGCCCTTGATCTTCGACGAGCGGGCGCCCTCGTTCAGACGGGTGCCGTCGCAGTCGGGGCAGGTGGTGAAGGTGACGGCCCGGTCCACGAACTCGCGGATGTGCGGCTGCATGCCCTCCCGGTCCTTGGCGAGCATCGACTTCTGGATGCGCGGGATCAGACCCTCGTAGGTCATGTTGATGCCCGCGATCTTCATCCGGGTCGGCTCGCGGTGCAGGAAGTCCTGGAGTTCCTTCTTCGTGAACCTGCGGATCGGCTTGTCCGGGTCGAAGAAGCCCGACTCGCTGTAGAGCCGGGAGTTCCAGCCGCCGCCCGTGTACCCGGGGACGGTGATCGCGCCCTCCGCGAGGGACTTGGAGTCGTCGTAGAGCTGAGTGAGGTCGAGGTCGGTGACCGAGCCGCGGCCCTCGCAGCGCGGGCACATGCCGCCGGTGATGCTGAAGCTGCGGCGCTCCTTGACCTTCTGTCCACCGCGTTCCATGGTGACCGCGCCCGCGCCGCTGATCGAGGCGACGTTGAAGGAGAACGCCTTGGGCGAACCGAGGTAGGGCTTGCCGAGGCGGCTGAAGAGGATGCGCAGCATCGCGTTGGCGTCGGTGGCGGTGCCGACCGTGGAGCGGGGGTCGGCGCCCAGTCGCTGCTGGTCGACGATGATCGCGGTGGTCAGTCCGTCGAGGACGTCGACCTCGGGGCGCGCCAGCGTCGGCATGAAGCCCTGCACGAAGGCGCTGTACGTCTCGTTGATCAGCCGCTGCGACTCCGCGGCGATCGTGTCGAAGACGAGCGAGCTCTTGCCCGAGCCGGAGACACCGGTGAACACCGTCAGCCGGCGCTTCGGGATCTCGATGCTGACGTCCTTGAGATTGTTCTCGCGCGCCCCGTGCACGCGGATCAGGTCGTGGCTGTCCGCGGCGTGCGGTGCGGACGACCGCGGGTCCGTCCTCGTGGCCTTGCTCATCGTGCCTTCCCTCCGTTTGCGCCGGGCCGCCGACGGTCCCTCGGCGGACATCGCCCGGCTCGATCCAACCAGGCTTCGAGCGGTACGTCCGCTTCCGGTGCACGGCGGTGCACCTGGCAGTCACGCTAGGGGCACCGTGGGGCCTCGCGCTTCTCGAATCCTGACCGGAACGGGCACCCGACCCGCCTACCGGTCGCCGCGCAGATAGCGGGTGACCATGTCCACCAGCTCCGTCTCGAACGTCTCGACCGGGATGGCCCGCGGGTCCGCCATGAGCTTGTGGATGTTGATCTCCACGGTGAACACGATCAACTCGGCCGCGGTGTCGAGGTGTTGCACGTGTACGTCGGGGTGCCGGGCGAGGAGGTCACGCACCTGACCGACGCGCACCTTTCCGTGCCGCTCGACCGTGTCGCGCAGTTCCCGCGAGACCGGTGCCTCTTCCATCATGATCCGCAGCAGCTGCGGATCGTCGCGGTGGTTGTCGATCGCGTCGCGGACCAGCGCCCGCACGGTCGCCTCCAGCGTGCCGGGAGACAGGTCGAGCTGGTCGGCCTCCGTCCAGATACCGCGGTCGATGTGCCGGACCAGCAACGCGGCGAGGACGGCGTCCTTGTTCGGGAAGTACTGGTACAGCGAGCCGATCGAGACGCGGGCGCGTTCGGCGATGCGGTTGGTGGTGCCGGCCGCATAGCCGTACTCGGCGAAAACGTGAGCAGCGGCGGTGAGGATGCGCTCGCGGGTGAGCTCCGCGCGCACCTGGCGAGGCTTGCGACGTGGTTGAAGACGGTCGTCGGCAGACGGCATCCGGGAGGCCTCCTGGGGGCGCGAAAAGCGAGTAGCCAAGGAGCTGAGCTATTGCTCACAATATAGCCATGAGCTGCGAGAACAAGGCCATGGCCGATCGCGGTCCGGGCCGCTCGGGCTCCGTCCGAGAGGAATCCCCGTGCGGCAAGCGAACCCGTTCAGCGCCCTGCGTCGACTGACGACGGAGGCCGAGGTCGAGGCGACGGTCGGCCGCCCCGCGGCGGCGATCATGCTCAAGCAGATCAGCGCCCTCGACGAGGGCTGCCGGACCGTCCTCGCCCGGTGCCCGATCGCGGCGGTCGGCTACCGCGACGCCGACGGCACCAGCAGGACGACCTTCATCGGCGGCACACCGGGGTTCGCCCGCGTCCACTCACCCACGCGCCTCTCCTTCTCGCTGCCCGGGCCCGCCGCCCCGCACGGTCCGGTCTCGTTCTTCTTCCTCCTGCCGGGCGTCGGGGAACTCCTGCGCGTCAACGGCTCGGTGGCCGCACGCAAGGGCGCGGAGACCACCGTCGACGTCCAGGAGGCGTACATCCACTGCGCACAGGCCGTCCTCCGGTCCCGCCTGTGGCAGCCGCCCGTCCCTTCGCAGCCGGTCGCCGAGACAGCCGGAGACGGGCCCCTGTGCCGACCCGGTGTCGTGGAGTTCCTGGCCGCCGCCCCCTTCCTCGCCCTGTCCACCTGGGACGGCTCCGGCGGCAGCGACACGAGTCCGCGCGGGGACCGGCAGGCGGTGGCGCACGTCCTGGACGGCCGCACGCTCGTCGTCCCGGACCGGAAGGGCAACAAGCGCGCGGACACGCTGCACAACCTGCTGCGGGACGACCGGCTCTCGTTCGCCGCGCTCGTGCCCGGCCGCAGCGGTGTGCTGCACGTCCGTGGCCGTGGCGCGATCACCGACGATCCCGCGCTGCTGGAGACGATGGCCCTGCGCGGGATGCCCCCGCACCTGGCGCTGCTCATCGACGTCGAGCACGCCGAGGTGACCGGCAACCACGCCGTGGCCCGCTCACGGCTGTGGACCCCCGGCGCCCACCTCGCGCGAGGCACGGTGCCCGACCTGATGGCGCTGGGGGGACAGCACCTCGCCGCCGGTTCGGCCGAAGCCGAAGGCGGTCCGCCCACGTTCCTGCTGAAGGCCATCGGAACGATCCCGGGGATGACCCGGCTGCTGCGGCTGGTGCTGAACCACCTCTACCGTTCCGGACTCCGGAAGGAGGGCTACGAGGACGACGAGCCCGGCACGGGCGGCCGGCACCGGCGCTTCCCGCGCCGCCGCCCCGCCGACACCGGGCGTCCTCCGGTCACCGGTCGACGCACGGAGGACCCCCTGCGGGAGGTGCGCGTCGCCGAGGTGCGCGCCGAGACTCCGAGCGCGGTCACCCTCGTGCTGGAGGACGTGGGCGAGAACCCGGGACCGTTCGACTTCCGCCCCGGCCAGTTCTTCACCCTGGTCGCCGACATCGACGGACGCCCGGTGCGGCGGGCCTACTCGGCGTCGTCGGCACCCGGTTCGCCCCGGCTGGAGGTCACCGTCAAGCGCGTCGAGGGCGGCCGGTTCTCCACCCATGTGCACGAGAGCTTCCAGGGCGGTGACCGCATCGCGGTGCGCGGCCCGTCGGGGTCCTTCCACGCCGAGCCACAGCCCCCCGACGAGATCGTGCTCGTCGCGGCGGGCAGCGGCGTGACACCGATGATGAGCATGATCCGCGCCCGGCTCGCCGTCGCGTCGGGCCGCGACCGGATCGCGCTGCTCTACAGCAGCCACAGCACCGAAGAGACCATCTTCGCCGAGGAGTTGACCCGGTTGGCGAAGGAGCACCCCGGCCGGCTGTCGGTCACCCACGTCCTGACCCACCGGGACGGGCGCCTCGACGCGGACGGCGTACGGCGCTGGATCACCGGTCTGTCCCCCGCGCCGGGCGCCCACTACTACACCTGCGGTCCCGTACCGCTGATGGACGCCGTCCAGGACGTCCTGACCGGGCTGGGAGTCCCGGACGAACGGGTCCACCAGGAGCGCTACACCAGCGGAGCGGACACCGGGACCGTGGGCACGGTGCCGCAGGAGATGGTCGTCGAAGAGGATGGGCGCCTCGTCGGCACGGTGGTCGTCGAGCCCGGCCAGACCCTGCTCGACGCGGGACTCGCGGCGGGGCTGCCGATGCCGTACTCCTGCACGGTCGGGAACTGCGGCGACTGCATGGTGCTGCTGCGCGGCGGAGAGGTCACGCGGAACGAGCCCAACTGCCTCACCCCGCAACAGAAGGCCGACGGCTACGTGCTGGCGTGCGTGAGCTGCCCACTGTCCAAGGTCACCCTCGACATCACCGACCCGTGACCGCGCACGTCGCCCAGGGGAGAGAGAACTTGTTCACCTCCCCGCAACCGCCCTTTGGATCCACATACTTAAAGTGTGGATCCCCAGTGTCGATACCGTCTGTCGACACCCACCACCGATCCCCCGGACCGACCCCTGGACCCGACACCTGTACCTGAAGACCCGCGCTCCCTGAACGGATCACACCCATGCACCTGCCGCACCACCCGCAGCCCTCATGACACCACGCCACGGTGTACGCAGGATCGTGCCCCTGCTGCTGGGCTGGGAGGAACTCCCCAAGTCCGTCTCCGTGCACGGCGCCCCGTACGAGGAACGCCTGCGTGAACCCGTACCGGCCGTCCTCCTGGAGTGCGACGGCGGCTGGCTCCTGCTCGACACCGGCTTCAACACCGCGCTGATCCGCGACCCGGCCCTGCGCCGCCGCTTCTACGGCTCCCCCAACTACCGGCCGATCCTGCCCGGTCCCGGCGAGCCCCTGGAAGAGGCCCTCGACTCGGCCGGTATCCCGATGGACGCGATCCACGCGGTGGCCATGAGTCATCTGCACGCCGACCACGCGGGCGGGCTCAAGCACTTCGCGGGCCGGGTGCCGGTGCACGTACAGCGCGAGGAACTCTCCTACGGCCTCTCCGGGCAGCCGGAGGTCGAGCGGCACTCCATCTTCCGCGTCGACTTCGACGACCCGCGCATCGACTGGCGACAGGCCGACGGGGACGTGGAGATCGCCCCCGGTGTCACCGCCGTGCTGACGGCCGGGCACACCCCCGGGCACCAGAGTTTCGTCGTCGACCTCGCGGACGGCGGCGGTTTCGTGTTCGCCTTCGACGCCGCCGACCTCACCGAGAACATCGAGCACGAGCTCCCGATCGGCGCCTCGATCGGTGTCGACCCGGAGCGCACGGTGGAGCCCATCCGCCGTCTCAAGAGCATCGCCGCGGAACGCGGTTACGAGCTCATCCCCGGTCATGACCCTGTCGTCTGGCCGGAGTTGATGCGCCGCACAGACGCGCCGGGCGTCTAGCCGGTTCACGTCGGATCGCTCCGACAACTCGGTTCACACGCCTTTAACACCCGGGACACGAGAGATGGCCTGTGGCCCGTGAACATGATTTTGGATCCAATCTTGACACTTTGAGATCCAACACCAGAGGATCGGTACCCAAGGAGGCCCACATGCCGGACCAGTCAGCTGGATCGTCCTCACCCGGTTCCGCCCCGTCGACGGCGTCGCGCCGCACCATGCTCCGGGGCGCGGGACTCCTCGGCGTGGGTGTCGGCTTCGGGCTCCCCGCCCTGCTCAGCGCCTGTGGTGCGGCGGCCGACGACGCCAAGGGAAGCAGCAAGGGCGGCACGCTGACCCTGGCCATCGACGCGACCAGCGCGGTCAACGACCCGTCGTTCTACACCTCGTTGGGCGACTGGATGGCCGTCGACTGCATCTGCCGGGGCCTGACCTTCATCTCTTTCGAGACCAACGAGCCCACCCCCGACCTGGCCAAGAGCTGGACGATCTCGGACGACCAGCTCACCTACACCTTCGCCCTGCGCGAGGGCGTCAAGTTCCACGACGGCACCACGCTGACCTCGGCGGACGTACTGGCCAGCCTGGGGCGGCAGTTCGACGAGAAGGACAAGACGCTGCCCAAGGGCGCCACCCGCCCGCTGTCCGACCTCGGCGCGAACGTCGCCTCGCTGACCGCGCCGGACGACCTCACCGTCAAGATGGTCCTCAAGAAGCCGGACCGGACGACCCTCGGTCAGCTCTCCGACATCGGCGGCCGCATCATCTCCGCGGCCGCGCTGAAGAAGTACGGCGCGGACATCGGGAAGCACCTCGTCGGCACCGGCCCCTTCGCCTTCTCCGCCGCCACCTCCGGCCAGTCGATCACCCTGACGGCCTTCGACGACTTCCGGCTCGGCAGACCACCCGTCGACCGGCTGGTGCTGCGCCAGGTCCAGGACCCCTCGACGATCGTCAGTTCGCTGCTCAGCGGCGACATCTCGGCCACCCAGTTCACCCCGTACTCGGCCGCCGCCCAGCTCCGCAAGGACGACTCGGTGACGGTCTACAAGACGCCGTACAACGCCAACGCGATCCTGATGATCGACGCCCGCCGGGTCCCCGAGCTCAAGGTCCGTCAGGCCATCAACCTCGCGATAGACCGCAAGTCCATTCTGGATCAGGCCTTCTACGGCGTCGGCGCGCTGCCCGAGGGCTACGCGATACCGCCCGCGCAGAGCGGCTACGACACGGGCCTCGCCGACCTGAGCACCCAGGACACCGCCAAGGCGAAGCAACTCCTCGCCGAGGCCGGTGCCGGCGGCCGGCGCATCCGGCTCATGGCGGCGAGCGACTCCTGGCACCCGAAGGCCGCGCAGATCGTCGCCCAGAACCTCACCGACGTCGGCTTCAAGGTGGTCACCACCTCCGTCGACCCGGCCACCTACTTCACCCGGCTCCTCGACGGCAAGGACGACTACCACGACCTGATGATCTGGGAGCGCAACACCTACGTCCCGGACGCCAACGACATGGTCGGCGCCATGGCCAGCCCCACCGGTCTCTACGGCGCGACGATCACCGGCATGGACACGCTCAAGGACGCCGCCTCGCTCCAGGCGGAGCTGGACACGGCCAAGAACCTCCCCCTCGGCGCGCAGCGCACCGCCGCCTACACCAAGATCCAACGCCGTTGGGCCGAGGACTACATGGTGCTGTCGATGCTGGGCTGCTTCGCCAACCTCGTGGTGAGCGGCTCGCACGTGAAGCACATGAACACCGCCGCACTGGCCAACCACCGCTGTTACATGGAGAAAGCCAGTGTCTGAGACGACGGCCGCTCCGGCGCCCGTGGCGACCGCACGGCCTCCGACGCCCCCTGCCCCCTCGGCCGTGCGGACCGTGCTCGCCGTATGGCGCGGGCGCCGGTTGGCGCGGTCCTGGCCGGCCGTGCTGTCGTGGCTCGTCCTGGTCGCGCTGGTCCTGGTGGCCCTCGTGGGGCCGCTGCTGGTCCAGGCGGACCCGCTGCGACAGACCTCCTCGGCGTTGTTGCCGATGGGCTCGGCGGGTCATCTCTTCGGCACGGACGACCTGGGCCGTGACGAACTGGCCCGACTGGTGCACGGAGCACGGCCGTTGCTGTTCGTGGCGTTCGCGGCGACCGCGCTGGCGGCCGTCGTGGGCACCGGGATCGGGCTCCTCGCCGGATACCTCGGCGGTGTCGTGGAGCAGATCCTGATGCGGATCGTGGACCTCGCCCTCGCCTTCCCGTCCATCCTGCTCGTCATCCTCCTCGTGGCGGCCGCGGGACCGGGCACGGTCAGTCTGATCTTCGGCATCGGGGTGTCCCTCGCGCCCGGTCTGGCCCGCCTCGCCCGTGCCCTGACCGCCCGTGAGGCGGCCCATGACTACGTCGTCGCCGCCAAGTTGGGCGGCACCCGTACCCCGCGCATCCTCGCCCGCGAACTCCTCCCCAACATCGCCGGGCCGATGCTCGCGCAGGTCGTCATGACACTGTCGATCGCGGCCGGTTTCGCCGCCGGCCTCTCCTACCTCGGCCTCGGTATCCAGCCCCCGCAGCCCGACTGGGGCTACATGGTCCAGGCGGGCCAGGAGTTCCTCTACACGGCACCCCGACTGGTCGTCCTGCCCGCGACGTTCACGCTGCTGTTCGTCGTCGCCTGCAACTTCGTGGGCGACGACCTGCGCGACGCACTCGATGTACGGGGGCCCGCGTGACCACCGCACTCCTCCCCGTCCGCACCCCCAAGTGGGCAACGGGAACAGCCTTGTTGGTCCTACGACGGCTCGCGCTGATCCCCGTCGTGCTGTTCGCGCTGGCCAGCCTGGTGTTCCTCGCGATGCGTCTGCTCCCCGGCTCACCGGCAACCTCGCTCGCGGCCGGCGGCAACAACCTCTCCGCCGCCCAACTCGCCGCCAACGAGGACCGCGTCAACAAGGCACTCGGCCTCGACCGACCGCTCCTCGCCCAATACGGCAGCTTCCTCAACGACTTGGTGCACCTACGGCTCGGCACCTCGTTCTACGGCTCCAACAGCGTCCTGGGTCTCCTCGGTGACGCGCTCCCCGCCACCATCGAGCTGACGCTCGCGGCGATGACGATCGCGGTGCTGCTCGGTGTCGTCACCGGGGTCGTCGCCGCGCTGCGCAAGGGGAGTTGGATCGACCACTCGACCCGGGCCGTCGCCACGGTCAGCTTCTCGCTGCCGTGGTTCGCGCTCGGTGTGCTCGGCATCGTCGTGTTCGGCGTGTGGCTGCGCTGGCTCCCGGTCCTGGGCCGGCTGCCCAGCTCGCTCGACTACAACCCGACCACCAACTTCGTCCTCCTGGACGCGATCCTGCAGAACCGGCCCGAGCTGGTGTGGCCCTGGATCCAGCATCTGATCCTGCCCGCCGTCACGTTGGCGCTGTCGATGGCCGGGTTCATCACCCGCATCGTGCGCGCCTCGGTGCTGGAGGTCCTCGACGACGACTTCGTACGGACCGCCCGTATGAAGGGCCTCAGCGAGAGCGTCGTGGTCCGCCACCACGTGCTGCGCAACTCCTGGCTGCCCATCGTGACCGTCCTGGGGCTCCAGTTCGGTTCCCTGCTGGGCGGTTCGGTGATCACCGAGACGGTCTTCTCGTACGCCGGTGTCGGCCGCCTGCTCGTGCAGGGCGTCCTGCAACGCGACTACCCCGTCGTGCAGGGCGCCGCCCTCGCCATCGCCCTCCTCTTCACCCTGGTCAACCACGCGGTGGACCTGCTGTACACGGTCCTCGATCCGCGGCTACGGAAAGGATGACCCGCATGGACATCGTGCTCGTCCACGGTGCCGGCGGACGGCCGACGACCTGGTCGGCCGTCCAGCCCCTGCTGGCCGCCCGCGGCCACCGGCTGTTCACCGTCACCAATCCGATGACCTCGCTGGAGGACGACGTCGCCAACACGGCGGCCGTGCTGGCGGAGACGACGGGTCCGGTGCTGCTCGCCGGGCACTCCTACGGCGGCGCGGTCATCAGCAACGTCGGGCGCGATCCGCGGGTCAAGGGGCTTGTCTACATAGCCGCGTTCGGGCCGGACGAGGGCGAGACGGTCAACGGGATCGTCGAGCGGTACGAGGAGGCCGAGATCTCCAAGTACATGCGGCGCGGCCCGAACGGCGAGTGGAAGTCCGAGACGAGCGAGGAGTTCTGGGCGGAGATCGGCCCCGACCTCTCCCCCGAGCAGCGGGCCGTGGTGGAGGCGGAGGGCCGCAAGGCGGAGAACCTCATCTTCACCCAGCCGACGGGCACACCGGCCTGGCGCACGCTGCCCAGTTGGTACCTGGTCGCCGACGACGACCGCACGCTGCGCCCGGAGATCCAGAACGACATGGCGGACCGCATGAAGGCCACCGTCGAGCACGTGCCGGGCAGCCACTACACGACCCTCGTGTGGCCCGAGCGCGTCGCCGACCTGATCCACACGGCGGCCCTGGCCGTGAGCGAGAGCTCATGACGTCCGCGCCCGTGCTCGAAGTCCGGGACCTGCGCGTCCAGTTCGACGTTCCGGCGGGTCGGCTGCCCGCCGTGGACGGAGTGGATCTCACCCTCCACCAGGGCGAAGTCCTCGCGCTGGTCGGCGAGTCGGGGTCCGGGAAGTCCGCCCTGTCGATGAGCCTGGTCGGCCTCAACCGCGGTCCGCGCACCCACATCAGCGGCGAGGCGGTCTTCAAGGGCCGTGACCTGGTCGCCGCGTCGGAGCGGGAGTTGCGCGGGGTGCGCGGCAAGGACATCGCGGTCGTCTTCCAGGACGCGCTGGCCGCGCTCAACCCACTGCACCGGGCGGGCGCCCAGGTCTCCGAGATGATCCGAGCGCACCGCGATGTGACGCGGGGTCAGGCGACCAGCCGCGCTGTGGAGTTGCTCGGCGAGGTCGGCATCGCCGGCCCGGACCGCACCGCACGCGCCTACCCGCACCAGCTTTCCGGGGGCATGCGCCAACGCGTGATGATCGCGATGGGCCTGGCCAACGACCCGGCGGTGCTGATCGCCGACGAACCCACCACGGCACTCGACGTCACGATCCAGGCCCAGGTGCTGGCCGTCCTCAAACGCGTCCAGCGCGACCACGGCACCTCCGTGCTGCTGATCACCCACGACCTGGGTGTCGTCGCCGAGGTCGCCGACCGGGTGGCGGTGATGTACGCGGGCCGAATCGTGGAGCAGGGCCTGCGCGAGGAGGTGCTGTTCCACCCCCAACACCCCTACACCATGGGGTTGTTGGGTTCCGTCCCACCGATCGACGGCCCTGTCGTACGACGGCTGCCGACCATCGCGGGCAGTCCGCTGACCGGGGTCGACCGGCCGTCCGGGTGTGCCTTCGCGCCCCGGTGCCCCTTCGTCCACGACGCGTGTTCCGAGCGGCCCGTACTGCGGCAGCGGCACGGCGACGACGGGCACCTCGACGCCTGTGTGCTGCCCTCCCCCGCCCGTGTCACGGCCCGCTCACAGGGAGGCCTCGCATGACCGCAGCGCTCATCCAGGCCCGCGAGTTGCGGGTCGAGTACCCGGGCCGGGCGGGTGGCCGGGTCAGGGCCCTGCGCGATGTCGACCTCGACATCCTCCAGGGCGAGACCCTCGGCCTGGTCGGCGAGTCAGGGTGCGGCAAGTCCACGCTCGGCCGCGCCCTGTTGCGGGTGATCGAACCCGCCTCGGGCCGCATCGAGTTCGAGGGCACCGACCTCACCCGGCTGCGCGGACGCCAACTCCGCCGTACCCGGGCCGAGTTGCAGATGGTTTTCCAGGACCCGTTCGGTTCGCTGAACCCGCGCCGCAGGATCGCCGACATCGTCGCCGAACCCCTGCTCCGGGCCCGCGGCGCCACCCGCGCCGAGGCCGCGAAAGCGGTGGCCGAACTGCTCGACCTGGTCGGCCTGGGCGCGGAGGCCGGCGGACGCAGGCCGCACGAGTTCTCCGGCGGCCAGCGCCAACGCATCGGCATCGCACGGGCGTTGGCCTCCTCCCCGCAGTTCGTGGTGGCCGACGAGGCCGTCTCGGCGCTGGACGTGTCGATCCAGGCCCAGGTGCTGAACCTGCTGTCGGACCTGGTCCGCGACCGCGGCCTGACGATGCTGTTCATCTCGCACGACCTCGGCGTCGTACGGCACATCGCCGACCGGATCGCGGTCATGTACCTCGGCCAGATCATCGAGGTCGCCTTCCGCGACGACTTCTTCGCCGCCCCCGCACACCCCTACAGCCGAGCACTGCTGTCCTCCGTTCCCGTGCTGCGGCCGGGAGAGAAACGTGAACAGGAGGTGCTGGAGGGCGAGTTGCCCGATCCGGCGAATCCGCCCGAGGGCTGTCTGTTCCGCACCCGGTGTCCGATCGCCACGGAGGAATGCCGCACCACGGCCCCCGAACTGCGCGAGATCGAGCAGGGCCGCAGTGTGCGCTGCCACCTTCCCCTGGTCACCCGCACGTAGCTTGTAAGGACGAACCGCTTTGATCATCGACGCGTACAACACCACTCAGGACGTCCGCGGCCGTTCCGACTACCTCACCGGCGCCCGCAAGGGCCAGGCCCCGCCGCCGTACACACCTTTCGAACCGCGCCGCATCCTCGACCGGATGGACGCGGCCGGGGTGGACATGGCGATGGTGTGCTCGCTCGCGCAGCGCATCGAGAACGACTTCATCGCCGAGCTGGTGGCCTCGTACCCGGAGCGGTTCTTCGGCTTCGGGCAGGTGCTGCCGCAGGCCGACGACGCGCTGGACGAGATCGACCGGATGGCCGACGCGGGGCTGGTCGGGCTGAAGCTGCACCCGAGCCTGCACGGCTATCACGTCGCCGACCACGGACTGCTGGACCCGGTCTTCGAGGCGTGCGCGCGGCGCGGACTGCTGGTGCTGATCAACGCTCTCGACGACGCGTTCTGCGCGCCGCTGTCCATCGAGGAGATCGCCCGGGACCACCCGGAAGTCCCCACGATCATCGCCCACATGGGGGCCGTCTGGAACGTCCCGGAGGCGATCATCGTGGCCGAACGGCAGCCGCACGTGTACCTGGAGACGTCCGCGACGCTGATGAGCGACGTGAAGCGCGCCTACGCGCGGCTCGGCCCGGAGAAGATCCTGATGGGCAGCGAGTGGCCGGGGTCGGACTTCGACCTGGAACGTATGAAGATCGCCAAGGCGGTCGAGGACGAGAAGGACCGCGCGCTCGTCGAAGGCGGCAACATGGCCCGGCTGTTGGGGCTGACGGTATGAGCGCCGTGGAGGTGCGGCCCGTGGCCGTACCGCCGTCGATGAGCGAGGACGACATCGAACTCCTCGCCACCGCCCAGCACTTGCTCGCGCGGGTCTGGCGGTCGGGCCGTCACGAGGTCGCGACCGCGCTGCGCACGGCGGACGGCCGGGTGCACACCGGGGTCCATGTGGAGGGTTCCTGCCGGCGCAGTTCGATCTGCGCCGAGGGGGTCGCCATGGGCACGGCCCGGGGCGCCCTGCCCGCCGATGCGGAGCTGAGCATCACGTCGGTGGTGTCGGTGCAGATCAAGCCGGCGGGATCGTTCCGGATCATCGCGCCGTGCGGGGTGTGCCGCGAACTGATCAGCGACTACTGCCCGGACGCCACCGTGTGGGTCACCACGGTCGACGGGGACGAGCCCGTCCCACTGCGCGCCCTGGACCTGCTGCCCGAGAAGAGCCGACGCCGATGGTGAGCGCCATCGGTCCCGAGGAGAGGAGAGCCATGTCGTCCGTCTTCGTCACCGGTCCGTCCGGACGGACCGTCCCCACCGGGCTCGATGTCCCCGCACTCGCCGCCCGGTTGGGCGGATCCGGAACACCGGTGCTGTGGGAGGAGCTGACCTGGCCGGAGGCGGAGTCGACGGCCGCCTCCCAGGACGCCGTCATCATCCCCGTCGGCGCCACCGAGCAGCACGGCCCCCATCTCCCCCTCGCCGTGGACACCCGGATCTGCGAGGCGGTCGCCCTCGGCGTCTCCGCACTCACCGGCGTGCCCGTCGTGCCGCCCCTGAGCTTCGGGGTGTCCGCGTCGCACGGCGACTTCGCCGGGACGGTGGCGCTGCGACCGGAGACGATGATCGCCGTCGTCGAGGACGTCATCGACTCCCTGTACGCCTCCGGAGTACGGCAGTTCGTGCTGCTCAACGGGCACATCTGGAACAACGGCGCGCTCGACGTGTCGGCCGAGAAGCTGAGGGTCCGTCACAAGGACGCACGGGTCAGGGCGTTGGGGTACGTGACGATGTACCCGGGGCCGGAGGTCGACGGACATGTCACCTACGGGCGGGCGCTGATGCACGCCAACTTCTTCGAGACGTCCGTGATGCTGCATCTGGCGCCGGAGCTGGTGCGGATGGAGCGGGCCACCTCCCATGTCGACGTCGACTCGTTCTGGGACTACCGCATGGACCAGGTCAGCGAGACCGGGGTCTGGGGCCGGGACGTCGCCGACGCGAACCCCAAGCACGGCGAGGCGGAGTTCGACCGCTGCGTCCTGACCACCGCCCGGGCGGTGTCCACGGCGGTCCGTGAGCCGTGGCCCGACCCCACTCACCGTCCCGGACGCCAGGCGTGAAGGAGAACACCGTGGACCCCAGCATCGTGATCCCCCGACTGCCGGACTGCGAGCCCATGCTCATCGGCGGCGAGTGGACCACCGGCACCGCCACGGAGCGGATATCGGTGCTCGACCCCGCCACCCGGCAGCAGCTCACCACGGTCGTCCAGGCGGGCTCCGCCGAGGTGTGGGCGGCGGTCGAAGCAGCCAACACAGCGCACCGGGACCGCCGTTGGCGCGGGCTGCCGCCCCGGCGGCGCCGTGACGTCCTGCTGCGCCTCGCCGATCTGGTGGAGCGTGACGCCGAGCAACTGGCGGTGCTGGACACCCTGGACAACGGCAAGGCCATCGAACGCGCCCGTGGCGATGTGGAGTTGGGCCTCCAGGCCATCCGCCACTTCGCGGGCACCCCGACCCGGCTGGAGGGCACCGTGCACGCGGCCGGCCCCGACCGGCACGTTTACAGCGTCCGCGAACCTGTGGGTGTGGTGGCCGCCGTACTCCCGTGGAATTTCCCCTTCATGATCGCGGCCTGGAAGCTCGCACCGGCTCTGGCCGCCGGTTGCACGATTGTCGTCAAGCCGGCCGAGCAGACCCCGCTCACCGCGCTGCGGCTGGCCGCGCTCTGTCTGGAGGCGGGCGTGCCCGAGGGCGTCGTCAACGTCCTGACCGGTGACGGCCGTACAGGTGCGGAGCTGGTCGCCCATCCCGGCGTCGCCAAGGTGTCCTTCACCGGGTCCACCGAGGTCGGGCGGCACATCATGGCCGCGGCGGCGCCGTCGTTGAAGCGGCTGACCCTCGAACTGGGTGGCAAGTCGCCCAACATCGTCTTCGCCGACGCCGATCTCGACGCGGCCGTGCCGAACGCCGTGCGCGCGGTGTTCGGGCACTCCGGGCAGATGTGCACGGCGGGCAGCAGGCTGCTGGTGGAGCGCGGAATCGTCAAGGAGTTCCTGGACCGGCTGGTGCCGGCGGTGGAGGCGCTGCGGATCGGCCCGGGGCTTTCGGGCGGCATCAACATCGGTCCGCTGGTGTCGCAGGAGCAGTACGACCGCGTCACCGGCTATGTCGAACTGGGCCGCGCCGAGGGCGCCGAGGTGGCCGTGGGCGGCGAACCGCTGCCCGGCCCGGGGTGGTTCGTGCCGCCGACGGTGTTCACCGAGGTCGCCCCCGACATGCGGATCGCCCGGGAGGAGATCTTCGGGCCGGTCGCCACGATCCTGCCCTTCGACAGCGAGGAGGAGGCGATCGCGCTGGCCAACGACAGCGAGTACGGGCTCGCCGCCGGCGTGTGGACCGGCAGTCTGGCCCGCGCCCATCGCACGGCCGCCGCGCTGGAGGCGGGGACCGTGTGGGTCAACACGTACAACGAGTTCGACCCCGCCGTGGCCTTCGGCGGGATGAAGCAGTCCGGCCTCGGCAGGGACCTCGGCGACGCCGCCGTCGACGGGTTCACCGAGCTCAAGAGCGTGACGATCGCCCTGTGAGCGCGCCCGTGACGGCCACGACGGCCACCTCGCCCCCGAACCCACCGCCCCCGCGCCCCCTGAACGTCGCGGCCGAACGGGCCCGTACACCGGGCTCGTTCACCGGTCACCACTTCAACGCGGCCGGTGCGGCCCTGCTCGCCAACGGCACCGTAGAGGCGGTCATCGACCACCTCCGTGCCGAGAGCCTGTCCGGCGGCTACGAGGCCGCGAAGCACGCGGCACCGGCCCTGGAGGACGTCTACGCGCGTACCGCCGAACTCCTCGGCGCGCGGCTGGAGGAGGTCGCCCTCGTCGAGAGCGCGACGGCCGGCTGGCAGCGGGCCGTATCGGCGCTTCGACTGCGCCCCGGTGACCGGGTGTTGGCGGCCCGGTCCAGTTACGTCAGCAGCGCGCTGCATCTGCTGTCGGTCGAACGCGACCACGGTGTCCGGGTCGAGCTGCTGCCCAACGGCCCCGACGGAGCGGTGGACTTGGAGGCGTTGGAAGCAGCGCTGCGGGCGGGACCGGCGGCGCTGGTGACGGCCGCGCACGTCCCGACGTCCTCGGGGCTGGTCGAACCCGCGTCCTCCATCGGAGCGTTGACCGGAGCCCACGGGGTCCCCTTCCTCCTCGACGCCACGCAGTCCCTCGGCCAACTGCCGGTGGACATGGGCGCCATCGGCTGCGACCTGCTCATCGGCACCGGCCGCAAGTTCCTGCGCGGCCCGCGCGGTACGGGCCTGCTCGCGGTCCGCCGTCCGCTCCTGGACCGGCTCGCCCCCGAGGCACCCGATGTCCGGGGCGCCGTATGGACCGCCGAACGCACCTGGGAACTCGTCCCGGACGCCAAGCGCTTCGAACTCTGGGAGGCCGCACACGCCCTGCGCCTCGGCCTCGGCGCCGCGCTGACCGCCCTCGGCACCCTGGGCGTCGACACCGTCTCCCGCCACCTCACTGCTCTCGCCGCCACCCTGCGCGAGCGCCTCTCCGCGCTGCCGGGCGTGTACGTCACCGACCCCCCGGCCGCGGGCGGCGCGATCGTCACCTTCGTGGTCGACGGCCTGGACGCCTCGGAGGTCCAACGTCAACTCACCTACCGCCGCGTCCACTTGATCGCGGTACCGGCAGGACACGGCCGCTGGGACATGGACCACCGGGGCCTGACCAAGGTGGTCCGAGCCTCCGTCCACGTCTACAACGACCAGGACGACCTGGACGCGCTGGTGGAGGCGGTACGCGAGATCGTCTGCTTGCAGGGGCGCGGTACGGGGTCCGGGGCGGGGCGGCAGGAG
>NZ_JAENRY010000128.1 GCF_016612545.1 Streptomyces sp. MBT65 | reverse complement strand
TTGTTGACTTTAGGTTGAGCGAGCCATTTGAATTCCAGTATGACCCACGCCGAGCGTACGTCCGCCGCCGTCACCGCCCTGCCCGTCGACCTCGACGAGGCGGCCCACCGCTGTCTGGTCGCCGGGTTCGACGGCACGACGACCGTGCCGGACACGCTCAAGGCGCTCATCGACCGCGGCCTCGGCGGGGTCATCCTCTTCACCCGCAATGTGCGCGACGCCGAGCAGGTGCGCCGGCTCACCGACGAACTCCGCGCGCTGCGCCCCGACCTGCTCGTGGCCATCGACAACGAGGGGGGTGACATCGGCCACTTGGTGAGCGCGGGCGCCCCGGGTGTCCCCGGCTCCTACGCCCTCGGGGTCGTCGACGACCCGGCCCTGACCGCCCGGTGCGCCGACGCGCTCGCCGGTCACCTCGCCACACTCGGCATCACGGCCTCCTACGCACCCGTCGCCGACCTCCAGCACCAGCCGCGCAACCCCATCGTGCGCACCCGTTCCTTCGGCGCCGACCCCGACCTCGCCGCCCGCCACCTCCGCGCCTGGATCACCGCCACCGACACACGCGGTATCGCGTCCTGTGCCAAGCATTTCCCGGGCCACGGCGGCACAATCACCGACAGCCACCACGGCATCGCGATCGACCCGCGGCCGCACGACGAACTCCTCGTCGACCTCGCCCCGTTCCGCGCCGCCATCGCCGCGGGCGTGCCCATGCTGATGAGCGCCCACGTCGTCTTCCCGGCCCTGGACGCCAACCGCCCCGCCACCCTCAGCCGGCGCATCCTCGGCGATCTGCTCCGCCTCGAACTCGGCTTCGACGGCGTCGTGGTGAGCGACGCCCTGGAGATGAAGGCGATCGCCGACGCGTACGGCGAAGCGGCCGGTGCCCGGATCGCCCTCGCCGCCGGAGCGGACCAAGTCATCGTCGCCGTACCGGACTTGGAGGTCACCCTCGGCTGCCGGGACGCCGTCCTCGACGCGCTGCACTCGGGCGTGCTGGCGGAGGACCGGGTGTGGGAGGCGGCCGGCCGGGTACGGCGGCTCGCCGAGCGGTACGCGACCCCGCGCCGCGCGGTCGCCGCCTGGGACGCGGACGCGGGCCTTGAGGCGGCCCGCCGCGCCGTGCGCACCCGGACCCTGCCGCCGCCCCTGCGCGGCGCCCATGTCGTCGACCTGTTCCCGGCCCCGCACCCCGCCCTGAACTGGGGCGGCGAGGACCTCCTCACCGAACTCCGCGCGATCGACCCCACCGCCACCGGCACCGCCCTCAACACGGAACCGGCCGACCCCGCCGCCCTCGTCGACGGAATCCTCCGCGCGGGCGCCCCGCTGGTCGTCGCCACCACCGACGCCGGCCTGCACCCCTGGCAGGCCCGGCTGCGCGACACCCTGGCCGCCCGGCGACCCGACGCCGTCCTGATCGACACCGGACTGCCGGAGGGCGGCGCCCTCTGCTCCTACGGACGTGGGCGGGTCAACCTGCGGGCGGTCGCCGAGGTACTGACAGGCAGCTGACCTTTACTGCGGGTGTACGACTTCCTTGATGCCCCGCGCCGCCAAGTACCCCTCGTCCCCGGCCCGTTCGGCCAGCACCACCGCAGGCCGGAGGCCCTGGACGCGTAGTCGCATCCACTCCTCGAAGTACGCGCCGCCCGGCCCGGACACCGAGCGGGTCGCCGGCGTGCAGTCCAACACCAGGGCAGTGTCCCGGAGTTGGACGGTGTGCGGTTCGGCGATCGCGGCGGCGAAGGCCTCGGCGATCGGCTTGGCGCGGCCCGCCGAGTCGAACAGGCCCAGCGTGTACTCGAGTTCGGGATAGTCGGCGAGCGAGCGGTCCACATCGTGCGAGCACCACCAGGTCACCCCCCACAGCCCCGCGCACTCGGCCGCGTTGCGCACGGTCGCCCGCGCGAACTCCGGGGCGTCGGCCGCCGGGATGTGCGGCTCGGGCGCGCCGGTCTCCTGCACCCAGACGGGCCGGTCCGGGTCGGTGGCGTACGCCTTGGCCAACTCCGTTCCGTACTCGGCGAGATGGAGCACCTGCGGCGAGCGCGGACCGTACCGGCGGGCGCAGTCCCCGGAGAACACCCACGGATGGACGGTGGTCAGATCGCCCTTGCGGGCCGAGGCCTCCGGGGTGAACGGGTGGTCGTCGCCGTACCAGGCGGCGTCGTACGCGGAGTGCGTGACCAGACGGTCCGCCGGCAGATGTTCGCGGGCGGCGGCGAGCAGTGTGTCGAGATAGTGGTCCACCTCGGCCGGTGTCACCGGGTTGTGCTCCACCAAGTTGTTGAGCTCGTTGCCGAGTTGGAGACCGATCAGGTTCGGGCGGTCGGCCAGGGCGGCGCCCAGCGTGCGCAGCAGCTCCGCCTGCGCGGTGATCGCCTCCGGGTCGGTGAACACATTGCGGTGGTGCCAACTGCGGGTCCACTCCGGGTAGAAGTCGAAGCTCGACAGATGACCCTGGACCCCGTCCACGAGGACGTCGAGCCCCGCCTCGCCCGCCAGGTCGACCAGGTGCACCAACTGGTCCACGGCGGCCTTGCGGATGAGCGTGCGGTTGGGCTGGAGCAGCGGCCAGAGGTGGAAGATCCGGACATGGTCCAGGCCGAGGCCGGCTATCTGGGCCAGATCCTCGCGGGCGTGCGCCGGGTCGAAGTCGTGCCAGGAGTGGAACCAACCGCGGCGCGGCGTGTAGTTGACGCCGAAGCGGAGCGTAGGAATGGGATCCTCCCCAGGTCCGGTCTTGCCCTGACTCTTCTTTGGCTCTTGTTCTGTGGCTCTTGTTCTGCGCGAATGTATCAACCACCATAGTCAGTGATGAGCAATGATTTGAACCAAGAATGCGCGGTGGATCTCGTCGTCGGCCTCGACGCCGGCGGCACCCGCACCCGTGCCGTCCTCGCCGCCGCCGAGGACGGGCGTGTGCTCGGCGAGGGCGGCGCCGGGCCCGGCAACGCCCTGACCGTCCCGGTACCGCGCCTCACCGAGCACCTGGTCGAGGCGATCGGGCAGGCCGTCCCGGAGCGGGCGCGCACGCGGGTGGTCGCCGTGTCCGGCGGTTTCGCGGGCGCCACGGCCGCCTCCACCGAGGAGCCGGGACACGTCAACGCCCGCACGGCCCTCACGGCCGCACTGGAACGCCTGGGCATCCCCGCCGACCGGCTCCGCGTCTGCAGCGACATCGAGGCCGCTTTCGCCTCCGCCCCCGGCGCCCCCGCCGACGGCCTCGCGCTGGTCGCCGGGACCGGCGCGGTCGCCCTGCGCATCACCGACCGCCGCACCACGGCCACCGTGGACGGCGACGGCTGGCTCCTCGGCGACGACGGCAGCGGCTTCTGGATCGGCCGCAGCGCGGTCCGCGCGGCCCTGCGCATGGCCGACGGACGCGGCCCTACGACCGTGCTGGCCCGGTCCGTCGGCCAGGCGCTCGGCGTGCCCGCCGAGGCGCTCCCCGGCACCGCCGACTGGTCCCGCGCCCACCGCGAGACCTACCGCATGCACGTCCTCCCCGCCGTCATGTCCGAACTCCCCATCCGCCTCGCCCGCTTCGCCCCGCTGGTCGTCGAGGCGGCCGGGTCCGTCGGAGACAAGGACGCCGTGGCAGGGGAGATTCTCGACGAGGCGGCAGAGCAACTGACCGCCACAGTGCGGGCGTTGGAGCCGACCCCCGGCGAGCGGATCGTCGCCACCGGCGGCCTCCTCGGCCCCGAAGGCCCCCTGACCGACCCCCTCACCACCCGTCTCCACACCCTCGGCCTCACCCTCGACTGGGTGCCGGACGGCTGCCGGGGCGCGGTCGCCCTCGCCCGACTCGCGTACGACGGTGACGACCGATGACCGACACCACCACCCCCCTCTACCGCGACCCCAACGCCTCCGTGGACGCCCGAGTCCAAGATCTCCTCGCCCGGATGACCCTCCGCGAGAAGGTCGGCCAGCTCAACCAGCGGATGTACGGCTGGGACGCCTACCGCCGCACTCCCGACGGCTTCGAACTCACCGACGCCCTCCGCGCCGAGACCACCCGCTTCGCCGGACTCGGCGCGCTCTACGGCCTGTTCCGCGCCGACGCCTGGTCCGGCGTCGACCACACCAACGGCCCCGGCGCCCAGGACAGCGCCACCCTGGCCGAGTTGGTGCAGCGGCATGTGATCGACAGCAGCCGACTCGGCATCCCGGCGCTGTTCGTCGAGGAGGTGCCGCACGGCCACATGGCCCTGGACGGCACGGTCCTCCCGGTCAACCTGGCCGTCGGCGCGACCTGGGACCCCGACCTGTACGAGCGGGCCGCCGCCCACGCCGCAGCCGAACTCCGGGCCCGTGGCGGCCACTTGGCTCTCGTCTCCGCCCTGGACATCGCCCGCGACCCGCGCTGGGGCCGCACCGAGGAGTGCTTCGGGGAGGACCCGCACCTCGCCGCCCGTCTCACCGAGGCACTCGTCAGAGGTATGCAGGGCGACACGACAGCCGGGACCGCCGTCGGCGAAGCCCCGGTCGCGGGAGCCGTCTTCGCGCCCGACAAGGCTCCCGTTGGCCTCAAGCACTTCTCCGGACAGGGCGCCACGGTCGGCGGCCGCAACTCCGCCGAGTCCGAACTCGGCCTCCGTGAACTCCACGAGATCCACCTCCCCGCCGCCCGCGCCGGAGTCCGCGCCGGGGCCGCCGCCCTCATGTCCGCGTACAACGAGGTCGACGGCCTGCCCTGCTCCGGCAACCGCGCCCTGCTGACCGAACTCCTGCGTGACGACTGGGGTTTCGAGGGACTGGTGATGGCCGACGGCCTCGCCGTGGACCGGCTGGCCCGGATCACCGGCGACAAGGTCGCGGCGGGCGCCCTCGCGCTCAACGCGGGTGTCGACCTGAGCCTCTGGGACGAGGGCTTCACCCACCTGGAGGAGGCAGTCGAGCGGGGCCTGGTGAGCGAGGCCACCGTCGACACGGCCGTGGCCCGCGTACTCCGCCTGAAGTTCAGCCTCGGCCTCTTCGAACACCCCTACGCCACAAGTGAGTTGCCCTCACCGCAGCAGGGCAGGGAACTGAGCACGGCCCTCGCCCGAGCCGCCGTCACCCTCCTCCACAACGACGGCGGGGTGCTGCCCATCCCGCCGACCGTCTCCCGTATCGCGGTCATTGGACCCCAATCCGCCACCTACGCGCACCAGTTGGGCGACTACACGGCACCGCGGCGCACCGGCGTCAGCGTCCTCGACGGCCTGCGCCGCCTCGCCCCGCCCGGCACCGACCTCCGCCACGCCCCCGGCTGCGCGCTCACCGGCGACGACCTCTCCGGCATCCCCGAGGCGGTCGCCGCGGCCGCCGCCTCCGACCTGGCGGTCCTGGTGCTGGGCGGCAGCAGCGCCCGTACGCCCGACACGGACTTCGACGCCAACGGGGCGGCACGGAACGCCGTTTCGGAGATGACCTGCGGCGAGGGAGCCGACCTCGCGGGCCTGAGCCTCGGCCGCGCCCAGCACGCCCTCCTGGACGCGGTCACCGCTACCAGCACCCCCACGGCGGTCGTCCTGATCCAGGGCCGCCCGCATGTCGTCCCGGAACGGGCGGGCGCCCTGCTCACCGCCTGGTATCCCGGCCCGTGGGGCGGCGAGGCCATCGCCGGGACACTCCTCGGCCACGCCGAACCGACCGGCCGACTCCCCGTGTCCATCCCGCGCTCGGTGGCCCAACTACCCGTCCACTACAACCACAAGGACACCGAGTACGGCGGCTATGTGGACGCCGACGCCGAGCCGCTGTACTCCTTCGGGCACGGGCTGTCGTACACGAGCTTCGCGTACGGTCCGCCGCGCCTCGCGGGGAACGCGATCGAGGTCGACGTCACCAACACCGGGAAACGGCACGGCCGTTCGGTCGTCCAGGTGTACGTCCGGCGGCTGCTGACTCCCGTCTGGCCGCGCACGCTCGAACTGCACGCCTTCCACGGCGTCGAGTTGGCGCCGGGGGAACGCCGTAGGGTCGGGATCCCCTTCGGCACCGACCAGTTGGAGCAGGTCGGTGCCGTGGAGATCCGGGTCGCGGAGTCCGCCCGGGCGGCGCTCGCCGTCGAACCCCTCGTCGTACGGCTCAGAGCTTGACGGCTCCCGCCGACACGCCCTTGTAGAACCAGCGTTGGGTGATGACGAACAGCACCAGCACCGGGATCACGGAGATCACCGAACCGGCCATCACCACCCGCTGGTCGTAGCCGAACGACGAGCTCTGGAGTCGTGAGAGGCCCAGGGTCAGCGTCATGTGGTCCTCGGAGCGGAGCACGATCAGGGGCCAGAGGAAGTCGTCCCAGGCGCTGATGAAGGTGTTGATGGTGACGACCATGATCGCGCCCCACGCGGACGGGAGATACAGGTAGCGGAAGCGCTGCCACTCGCTCGCGCCGTCCAGCATTCCCGAGTCCTCGATCTCGCGCGGCACGGCGAGGAACGCGCCGCGCATCAGCAGCACGTTGATCGCACCGACGAAGCCGGGCAGCCACACGCCCACCACGCTGTCGACCAGACCGAGGTCGCGGATGCTCAGGAACAGCGACACCATGATCGACTCGAAGGGGAACATCATGGAGGCGATCAGCAGGATCCAGACCGCCCGGCGGCCCTTCCAGGCGGGCTTCGAGAGCATGTAGCCGGCGGTCGTGGAGAACAGCAACTGGCTTGCCACCGACAGGAGTACGACGATCAGGCTGTTCTTGATGTACGTCGCCACCGGGACTTGGCTGAAGACCTCGCGGTAGGCGTGCAGGGTCGGGTGGTGCGGCAGCAGGGAGGCGTTCGCGCCGAAGACGTCCTCGCCGGTGCCCTTGAGCGAGGCCAGGAACTGCCAGATCAGCGGGCCGACGGTGAGGCCCAGGACCATGAGCAACAGCAGGTAGCGGACGAGGAGTTCGCGGGGGCGGCCGTAGTCCCGCCAACGGGGCGTCAGGCGCCGGGACTTGGGCCGCACGGCGGTCGCCGTCATGACTCGTCCTCCTTTGTGAGGCGCTGCGCCAGCAGGGTCAGACCCAGGGTCAGGACGAACAGCGCCACGCTCACCGCCGAGCCGTAACCGGCGTTTCCGGTGATGGGGTCCAGGCCGACGTCCCGGATGTAGAAGGGCAGCGTGCGGTCGGCGCCGCCTGGGCCGCCGGTGGAGCTGCCGAGCATGTAGATCTCGGTGAACACGCGCAGCGAGCCGATGCCGGTGAGGGTGCCGACCAGCATCATCGCCTGCCGGACGCCGGGCACGGTGATGTGCCAGAAGCGGCGGGCGGCACCGGCGCCGTCCATGGAGGCGGCCTCGTGGAGTTCCTTGGGCACGTTCCCGAGGGCGGCGAGGTAGAACACCATGTACCAGCCGAGGCCCTTCCACAGGGTCAGGCCCATCGCGGAGAGCAGGATCAGCCACGAGTCGGACAGGAACGGGATGGCCGACCGGATCAAGTGGGCTTTCTCCAGCCAGGTGTTGACCAGTCCGTCGTCCGCCAGCAGCCACTGCCAGCTCAGTCCGACGACCACGCTGGAGGCGAGTACCGGCGTGTAGAAGGCCGAGCGGAAGAAGCCGATGCCGGGCAGGTTCTTCTCCACCAGGACGGCGAGCAGCAGCGGCAGCAGCACCATCAGGGGGACGACGATCACGGCGTACAGGACGCTGTTGCGGGTCGCCAGCCAGAAGTCCGAATCGCCCAGCATCCGGGTGTAGTTGGAGAACCCGACGAAGCCCGCGGCGCCGCCGAGCGGCTTGGCGTCGGTGAACGACAGCAGCAGCGTGTTGAGGAACGGGAACACCCCGAACACCGCCGCGCAGACGATCGCGGGCGCGGTCCACAGCCAGGGCAGCCACCAACGGCGGTACAGCGCCGCCCCGTTGGCGCCGGGGGCGGGGCCGGGGAGGACGGCCCGGGCGAACTTCCGTATGCGGGTCGTGCCCGGTGCGGAGGCGACGGCCTCCGCACCGGGCACGGACACCGGCTTCGCGGTCTGTGTCGCCACCGTCAACCAGCCTGCTTCAGCAGCTCGTTGGCCTTGGCCTGGGCGTCCTTGACGGCCTGCGCCGGGCTCTTCTTGCCCTGCATCGCCAGCTGCACCTGGGACACGATCGCGGTCTGCACGGCCGGCGAGAGGACGGTCTGGTAGGCCGTCGTCGTCTTGAGCTGGTCGGCGACGAGCTTGCGGGCCTGCGCGAACTGGTCGCTGCCGCTGACCTTCTGGAAGAACGGGTCGTTGAGCGAGGTGGTCGTGGTCGGGAAGATCACCACGTCCGGGTCCTTCGCCCACGCCGTCTGGTTCTCGGCGTTGGTGAGGAACTCCGCGAACGCCAGTGCCACGGGCGCGTGCTTGCTGGTCGCGGCGACCGAGACGTACTGCGGGGCAGCGGTGGTGTGGCCGAGCGCGTCGAAGGGCTGCTGCCCGACGCCCGTCTTGGCGTAGATCGATGGGCTGTTCTGCTTCACGAACCGCACATAGCTCGGGTTCGTCGAGCCGTAGGCGACCTTGCCCTGCGTGTACGGCGTGGACGGGTCGTTGCTGGAGGACAGCGAGTCCTTCGGCATCGCGCCCTCCTTGTACAGCTTCGCCATCCACGCGACCCACTGGGTGGTGCGCGGGTCGTCGGCGAACACGGCCGACTTGCCGTCGCTGGAGAGGGTCTTGATGTTCATCTGGTCGAAGTCCGCCGGGACGCGCCAGATCGGGTTGGCCATCGTCGCGTAGTACTTGCCCTTGGCCGACTTGGCGATCTTCTCGTAGTCGGCGAACAGCCCGAAGATCGTCGTCGGCGGCTTCGCGGGGTCGATCCCGGCCTTCTTCAACAGGTCGGTGTTGTACGTCAGGACGATGCCGCCGGTGTACCAGGGGAGCACGGTGTGCAGCGCGGAACCCGAACCGTCCTTGAAGGTGCTGGACTTCCAGAACGCGGGCACGAACGGCTTCCCGGCGTCGGGGGCCTTGACGCCCAGGTCGAGCAGATAGCCCGCCTTCGTGAGGGCGGTCGCCGTCTCGGCGTTGAGGTTGATGACGTCGGGGAGCGTGCACGCCTGGGCGTCGGCGACATTGCGCTGGGTGAAGGTGCTGTCGCCCGGATCGTCGATCCACTTGACCGAGGTCCCGGGGTGGGCCTTCTCGAAGGACTTGATGACCCCGTTGAAGAAACTCCCGAAGCCCTTCTTCAAGTTGGTGGTCTGGAAGGTGATGCCGCCCTTCACCTCACCGGTGAGCTTCCCGGACCCCACGTTCCCCTTGTCGACCTTGCAGCCGCCCGCGGTGGAGTCGCTGTCGCCCGAGCTGCCGGACAGTCCGCAGCCGGCGGCCGTCAGGGTGAGGACGATGATCCCCACCATCGATCCGGTCAGTCTTCCTGTGCGCATCGCTGCCCTCCTGAGCACCAGCCAACCGCTGGTTCAATTAACCAACTTCGACCTTGATTGATGAAAAGGTGGACCAGAATTCATCGGAGGTCAATGGGTTCTCGTGTTGCTTTTAGGTTCCGGGCGCGATCAGTGCCGATGTTCGTGGTCCGGCTGCGTCGGATCGCCGGGGTGTTCATGGCCGGCCGTATACACGACTTCGGCCTTGGCCCGGTCCAACCAACCGAAGAAGGCCCGTCGCCCCGCAGCCCGCCGCAACTCGCGCGCGACCCCCTCGCGTGCCTGCTCGTACGGCACGAAGTCCTCCGATGACACCCCGCCGAACGGGTCGACACCGCGCCGCAGTGCCTCCGCCGTGAGAAAGCGGTCCCGGTTCCGGTCGTAGTAGTCCCGTACGGCCGCCTCCGCGACCTCCTGCTCGCCCTCCAGCTCGGCCAGCAGCAGCCGGGCGGCCGGGGAGTGCGCGAGGGCCGCCGCGACGATGCTGCCGAGATCCGCGACATCGGTCTCGGCGACGGCCAGCACCCGATCCGGCGCCACCTCCGCGGGAGGCTTCAACCCCCGCTCCACGCAAGCCCGTTGGGCCAGTTCGTCGATGACCACCACCTGGGTCGCCCAGCGCCGCCGCTGCCGCTCGGCCCGCGCGAGCGCCTCGGGCCGGCCGGCCTCCGGATCCCGGGCCGGTACGGCCGCCAGCAGCGCGTCCACGCGCTTCTTGGCGACCGCCGTGCCACGCACCACGGCCGCATGCTCCGCCGTCACGGCGTCACCTCCAGCGGGACGGCCTCCGTGTAGGCGACACACCCGTTCCAGGCGACCTTCACCAGCAGCCAGTAGGACCCCGGCGCCACCGCGGAGCCGTCCACCTCGATCACGCACTCCCGCTCCGCGCCCCCGGCCACCGTGAACCCCTGACAGCCCGGCGCGACCCCGGCCCAGGTGTCCCACGAGGAGACGGCCCAGAGAGTGCCGTTGACGGGCCCCCGGGTGGTGTTGCGGACGGTCACGGGGACCCGGGCGCGCTCACCCGCTCGTACGGTGATCCGTTCAACTCCCAGACGGGACACGAGTGTTGGCCCGTGGTGCCCGTCCGGCACATCCAGCGCCACGGTGTCCTCGTACGTCTGCCCGCCGTAGGAGAGCCGCGCGGCGAGCCAGTGGCGGCCGGGGGCCGGTTCGGGCGGTGGTGTCACCGTGATCTCGGAGAGGGTGAACCCGGACGGGCCCAGCGCGTACGGCAGTTCGGCGGGTTCGGCGGTCCAGCCGGGCGGGACCTCGAAGGTCACCGTGCCGGAGACCGGCGCGTCGGTGAGTTCCGAGCCGACCCGGACGGTCGCGGCGACCGGACCGGCGGCGGTGAGCGTGCCGGGGGAGAGGTACACCGACACCGGCATGTTCCCGCGCGGCGCGGGGCCGGAGTTGTGCAGCCAGTAGCGGGTGTGGATCGGCTGAGCGGGTTCATGTGCCGCGATTCCGGGCCCGGTTGAGGTCTCTGCGGCAGTGGTCGCCAGCACCGTCGCGACCTCGAAACCGGTCAGGTCGACGGCGAGCCCGCCGTCCCGATCCGGGGTCAACTCCTCGCCGGGCGCCTCCAGTACGTCGGCCCGGGCGCCCTCGGTCCAGTCGTACGGCCCGTGGATCCGGGCCCGCACCGGCCGACCGTTCACCTCGTGCATGCGTACGGCGACACCGCGCCCGGGGTCGACCGGTACCGCGCCGCCGCGGGCTAGCGGGGAGCCGAGCGGCTTGAGGGCGTCGAGGATCACCTCGCCGGCCGGCTCCAGGGCGAGCAGCGTGAACTTCCGCGGCAGGGTGCCCTGGTGGGCGGAGGTGCGGAGGCGGGCCGTCAGCGGGTGGTTGAACTCATGTCCCGCCTGCGGGAGTCGCGCCGCACGCCAGTCACCGGCGCCCGCGACCACGGCGTACTCGAACTCGTGGGTCCAGCGCTGGAGTTGGAAGGCGGAGCCGTCGGGTGCCGTGCGGCGGGGCGGGTCGACCCAGATGCCGGAGGGCCAGCCGGTGCAGGACCGCATGAGGGACATGTAGAGGTCACCGGAGGAGGTGACGACACAGCCGGGCGTACCCCGGTTGAGGACGGCGAAGCTACGGCCGTCCCAGGCGTCGCCCGGCGGCAGGGCCTCGCAACCGCCCGCCGCCGTGGCCGTGACGACCGCGTCGTCGAGGTCGGCGATCAGCGCGTCGACCGCCTTGGCGTCGTCCTCGGGGCGGGCGCCCGCCACCACGAGCAGCGGCAGCCGTTCCAGGTCGCGCAGGTCGGCCCCGGGCACCCACTCCTCGCGCAGCCCGGCACGCGGCGCGACCCACACCGCCGCCACGCCCCGCTCGGCCAGTTGCCGGCGCAGCTCGCGTCCGGCGGCCGGGTCCCAGCCGAGGGCCTCCGCGACCACGGAGTTGCGCTCGGGTGCGCCCACGGCGATCCGGAAGTCCGGGAGATTGGAGTCCACTTCGAGGTCGCCGTAGCGCGGACCGCCGGCGATCGTCGAGGTCGCGGTGACCCCGACTCGGACCAGGGCCGCCGCGAGCGGCGCACCGAGTTCACCGGCCAAGTCCCAGTCGGCGTAGACGAGTTCGGCGACCCCGATCGACCGGTGCCCGAGCAGCCGCCCCGACTCGTCCTGGACCGCCACCCGCGCGGTGGACCCCAGCCCGAACCAGGTGTTCGCCGGGTTGTCGAGCGTCCAGGGGAACTCCTCGCTGTCCACCTCCACGAACCCGAACCCGCGCCCGATCACCGCGTCCGCCACCTCGTGCACCGGCAGCCCGCCGGTCACGTCGGACGGCCAGCGCACCCGGATCAGCCGGTCGGCGCCGTCGTACCCGTCGATCGTGGTGGTCAGATCCAGGCGCGGGACCCCGGCCCACAGCGTCAGCCGCTGGGTGTACCGGAACAGTCCGAGGTCGGCGGTGACGGTGATCCGCGAACCGGCGGGGGAGTGCTGGACATCGATGTCGGCGGTGACGTCACGGCTGCGCGCGGCGGTGGTCCCGGTCGGCGTGAGATGCCAGGGGCCCTCGCCGAAGCGCGGGTGGCGCGCGTACTCCTCTTGGACGACGAGTTCGTTGCCGATGTCACCGGCGCGGAGCAACTCCCTTTCGTCCGCGCCGAGTTCGCGCAGGCTGCTGACGCCACCGCCGCGCGCGGGGTCGACCGTCACCTCGTAGAACTCGTTGCGGATGGTGAGACCCTCGCCGGGCACCCATCCGGCCACCGAACCCGGCGCGAGCGGGAGGGCTTTGAGGCCCATGCCCGGTACCTCCGGTACGACGACCCGGAGTTGGTCGCCCTCACGCACGGCGGGAAGGGGCAGACCGGTGTCGTCGAGGGGGACCATGCCGGGGTCGGTGACGGTCAGGACGTCCCGGCGGTCCCAGGTCGCCGCGTTGAACACCACCAAGTCGTCCGTCGCACCCGGGAGTTGGGCGACCTTCCCGGCGATGGCCGCCGTCGCGTCGGAGTGAACCGCCTCCGCCAGGTCGTACAGCTCGCGCCAGCCGGTCATCAGGTCGATGTACACCTGGTCCGACTCGGAGCCGGTGATCGCGTCGTGGTGGGCGCCGTAGATCAGCTGCCGCCAGGCCTTGTCCAACGCCGCGTCCGGGTAGGGGTGTCGGGCGACGAGCGAGGCGAGGGTGGCCCAGGCCTCGGCGTCGGCGAGGAGAGTCTCGCCGTGACGCTGGGCCTGCTTGGTGTCGATGTACGAGACGTCCTTGCCGGTGTAGATCGGGTTCATGTCCCGGGTCTGCGGGGACGCCTTGCGGCCCTCCTCGGCCAACTCGGCGCGCACGGCGGCGAAGAAGTCCCGGGGGATCGCGCTGACGAAGCGCGGCCAGACGTAACGGGCGTTCCAGTCACGGTGGATGTCCATCACCCAGCGGCACGGCGGCGCGTAGTCCCCGCCGACCGGGAGCAGCACATTGCGGGTGAGCGCGACCTTCTTGAGTCCCCGGAAGAGCTTGAGCGCCGCCGCTTCGGCCTCGGGGAGCGTGGGCGCGTTGTCGATGGCCCACCCGGCGCCGTAGTGATTGACCATGTAGGCCGTGAGCAGCCCGCGGCCGGAGGGGGCGATCCAGCTGAACTCGGCCGGGAACTGCATGCGTTGGGGATCGCGCGGTTCCTCGCCGAAGACGGAGAGCGTCGGCCCCCACTGGTGGAACGGCCCGCGCGCCCATGAACTGGAGGACACTCCCGCGTCCGCCATGAATCCGGGGAACTGCGGGTCGTGCCCGAACGCGTCGAGCTGCCAGGCGGTTTCGGGCGAGGCGCCGAGGATGCCGCGCTGAAAGCCGTCCCCGTAGAGGGCGTTGCGTACGGTCGCCTCGGCGCCGGTGAGGTTGGTGTTCGGCTCGTTGTAGGTGCCGCCCATGATCTCGACGCGGCCGGTGCGGATCAACTCCCGCAGAAAGGCCCGCTCTTCGGGGAAGGCGTCCCAGTACGGCTTGAGGTAGTCGACCTCGGCCAGCACGAAGGTGTACGCCGGGTCGCGGCGGGCCAGGTCGCAGTGGGCGCGGACGAGGCTCATGCCGGACTGGCCGCGCGAGTCGAAGGTGCGGGCCGGGAGGCCGGTGGAGGCGGGGTCGTCGGCGACGTCCCAGGTCTCGGTGTAGGCGCCCTGGGTGTTCCACCAGACGGGGTCGTAGTGGAAGTGGCTGACCATGAACATGGTCCAGCCGGGCTCGGCGGCCGTGAACTCGGCGCTGTAGGTGGCCAGTTGGGCGCCGTCGGCCGCTGTCACCTCGATCGCGCACCGCTCGCCGGGCGCGAGGTCCGTCGACACCGGTATCTCGACGCGCGCGGTGCCGTCCTCGCCCACGACCGTCTCCGCGCTGCCGCGCAGGCCCGGGCCCTCGACCGTGAGGCGGACCGGCCGGCCCGGGTCATGGGCGAGTTCGACGGCCACCACCTGGAGCGGATGCTCGGCGGTGCCGACGAACAGCTCGGTCGACAGGGCAGCGGTGACACGCATGGGTCTCCTACCAGAGGCTCGGCGGAGCGCCCATCCTGACACCGCGAAGATGATTCAAACAACCATCCCCGCGTAACTTCGGTGGTTCATCCATGCAGACTCGGCCGAGATCACGGCCCTGTCTCGGCTCGGATCACCGACCCCTGCGGGACTTCACCGTGTGCTCCCCGGCGATGTGGTCGGTGAGGGCCAGGGAGGCGCTCGCGCGCTGGTAGGAGAGCTGCGCGATACGGACGTAGAGGCAGTCGATGAGGACCAGGACCGAGTGGCGGGCGCCGATGATGCCGGTGGGGAAACTGGTCGCGGAGGACGAGGAGATGAGCCGGATGTCGGCGGCGCGGGCCAGCGGGGAGCGCGGGTCGGAGGTGAGGGCGATGGTGGTGGCGCCGCGCTCCTTGGCCAGTTCGAACGGCTCGATGGTCTCGCGGGTCGAACCGGAGTGGGAGATGCCGATCGCCACGTCCGCCGGGGTGAGCAGGGCGGCGGAGGTGGCCGCCGCGTGCACCTCGGTCCAGCCGCGCACCGCGCAGCCGATGCGGAACAGCCGGGTCTCGGTCTCCTGGGCGACCGCCCCGCTGCCGCCGATGCCGTAGACGTCGATCCGCCGGGCACGGGCGGCGGCGGTGGCCGCGCGCTCCACCGCGTCGAGGTCGATCCGGTCGATGGTCTGCTGCACCGCGCGCAGGTCGGCGCTGCCCACGACCTGCACGACCCGCTCCAGATCGTCGTCCGGGGAGATGTCCGGGCCGATCTCGGCGGTGCCCCAGTCGGAGACCTCGCCGCGCCCGCGCTCCTGGGCCAGTTCGATCAGCAGATGCTGGTACGAGTCGAGGCCCACCGCCCGGCAGAACCGGGTCACCGTCGCCTGCGAGGTGCCGGTGCGGCGGCCCAGCTCGGCGGCCGAGCAGTGGGTGACGGCGGCCGGATCCTCCAGGATCAGCTCGCCGACCTTCCGCAATGAGCCCGCCAGCCGGGGCAGCTCGGTGCGGATCAGGGTCGTGACGTCTGTCGGGGGCATGTGGAGAAGGTATCAGCCACCCCAGAGGCCATCGATTGAATACCAGGACCGCATGTGATTTATTGATTCATTGATCTAGAAAGAATAGGTGGTTTGATCCACCGGTGGGGAGAATCGTGTGTCCGCCGAGTCCGTGAGCGCCGAGACCTTCGCGCGCGAGAGCCTGGCCGTCCTCCAGCACATCACCGAGTCCAGCCGCGAGACCGTGTCCCGCGCCGCCGAACTGATCGCGGACTGCGTCCGCACCGACGGCGTCATCCAGGCCTTCGGCACCGGCCACTCCCAGGCCATGGTCCTCGAACTCGCGGGCCGCGCCGGAGGGTTGGTGCCCACCAACCGCCTGAGCATCGCCGACCTCGTCCTCTACGGCGGTGACGCCCCGAGAGTCCTCGACGACCCGCTGCTGGAGCGGCAGGCCGGAATCGCCGAGCGCCTCTACGACCTCGCGGCGCCGCGCCCCGAGGACCTCTTCGTGATCATCTCCAACTCCGGTGTGAACAAGGTGATCGTGGAGATGGCCCTGCGCGTGAAGGAGCGCGGGCACCGGCTGCTGGCGATCACCTCGCTCGCCCACACCCGCGCGGTCCCGGCCGGCCATCCCAGCGGCAAGAAGCTCGCGGACCTCGCCGATGTCGTCCTCGACAACGCGGCCCCGCGCGGTGACGCGCTGCTCGAACTCCCCACCGGGGGAGCTGTTTGCGCCCTGTCCACGCTCACCGGCGCGATGCTCGTGCAGTTGTCGGTCGCGGAGGCGGCGGCCCGGTTGCTCGCCTCGGGGGAGCGCCCGCCGGTGTACGTCTCGGCCAATGTGCCGGGCGGCTTCGAGGGCAACCTGGAGCTGGAGGGGCGCTACGCGGGGCGAATCCGCCGTACCGCGAGCTGAGTAGTGACGGGTGGACGAGCGGCCGGAGCCCCCGGAACCGGGCCGCGACCGCTCGTCGTCACCTGTGCGCCGCTCGTCGGGAGTCACACGGGAATTGCTGGAATCACCAGGTGATGCTAGGCGCGGTGAATGCTTCATTCAATGGGGGCCAGCCGGTAGTCGGCCCGTGCGGAGCACCGTGGGGCCCTCCTCCGCGATGCGGTCGAGCACGGCCGACGGCAGGCCCTCGTCCGTCACGACGGTGTCGAGCCGGTCCAGCGTGGTCACGTTGAACCGCTCCACCGTGCCCCACTTGGTGCTGTCGGCGAGCAGCGCGACCGAGCCGGCCGCCTCCATCACCGCCTGCTTGAGCAGCACCTTGTCCATCGAGAAGCTCGTCACGCCGTGGGACAGGTCCCAGGACCCGGCGCTCAGGAAGGCGAGGTCGAGATTGATCGCGCCGACCGTCCGGGCCGCGAGCGGCCCGCTGCTCGAACCGCTCGACACATCGACCTCGCCACCGGTGTGGACCGTGTGCACGGACGGCAGTTCGCACAGCGCGAGCACCGCGTGGAAGTCGTTGGTGACGACGGTCAGGTCCTTGCGGCCGACCAGGAACGGCACGACCGACTGACAGGTCGTGCCCGCGTCGAGGAACACCACCATGCCGTCCTCGACGAGCTCCGCCGCCCGCCCGGCGATCGCCTGCTTGCGGGGCATCTCCAGCGCCGCGCGCGAGGCGCGCTCACGCGGCGGCACATGGCCGTTCCAGTCCGCGAGCCGCACCCCACCCTGCACCGAGACCACCTGGCCGCTCTTCTCCAGCGCGGTGATGTCCCGACGGACCGTCATGTGCGAGACGCTCAGCGCCGCGGTCAGGTCGTGGATGCTCAGCACCCCGCTACTTCTCCCAGCCGGACTACCTCGCCGAGGTGACCTACCGTCACCACTGGCCCGCCGACGTCGAGTTGGTCGTCGTCCAGGTCCAGGTCGACTCGGAAACGGCCCGCGAGCGCGTGCGCGCCCGCGGCTGTGCCCGGGACCTGTCCAAGCTCGCCGACTGGGACACGTTCTGGAAGACGGCCGAGGCCAACGAGTGCCGGTGGCAGGACGGCCGTCGGCTGGTGTTCGACAACCGGACCGACGGGATCACCGCGGACAAGGTCGCCCGCGCGCTGGAGACCCCGACCGCATAGGAGACGGCTCAGTCGCGCCGCGCCACCAGCCGGTACGCGTTCGACACCCCCAGCCGGTGCGACAGCCGCTTCACCACGAACCGGTCCAGGAGCGTGCCCAGGACCAGGGCCGGAATCCCCGCGATGAGCACGGCCGCGCGGCCCGCACGGGCCAGTCCTGTCGGGGGCCTCGGCAGCCACGGGAGGTCGTCGCGGGGCGCGGCCGTGTCCAGGGCCAGCCAGGTGCCGGCGAGGAGGTCGACCGGGTCGTGCGGCTCCGCGTGCTGTTCGGCCACGACGGTGAAGCCGAGGTCCGTGAGACGGGCGCGCAGGTTCTCGACCGGGACGAAGTGCAGGTGCTGCGGCTGGAGCCACGGCAGCCACCAGCGGCCGAGCAGCCGGGAGTAGCGGCTGTCGGGGTCCGGGACCTCGATCAGCAGATGCCCGCCGGGACGAACGGCCGTGTGCGCGGCGGCCAGTTCACGCTCGGGCTCGGTGCTGTGCTCCAGGTAGTGGAACATGCTGACGACGTCGTAGTGGCCCGCGAGATTCGGGGCCAGCTCCGGGAAGCTGCCCCGGTATCCGCGCTCCACCCGGCCCGCCTGCTCGGCGAGTTCGGCGCCGTCCGTGAAGTCCAGGCCGTCGAAGGTGGTGCCGGGGTACACCGTGCGGGCCGACTCGCAGAAGTGCCCGTGCCCGGTGCCGACGTCCAGCCAGTTCTTGGGAGTCGGCGAGTGCGGGAGCAGGGACTGCGCGCGCTGCTCGTACATCTTCGTCCGGGCGGCGAACGTGTTGCCCAACTGCTTCTCGCCCAGGCCGTCGTAGAAGTCCCGGTAGTAGAACTCCAGCCCCGCCGGGCTCAGTCGGGGATTCTGGAACGTGTGCCGGCACTCCTCGCAGCGGTCCAGGACGAACGTGCCCGGCTTGTGCTGGATCAGGTCCTTCGTCCGCAGCCGGGTCTTCAGCCGCGACGAGTCGCACCAGGGGCAGGTCTCGCGCCTGGGCTCGAAGAAGCGGTCCAGGCCGTCGGCCAGGTCGGCCTGATAGGTGGGCCGTAGCGCCGCCACCTGCTCGGTGCGGCTCGGGGGCTTGGGGGCGTCCTCGGTGCTCACGGGGTCTCCTTCGGGGGCGCGCCGGTGGCCAGCAGCTCCAGGTGGGTGGCCGCCGCGCGGGGCCCGCCGGCCGCGCGGAACGCCGTACGGACGCGGTCGGCCGCGGCGCGGTGGTCGGGTTCGTGGAGTACGGCGTCGATGGCCGCGCCCAGCTTCGGTGCGGTGACCCGGCCGAAGCGGACCCGGATGCCCGCGCCCGCGCCGGTGACCTGACCGGCGATCACCGGCTGGTCGTCGCGGATGGGCGCCACGACCAGGGGGACGCCGTGCCACAGCGCCTCGCACACCGTGTTGTGCCCGGCGTGCGAGACGACCGCGTCCGCCCTTTCGAGGAGCGGGAGTTGGGGGATCGAGGGCAGGACGAGGAGGTCCTTGTCCGCGTCGTCCCGCGGGCCCAGTGCGCCGCCCGGGTCCGCGATCACCGCCTGTACGCGGTCCGTTCGCGCCCGCAGCGCGGTGACGCACTCGGTGAGGAAACGGGCGCCCACATCGGTGTTGGCGGTGCCGAGGCTGACCAGGACCAGGGACCGGGCCGGGTCCAGCCAGTCCCAGGGGAAGTCCGGCGCGGCCGGGCGGGGCGCGATCGACGGGCCGACCCAGCGGATCTGCTCGCCCTGCCGCGCCTCGGGGCCGACGAGTTCCGGGGTGCTGAACGCGAGCACCAGGTGCGGGGAGAAGCGAGGGTCGGCGGTGCCCGACGGGTCGCCGATCCCCGCGCGCAGTCCGTGCAGCAACTCGTCCAGCCACAGGGCGACTTTGGGCATGCCCGCCAGGACATCCGTGAACTCCGCCGAGGTGGTCGCCGAGGTCGCCCACGGTATGCCGAGGCGCTCCGCCACCAGACCGCCGGCCAGGGCCTGTTGGTCGGCGACGATCACATCGGGCCCGAACTCCTCGACAGCGGCGGCGACTCCGGGCGCCATCTGCTCGGCGAGCGGCGCGAGGAAGGCCTCCCACAGGAACTTCAGCGCCTCGGGGCCACGGATGTCCGGCGGTCGTACGCCCTCACCCGTGCCCGGCACAGGACCGGCGCACGGGAACACCCGCGCCGATTCGCCCGCGAGCCGCCGTACGAGATCGGGATCGGCGCAGGCCCACGCCAACTCGTGTCCCCGTGAGGTGAGTTCGGCGGCCACGCCCGTCGCCGGGTTGATGTGGCCGACCAGCGGCGGTACGACGAAGAGGAACCGGCTCACCGGACGGCCACCTCCGTCGCGCTCGCCTCCTGGATCAGGGAGAGGATGTGGCCGCCGACCGTGCCCGCCGCCTCGACCAGCACGGAGTGCTCGTGGCCGGGGACGACGACGGTCCGGCAGTCGGGCAGTACCGACTCCAGCCAGGGGGTGAGTTCGGCGAGGTCCGAGTCGCCGCCGTAGACGCCGAGCACCGGGCAGGTCACCGCGCGGATCTGATCCTCCGTCAACACTCCGCTGGCCGGGATGTCCTGGGAGAGTGAGGTCTCCCGGGCCAGCCGGGCGGCGCCCTTCGCGAGACGGGCCGTGTTGTGGCCGCGGTTCGCGCTGATCCAGGCGATCGCGTCGTCCTCGTTGTGCGCCAGCTCGTGCAGCACGCGGTCCAGGATGCCGCCGAGTTTCGGTGCCCAGGCCGCCGTCGCCGGTTCCGACTCGATGAGGGAGACACTGGCGGCCCGCTCCGGATGACGGGCCGCGTAGCCGAACGCCACTGTCCCGCCGTAGGAGTTGCCGACCAGATGGACCGGGCCGGTCACCTCCAGGCGGTCGAGCAGCGCCTCCAGGTCGTCGATGTTGTCGTCGAGGGTGTAGCCGGTGGCCGGCCGCCCGCTGCGGCCGTGACCGCGCAGGTCGTACATGACGACGTCGATGCCGGCCAGTGCGAACGGCGGGGCGATGGTGAAGTAGTAGCTGGCCAGACTGTCGGTGAGCAGACCGTGTACCAACACCGCGGTGGCGGTGGGGCGACGGCCCTCGGGCGGGCTCATCCGCTGTACGTGCAACCGGAGTTGACCGGTGTCGACCATCGCCATGGCTCAGCCCGCCTCGGCTGCCTTGAGGCTCTGCACGACATACTCGACGAGCCGCCCGACGGTGAGTTCGATGATCTCGTCGAACTCCATCCCGGCCAGGAACTCGGCGAAGTTGACCCGCGTGCCGTAGTGCTCCTGGAGCAGACCAGCCAGGGTCACCAGGTCGATGCTCTCCAGCTCCAGATCGCGGTTGAAGGTCGTCGTCATGGTGATCTCGACGTCGTCGACGCCGTACTCGTCCTCCAGGAGCGTGGTCAACATGCCGGTGAGGTCGGCGAGGACGGTGTCCTCGGTGGTGGGGGTCATCGGTCGTACTCCTCTTCGTGCGCGGGTCCCGTCGTCCAGGCCACGACATAGGTCCTGTCCGGCAGATTGGGGGGATTGCCGGCCGGCTCGCAGTGCACCGTGTAGGCGCGTTCCAGGCGGCCCGACACCGACAGCCGTGATCCGGAGACCACTTGGAAGACCGCGAAGTCGCGCGGCCGTCCCCGGAAGCCGGTGCCCTCCGCCTTGGCGACCGCCTCCTTCGCCGCCCAGAAACGGGCGAACCACAGCGCCTCGGACTCACCGGTGGCCGCCGACTGGGCGCGCAGGAGGGCGAGTTCCTCCTCGCCGAGCGCCGTGGTGAGGGTGGCCGGGGGCCGGTCCACGACCTCCTCGATGTCGATCCCGGGGCCGGGACCGGGGGAGTGCGGCCGGACGATCGCGACCGCGGCCTCGGCACGGTGGGCCAGCGAGACATCCAGCGGAGGCAGGGTCCGGCCGTGCAGACCGGTCACGTACGGGCGGCCCGACTCGTCGTTGTGGACCCGGATCTCCGCCGGAAAGACGGGCCCCTCGCCCTGGCTCCACAGCCACTGCCGTACCGCGTCCTTCACCGCGATCCGGCCCAGCAGCCACTGCCGGCGCCCGCGCGGCGGATGCTCCGCGTACTGCGAACGCTCCACGCTGCTCAGGGAGTTGCGCATGATCAGATCGCGGGAGGCGAGGTCGGGCCAGCGCTCGTTCAGCAGGGTCCGGCCGCCGGGACGGGCCTCGGAGAGGGTGTTGCGCTCGGGGAAGCGCTCGACCGGCTTGGTCTGCGGGTCGTTGTCGAAGCGCCGGTCCTGCCAGCCGGTCAGCTCCGCCCACACCTCGCCGTCGACCGTGAGCTGTACGTCGGCTTCGAGCGCGGTGTCGGTGAGCGAGGTGATCCGCACCAGACAGTCGACCTCCGTGCCGGGGCGCGGATGGGGGCCGTAGAAACGCATCTCGCGCATGCCGACCGGGAAGACGACCGTGCGTTCGGTGCGGGTCGCCATGATCCAGTAGCCGAGGATCTGGCCGACGTTGTCGAGCAGGGCGCCCGGGGCGGGGGGTGTGGTGATCACGCCGCGTACGTGGCGGTCGCCGATCGCCGTGAGTTCGGTGACGCCCTGGAACGCCGGGCCGTGGAACATCCAGCGCTCGTCGTAGAGATGGGCCGCGGTGTGGTCGGGGACGCGTTCGGTGCCGGGGTCCGGGCGGGGATGCGG
>NZ_JAENRY010000127.1 GCF_016612545.1 Streptomyces sp. MBT65 | reverse complement strand
CACGTTACTTACCGCCCTCTGAGAGCGGTGGGGTAGCCGGCATCGTCCAGGCGGGCGAGTGTGGCCGCGCCTGCGGCGGCCAGCGCCGCGACGACTATGACGAGCGTGGCGATGCTCAGTACGAGGGCGACCTTTGGCACGACAAACTCCCTGTGGGCGATGGGACGTTGACTTGGCCGAAGCTCGCGCTGCCGGTGTGCGCCGGGGTTCGTCCGGGCGATGATGAACTCTGCTGGACGCAGCCCGAAACGGGGGGAGCACCTGTTGGGAGAGCGGAGCCAACACAACCAGAACAAGCACACCGCGGCTCTCACCGAGCTGCGCCAGCGGCTGAGCGATGGGCTAGCAGCCTCGGGCCTGGACAAGACGCAGCTCGCCCGTCGTGCGGCGTTGGGCCGTACGACGGTGTCGGAGGCGTTCCAACTGGACGGTCCTGTGCCGTCCGCCAGGACAGTGGCGGTACTCGCCCGCAAGCTGGGCATGCCACCCGACGAACTGCTGGAACTGCGCCGCACCGCGGCGGCCGACGAGAGCGCCCCGGTCCGTGAGGGCGAGTCCGAACCGGGCAAGCCCATAGGCCAGTGGGAGCCCCATGACCTGGAAGTCCATCCTGCCGGCCCCGCTGTCGGCGGACACGGTGTCGGCGGTGCGCCGCGCCTGCTGCCGGGTTATGTACGTCGGGCACACGACCTCGTCCTGGCACAAGCAGTCCAGGACGCCAAGGCCGGCCGAAGCCGGATGCTGGTCTTGGTCGGCTCCTCCTCAACGGGCAAAACCCGAGCCTGCTGGGAAGCCGTCCAGCCGCTTGCCAGTGAAGGGTGGCGGCTGTGGCATCCCTTCGACCCAACCCGCGCCGAAGCCGCACTCGAAGACATCGAACGCGTCCGCCCGCACACAGTGCTGTGGCTGAATGAGGCTCAGCACTATCTTGGTGACAGCCAGTTGGGCGAGCGGATCGCCGCGTCGGTGCACGCCCTGCTCACCGATCCTGGACGAGCCCCCGTCCTGGCTCTGGGCACATTGTGGCCCGAGTACGACCGCCAGTACTCCGCTCTGCCGCAGCCCGGCCGACCAGACCCCCACAGCCGGGCACGTGAACTCCTGGCCGGCCGCACGCTCTCCGTTCCAGAGCGGTTCGACACGGAGGCACTGCGCTCCGCATTCGCTCAGAGCAAGGAAGGTGACCGACTGCTGGCCGACGCTCTCACGAGAGCAAGCACCCATGGGCGGGTGACGCAGGACCTGGCCGGAGCTCCAGAACTGCTGCGCCGTTACGAACGCGGCACGCCGCCTGCCAGGGCGCTGCTGGAAGCAGCGATGGATGCGCGCCGCCTCGGCGTCGCGCTCCACCTACCGCAGACCTTCCTCACCGACGCAGCGAGCGACTACCTCGCCGGTCCTGACTGCGACGATCTCACCGACGACTGGTCCGAGGTGGCAATCGCCGAACTCGCCCACCCAGTCCACGGCAAGCAGGCACCCATGCGCCCCGCCACCGGGCGTCCCGCGATCCGCCCGCCAGGACCAACATCAGCCACCTCGCCCAAACCCGCGACAACACCGGCGCTTCGGCTCGCCGACTACCTTGAGCAGTACGCCCGTACCACCCGCCGATGGCTGTGTCCGCCCACGTCCTTCTGGCTCGCCGCTCACACACACCTCGCCGACCCCGATGACCTCAACAAGGTGGCCAAAGCGGCCCAGGACCGTTACCGCCTGCACATGGCCGACCAGCTCTACCAACGTGCCGCCGAAGTCGGCAGTACAAAGGCGTTGGCGTCCTTGGCCGATATGCGGGAAGAGGCGGGCGATCACACGGAAGCCGAATCGCTGGCCCGGCAGGCGTCCGATGCCGGCGATCCCAGCGCCCTCCTGAACCTGGCCATCATGCGGGACAGCGCGGGGAACCGGGAGGGAGCCGAAGCCCTGATCCAGCAGCTCGCCGACTCCGGCCACACCATTGCCGTGCTGAAATGGGGTGTATCAAGGCAATGGACCCAGAATCAGCCGGTTGCCGAATCCCTCTATTCTCATCCCGGCACCAGCGACCTCAGGGACGTGCTGAATTTGGCTGCGCTGCGGAGATGGACCGAGGACCGCGAAGCCGCCAAATCCCTCTACCCTCCAGCCCCCGGCACCGGCGACCTGGCTGACCGGCTGAACCTGGCCAGGTTGCGCGAACTGGCGAGGGATCGGGAGGCAGCCAAAGCCCTCGCCCGCCAGCTCGCCGACGCTGGCAACACCTTTGCGGTGAAAAGACTGGCGTGGATCTGCGAGAAGGCAGGAATGACGGACAGTTTCCGCATCGACAAGTGGTGGCCGTACGGACTGGACCCCGACGGGACCCCCACACAGGCACAGCATTGACAACGACTATTACAGCCGCCTCAGCTGACGGCCCCTCCGTCGAGCCGTTGAGTGTGTTGTACCGCTTTCGGGTTGAGCTCGACGAAAGCCTCTAGAGCCGTTTGGATGCGCTCTTCCAGCTCACCGACGCGGTGCTGCTCAGGCGGTCCGGTCACCTGGCTGGTCGATTTGAAACTGACAGCCCAAAACGGCCGTGGGCACGGGGCGATGTACGACGCGGTCAATCACGGCCGGCCGGAACCGAGCCGTCAGCGCAGGCTGCTTGCGGGCGGATCGTGTTCGCCGTCGACGTGAGTAACTGGCATCGCCGCGAGGCTCCCGTCAGCCTGGAGTTGCTGTTCTGCCACGTTTCCAGGCGGAGCGGCGGCTCGGATCAGTTCATCCCCGACCAGCCCTGCTCCTCCGGAGCTGTGCTGGAGACAGGAGCGCGTGGACATGTTCCACCTTGCGTGGGGTGCAGGTGCGATACCGCCGTGAAGCGAGTGCGCGCCCAGGTACTGCTTCCCAATGCCGTGCACGACCACGATCGCTGCCCTCAGCCTTCATCCCCCCGGAACCACGCCAAATGGAGCCAGAATCCCACCGGCAGTGGTTGAGGAGCACGGAACCTTCACATGCCAACGGCCGTTGTACGCCGAAAACTTGGGCCCGCATTCCGGAGGCTACGGCGCCGTGTCTTCTGTCTCCAGGTCTCGCTGACCGGATCGATCTCCTGCTGCAATGGCATGAACGGCAAGAAGCGCCCGGGGGCACCTCTCGGCGCAAGGATCATTGGCCTCGCGACCTCTCAGCGCCGTCCCACACAATCCAACTCGCGTACCCCACCTGACCAGGTGGTGTGCGCGCAGTCCTGATCGCCCCCTGCCCAAGATCCGGACCATACCGGGTCCGGCCCTCCATCGATCGGCGCGGTGCCGACCATTCCCACTGGTCAAGCTGCGTACGACCCCTGCGCCACCAGCAGACCAAGAACCTACTGATGACTCTTAGCTGAGCCAACTAAATCCAAAGATGACCGTCTCGTCATCCGGAGAGACCGGAACTCAATTCGCCGTACTACCAGTGGGCTAAGAATCGACTAATGAGAGGCCAAGAGTGGCGACGCACACCTCGCACGCCTTTCCCCACCACCAGCTCACAGACAAGCTTCGCCCAACGCGTGCCCAGCTGATCGACCACAAATCTCCGACCGGCTCACCGAGAACACTCTCGGGCCCCTCACACGGGTTTCTATGCCCTCATCCAGATGCATCCGCCAAATCGCGAGATCCATCGGCGCCCCCGATACCACCTCGACGCTTCCGAACAAGAGCAGTCAACTGCCGCGACCGCACCGCGCCGACACGCAGCTCCTTCCGCAAGGTCTCAGCAGAAATGGGCCGCTGCCGCAGATTCCGGTGCCGGGCATCGAGCACCAACGCCCGCGCCAGCAAAGGGTCATCGCCCTGCGGACCGTCACCCTCCACCAGAGCATCGCCCTCGAATGGATCGGCCATCCCACGATCCGGTCTGTGCACCAGAAGCTCGACCGACAGAAGCAGAGCAACCGGAGGCCACGCCGCGACAAGCACCGGCTTCCACTCCAAAGCCGACGCCGCCGCGACGTTCGCGGCCAACGAGACCGCGATCCCCAACAGAAACGCCGTCCATACAGCACCCCGCGCTCGACGCGTCCGCAGACCCGAGGGCTTCAGCAACCCCACCGTCGCCAACAGCGGCAACCCGTCAACAGACAGCGGCCACAACGACGCACTGACCGCATCCGCTCCCCCTTGGCGGGCGAACTCCCGCTGGTGCACGGAGGACGCGTACGCGGCCACCCCCGCCACCACCAGCGCGCACAGCGGACGGATCCACGCGTCGAGATCAAACCCACGCCTGGCACCCGCCCTTGCCCGCAGCTCGTCGGCGGCACTCATCAAGCCCACCGCCCAGCCACCGGATCCAGTGCACAACCCGTGCACACTCCCCCAGGAACTTCCAGGAACTCCCAGGCAGACGCGTGACGCCCCCACAACCACGGACCACCCCCAATCAGGCCAGATGGCCTGGTCAGAGCGCCAACAGCACGAAGATTGCACGTTACATGGGGTAACTATTGCAAGTCTCCCCGTGTTCTTCGGCCATGACCTGAACCGGTTTGTCACATCATGCGCGGTTTGACGCCCACCCGCATGGCCTACATCCGCGCACACACGGTCGAGAACATGACCTACGTCACTCAAGGCGTCGCGCAGTTCAGGTCCTGTTGGCTGAGTCGCAAGCTCGCCATGATCCCCTGGGGTTCCGCACGGGCTGTCTCGCGGGAGGACTGACGCATGGAGTTGCGCAGCGTCGAGGAGCTGATGGATCTGCTGTACGCCTGTCGGGGCGCCTGGGACACCCCCGACAGAAGCGGCGACCCGGTCGATCTGCACGAGCACGCGCTGCAGACGGCCGCGCTGCTGCGCCGAAGTCGCCCCGCCGACAAGGAACTTCAGATCGCCGGCCTGGTCCACGACATCGGGCATCTGCTGCAACCCGGCGACGACGCCGGCCACGCGGACCACGCGGCGGACGCCGTCCACGCACTGCTGGGTGAGCGGGTCGCCCGGCTCGTCCGGCTGCACGTGCCCGCCAAGCGCTACCTGGCCACCGCCGCACCGGACCACGATCTGTCCGCGCAGAGCACGCTGACCCTGCGCGCCCAGGGCGGCCCGATGTCCCGCGCCGAGGCCGCCGCCTTCGAGCGCGATCCGCTCGCCGACGACGCGATCACCCTCCGCCAGGCCGACGACGCGGCCAAGGTCGTCGACCTTGATGCCGGGGTCCTGGAGGACTGGCGCACGGTCCTGGGCATCGTCGCCGCCCGGAACTCCCCACTGCCCAACTCCCGCCTGGGGGCTGTCGACTGACGGTCCGTCATGAGACGGTACAGCGATGACGTCGTCGTCGTACGGTCTGCGGGACCGGGCCGTCCTGGTCACCGGGGGCACGCGCGGGATCGGTCGCGCGGTCGCCGAGGCGTTCGCCGGGGCCGGGGCGCTGGTGTGCGTGAGCGCGCGGGACGCCGGTGAAGTCGCGCGCGTCGCGGAGGAGTTGGGCGGGGTCGGACTGGCCGGGGATGTCGGCGACCCCGAACACCCGCGGGCGTTGGCGGAGTTCGCGCTGCGCGCGTTCGGCCGGATCGACGTGGTCGTCAACAACGCGGCGACGAACCAGCCGTACGGCCCGCTCATGGAGGCCGATCCGGACGCCTGGCGGGCGGCGTTCGCGGTGAACGTGGAGGCGCCGCTGCGGCTGGTGCAGTGCGCGTGGCGGGCGTGGATGCGGGAGCACGGCGGCGCGGTGGTGAACGTGTGCACGGAGGGCGCCGGGCATGTCGGGCCGAACGTGGGGGCTTACTCGACCAGCAAGGCGGCGCTGCTGCACCTCACGCAACAGCTCGCGGGCGAACTCGCGCCGGGGGTGCGGGTCAACTCGGTCTCCCCCGGGCTCGTCCGCACCGAGATGGCGCGGTTCGTGTGGGAGCCGGGCGAGGCGGAGCTCGCCGACGGGCTGCCGCTCGGCCGGATCGGGGAACCGGCCGACATCGCACGGGCCGTGCTGTGGCTGGCCTCCGACCAGGCCGAGTGGATCACCGGGGCGGAACTGCTGGTGGACGGCGGGACCCGGGTGCGGGCGGCGTACACGTCGGGCGGGTACGCCGTCCACGACCGGCTGAGGTCAGCCGCGCCGCCCCGTCCTCAGCGGCCCCTCGACGGGATGCCGCCCCGGCCGTAGCGGCTCCCGCACAAGATCACCGGGTCACGGGAACAGGGCGATCCCGACGAGGATCAGCAGGACGATCCCGGTGACGAGCGCGACCGTGGCCCAGGTCCCGCGGTGCTTCACCGCGGTCGTGGGCCCGCCGCCGCGTGGGCGGTCCTCCGGCAGGACGGGGTGGGCCGGGCGGTCGCTGCCGTAGAACTCGTCGTCGGTCGGGTAGTGGTTGCGCGGGTCCTTGAAGGCCCTCGGATCGATGCCGTGCGCACTGGTCATGGGAACTCCTCGCGCGGTCCTCACCAGGGCCGGGATCCGGCGGTCACCGGGACTCGGGTCCGGAGTGGCGGGTCACCACTTGCCGGGCGCGTAGTCCTTGAGGAAGACGCCGTACAGGTCCTCGCCCTGTTCGCCGCACACAATCGGATCGTAGACCCGGGCCGCGCCGTCGACCAGGTCGAGCGGTGCGTGGAAGCCCTCCTCGGCGAGGCGGAGCTTGTCGTAGTGGGGGCGTTCGTCGGTGATCCAGCCGGTGTCGACGGAGGTCATGAGGATGCCGTCGGTCTGGAACATCTCCTGGCCGCTGGTGCGGGTCACCATGTTCATGGCGGCCTTGGCCGCGTTGGTGTTCGGGTGTCCGGCGCCCTTGTAGCCGCGGCCGAAGACGCCCTCCATCGCGGAGACGTTGACGATGTACGCGCGTCCGCTGGTGGCTGCCTCGGCGGCGGCGGCCATGGCCGGGCGGAGCTTGCTGATCAGGATGAACGGAGCGGTGTAGTTGCAGAGTTGGGTCTCCAGCAGCTCCACCGGGGAGATCTGCTCGATGGTCTGCACCCAGGTGTTGGTGTCGACCACGTCGGGGACCAGACCGCCGGCGTCGATGGCGGTGCCGTCGAGGTGCCGGGCGACGCTGGCGTTGCCCGCGACCAGGGCGAGATCGGCGACCTGCTGGGCGTCGAGCCCGCTGATCCCGACGGGCAGCGCGGCCAGGCCGTCGACCGCGCCGGAGCCGAACGCGCCGATGACATGGTGGGCGGGCAGCTCACCGGCGGGCAGCGGGGCGCTCTCGCCGTCGACGAGCGCGGCGTAGGCGGAGGGCAGCCGCCGTACGGTCTGCGTCGCGTTGTTGATGAGGATGTCGAGGGGGCCCGCCTCGGCGACCTGGTCGGCGAGGGCGACGGCCTGGGCCGGGTCGCGCAGGTCGATGCCGACGACGTCGAGACGGTGGATCCAGTCCGCGGAGTCGTCCATGGCCTTGAAGCGGCGGATGGCGTCCTTGGGGAAGCGCGTGGTGATCGTGGTGTGGGCGCCGTCGCGCAGCAGCCGCAGCGCGATGTACATGCCGATCTTGGCGCGGCCGCCGGTGAGCAGGGCGCGCTTGCCGGTGAGGTCGGCGTGGACGTCGCGCTTCTCTCGGTTCAGGCGGGCGCAGTCGGGACAGAGCTGGTGGTAGAAGTAGTCGACTTCCACGTAGCGGGTCTTGCAGGTGTAGCAGGAGCGCGGGCGTTGCAGGATCCCGGCGATCCGGCCCTCCTCCGTCACCGACGACGGGAGGAGGCCCTCGGTCTCGTCGTCGATGCGCTGGGCGGAACCGGTCGCGGTGGACTCGGTGACGGCCTTGTCGTGCGCGGTCTTCGCGGCCCGGCGCTCCTGGCGGCGGCGCTGCTTGACGCTGCGGTAGATGCCCGCGGTGGCCCGGCGCACGGTGATCGCGTCGGGGTGGTCGACGTCGATCTTCTCCAGTTCGTCGAGCACGCTGAGGCAGACGGCCAGCCGCTCGGGGTCGATGCCGGGCCCGTACACGACCTCGTCCGGGGTCGTGGAGCCGTTCTCTGTCACCGTCATCGCGCTGCCGTTTCCTTGGGTGATCCGCGGCGGCGCTCCGATCGCGCGGCCGTCGAACAGGGAATTTTACGGAGCGCCGGGCCGCAGCACCAAACTCGTGCCGCGTCACGACCCACAGGCGGTGATGAGCGTCTCCACCTCCTCGGTCAGCGCACGGGCGAACAGATCGAGGTCCGGTACGGCCGCCGCGTCCGCGACGAGCCCGTAGTGGACGTGTCCGCGGAAGGTGGAGACGGCGACCGCGAGGGACTGGCCGGCGGCCAGGGGGGCGTACGGGAAGACCGCGGTGACCGGGTTGCCGCCGAGCTTGAGGCCGATGCCGGGCAGCGGGACGCTGGTGACGAGGATGTCGAACCAGAGCCGGGCGGCCTGTGCGGCGAACGGTCCGCCGAGTCGGTGGCCAAGGGCCGGCACGTGGTCGGCGAGCAGGGCGACGGCGCCCGCGCCCCGGTTGGGACCGGCGTCCTTGTTGCGGTCCATGTCCGCGCGCACCGAGTCGAGCCGCCCGAGCGGGTCGGGATCGTCGACGGGCAGCCGTATCAGGTAGCCGGAGAGCCGGTTGCCCTGTGGCTGCGCGCCGCGCGGGCGGCGCTTGGAGACGGGGATCAGGGCGCGCGGCGCGACGCCCTCGCTGCCGTCGCCGCGTTCGTCGAGCCAGCGGCGCAGGGCGCCCGCGACGACGGCGATGAGCACGTCGTTGACGGTCCCGCCGACGGTCTTGCGGATCCGGTGCACGTCGTCGAGGTCGATGACGACTCCGGCGGTACGGCGGGTGCCCGAGGGCTCGGAGGTCAGCGCCGCCGACGAACGCACGTCGAGGGTGGAGCGGGCGACGGACGCCCCGATGTCGAGGGCCCGGCCGACGTCGGACAGGGCACCGCGCAGCAGCCCGGGCAGCTTGCGCACATCGGGCAGGAGACCGCGCGCGGGCTCCTCGGGACGGGGTCGCCGCTCGGGCATGTCCATCGGGTCGAGGATGGCGGCGGCGAGGGTCAGCGCCCGCAGTCCGTCGGCCAGGGCGTGGTGGAACTTGAACAGCACGGCGAAGGAGACACCGTCCTCGCCGGGCAGCACATGCGCCTCCCACGGCGGCCGGCCGCGCTCCAGCGGGCGTTCCATGAGCCGGCCCGCGACCTCCTGGAAGTCGGCGGTCGGGGCGTGCAGCCGGACGTGGTGCAGCGGGTCGAAGTCGGGGTCCTCCTCGCGGGTGGCGCTCCCGAAGGACAGGGACAGCGGCTGCCACACGTCCCGGATGCGCATCCGCAGCCCGGGGACGGCGGCCGCACGGGCGGCGAGGAGGTCGGCGGCGTGGGCTCCCGCGGTCGGCGAGTGGGCCGAGAAGACGCCGAGTGCGCCCAGGTGCATCGGGTTCCGGTCGGACTCGATGTTCCAGAACGCCAGGTCGAGAGGAGCGAGCAGATCGGAAGTCAAAGGCTTGCCTCGCGTCGACTAGGGGTGAGCAAGCAGTGAAGCGCCGACAAGCGATTACGGTCAAGTACGATCAAGCTACGCACAGTTAACAGCAGATTACATCCGGCCCCGATCCCACCCCTCCGAGAGGGGTGGGACTCAGGAGGCGCCTGAGATCACTTCAGTGCCGGTGGTCCCGCCTGGGGTGACGTACCCCACTCCGACGGGTGCGGGCCGACCGTGAAGTCCAGCGACCGCACGGACCTCAGCAGCCCGGTCGTCAGATAGGTGCGGTCGTACGACGTCCCGTCCGTCCCCGCCGCCTGGATGTAGCGGTCGCCGGCGGAGGTGCCGGGCGCCTTGATGGTCAGGGCGCCGTGCGGGTAGTAGCGGCGGTCCAGGGTCAGGTCGACCCGCTCGAAGACGGGCGTGGACAGACCCCAGGTGTCGTAGCCGGGCTGGACCGGGAAGATCCCGATCGACGACAGCACGTTCCAGGCGGACATGGTGCCGAGGTCGTCGTTGCCGGTCATGCCGGTCGGGCCGTCCGTGAACAGGGTCAGCGCGGCGTGGACGACGTCGGTCGTCTTCCACGGCTGTCCGGTCGACAGATAGGTGTACGGGGCGATCAGGTCGGGCTCGTTCTGCGGGTTGTACTTGTCCGCGTTGTAGTAGTCGTACGGCCCGTTGACCCACACCTCGCGGGCGGTCTTCGCCGGGTCGGCCAGCAACTGGTCGTAGGCGAAGAAGGAGTCCAGCCGGGCGTTGGCCGCCCGCTGTCCGCCGATGAGGTCGACCATGCCGGGCAGGTCCTGCGGCACCAGCCACTGGTACTGCCAGGACGTGCCCTCGTGGAAGCCCTCGCTCTGCGCCGGGTCGGCAGGACCGACGAAGGCGCCGGAGGCGTCGCGGGCGCGGAAGAAGCCGGTCGACGGGTCGAAGACGTTCCGGTAGCTCTGGGCGCGGGCCGCATAGCGCGCGGCGTCGGCGCCGTGCCCGAGGTCCCGGGCCATCTGCGCGAGCATCGCGTCCGAGAGGGCGTACTCCAGGGTGGCCGAGGCCCCGTGGTCGTAGTCGGAGTCACCGGGCTTCGCATGCGGACGGTCCTTGATGTACGGCGCGAAACCCTTCGCGAGGTACTCCTTGTTCGCCTCCCGCCCGACCGCCGCCGACTCGGTGGGCGGCACGCCGTCGGCGTTCTGCTTCAACGCCCGGTAGGCCCGCTCCTCGTACCCCTTCAGCAACCCCTGCTGATAGGCGTTGGTCAGGAACGGGGTGACCGGATCGCCGGTCATGATGTTCGTCTCGACCGTGCCGTAGCCCCACTTGGGCAGCCAGCCGCTCTCCTCGTCGATCTTGATCACCGAGATCGCCATGTCCCGGGCCTCGCGGGGCGCGAGGAGGGCGAGGAGCTGGGACTGCGTGCGGTAGGTGTCCCACAGGGACCAGTTCTGGTAGTACGTGAAGCCCTTCGCGTGATGGATCTGTTGATCCCACCCCGTGTAGCGGCCGTCGACATCGCTGCCGATGTTCGGCGCGAGGAACGACCGGTACAGGGACGAGTAGAAGGTCCGGCGCAGACTGTCGGAACCGCCCTGCGCCCGTACGTCGTTCAGCCGGTCCTCCCAGGCCCGTTGGGCCCGGTGGCGTACCGCGTCGAACGAACTCCCGCCCTCCGCACGGAGGTTGACGGTCGCGCCGTGCGCATCGACGTACGAGAGAGCGGTAGCGGCCTCGACGGTACGGTCCTTGGTCGTGTCGAAGCGGACGTACGCGCCGCCGCTCCCGCTCCTCGAACCGGCCGTCACCGTCGAGCCGTTCCAGGTGCCGTACGTGGTGAAGGGCCGGTCGAAGCGGGTGATCGTGTAGACGGTGTAGGGCTTGGTGTCCTGGCAGAAGCCGCGGCCGGTGATGCTGGTGCGCACGGTCCGGTTGTCGAGCACCTCGACCTTCGAGGAGACGCCGGAGTGCAGCGACTGGGCCGCGTTGAGCAGGACGTTGGCCCTGTCGGTGGCCGGGAAGGTGTAGCGCTGGACGCCGGTGCGCGCGGTCGCCGTGAGTTCGGCCTCGATGCCTGTTCTCAGGCCGACTTGGTAGTAGCCGGGGCTCGCGTGCTCGTCGTCGTGGCTGAACTCGGCCGCGTACTGGGCGTAGTCCGTCTGCGTCACCTCGCCGGTCGTGGGCAGTACGGGCAGATCACCGCCGAGCCCGCAGCCGACGCCGGAGAGGTGCACGAGGGAGAAGCCGCGGATGTGGTTCTGCGAGTAGTCGTAGCCGGTGTTGTGGCCGGTGTCCGGCGAGAACTGCACCATGCCGAAGGGCACGGCGGCGCCGGGATAGGTGTTGCCGTCGTTCTCGGTGCCGATGAACGGGTTGACCAGGTCGGTGAGGTGAGGGTGGGCGGAGGCTGCCGCGGGGGCGGCGAGCAGCGCTGACGCTGCCACCGCCCCCGCCATGCACAACCGCAGGCGCCGGGTCCATCTCATGGGTCCTCCAAGGGAGTTCAGGTGGTGGGGCACCCTGCGGGGGTCGCCTGTGACGCGTCGTGGATCAGTGCCTGCTGAGCGGCCTTCACCCGCTGCGCGTCGGGCTTGAGGACCCGTCGGTCGTACGTCATCAGGCCGTTCAACTCGCCCTCGACGTCGGAGATCTGGGTGTAGACCGCGCCGTTGCTCCCCTGACAGGTCAGGGCGTGCACCTCGGCGAGCTTGGTGAGGTAGTCGTCGGTGTAGGCGGCCGGGTCTACGTCGACGTACGACTGCTGCACCGACCAGGCGTGGCCCGGCACCGCGAGCCCGAGACCGCCGTACTCCCCGCTGACCAGGGCGCGTTGGCCGTCCGGGTGGGGTGGCAGGGCGGGGCTGGGATAGCCGTGTTCGTCGATGATGTCGCCGGTGCCGCCGTCCACGCCGAGGTTGATGCCGGACATGCTGTTGACGAGCCGCGTCGGGTCCCAGGCCTTGGCCTGGTCGGCGATGCGGGCCTCGTCGTACTGGCCCCACCCCTCGTTGAACGTCACCCACATGACGATCGACGGACTGCTGATGTGCTCGTCGATCATCTGCTTCATCTCGCGCTCGTACTCGGCGCGTGCGGCCGCGGACGGGTTCACCCCTGCGGTCATCGCGGGCATGTCCTGCCACACCATGAGGCCCAGCCGGTCGGCCCAGTAGAACCAGCGGTCGGGCTCGACCTTGATGTGCTTGCGCACCGCGTTGAAGCCCAACTCCTTGTGGACCTTGAGGTCATGGGCGAGTGCCTCGTCGGTCGGGGCGGTGTAGAGGCCGTCGGGCCAGAAGCCCTGGTCGAGGGTGGCCATCATGAAGATCGGCTTGCCGTTGAGGACCGTGCGCGGGACGCCGTTCACCTTCTCGACGGCGATCGAGCGCATCCCGAAGTAGCTGCCGACGCGGTCCTTGCCGACGGTGACCTTCAGGTCGTAGAGGAACGGGTTGTCGGGCGACCAGAGTTGGGGATTCCTGATGGTGAGGGTCAGCGGGCCGCCGGTGCGGCCGTGTGCGGTGGCCACCGCGCGCTTTCCGGCGTACGCCGTCGCCGTGATCGGTACGCCGTCCCTGACTCCCGTTGCCTCCAGGGTGAGTTGGCTCTTGGCCACGTCAGGGGTGAGCTTGAGGGAGTCGACGTGGTCGGGGGCGACCGGTTCCATCCAGACCGTCTGCCAGATGCCCGAGGTCGGGGTGTACCAGATGCCGCTCGGGTCGAGGCGTTGCTTGCCGATCGGGGGGTTCTCGCCGTTCGCCGCGTCGGTGGGGTCGTAGACGCCGACGATCAGCTCCTGGGCGCGGCCGGGCTTCAGGGCGTCGGTGACGTCGGCGCCGAACTTGTCGTAGCCGCCCTGGTGTTCGGTGACCTTCGTGCCGTTGACATAGACCTCGGCCCGCCAGTCGACGGCCCCGAAGTTGAGCATCAGGCGCTTGCCCGAGCCGATCTTCCAGTCGGCGGGGACGGTGAAGGTGCGGCGGTACCACATGCGGTCCCCGTGGCGTTCCAGGCCCGAGAGTTGGGACTCGACGGGGTACGGGACGAGGATGCGCTCGGCGAGCGTCCGGCCGACGGGCGGGGACTCGCCCGCTGTGGCTGCCGCGAACTGCCAACTGCCGTTGAGGTTGCGCCAGTCGGTGCGGGTGAGCTGGGGGCGCGGGTACTCGGGGAGCGCGTTGTGCGGGCCCACCTGGTCGGCCCAGGGGGTGCGCAGTTCGTAGGTGGAGTGGTTCCGGCCGGTGCTCCAGAACGCGTTGATAACGTTGCCATCGGCCGTGGCGAGGCCGGCTTCGCCGTCGTAGCGGATGTCGGCGGTGCCGGGTGCGGTGCCCGTCTTGTTGCCGACGACGGGTTCGGTGAGGGGGATGAGCAGAGTGCGCGGGTCGGACGGGTCCAACTCGGCTGTCCCCAGGGGCCACTTGGCGCCGCCGATCACCGCTTCGAGGTGGTCGGTCAGGTCGGCCGGGGGTGCGGCGAGGGGCTGGGCGAAGTCGAGCTTCAGGGTGCGGCCGGTGCCGGTGACCGTGGCGGCGAGGGCGCCGTCGTAGTCGTAGCCGTCGGGGAGGCGGAAGGCCGACTGCGGGACGGGGACCTTGGTGCCGCCGGGTTCGGTCCAGCGCAGATGGAGGTTGGAGCCGCCGTAGTGCTCGAAGTACTCGACCTTGATGTCGTAGGCCGTGCCGGCGGTCAACTCGACGGGGGCGGCGGTCTGTTCGATGTCCCAGTCGTCGACCCAGTGGTCGATGACGAGCCGTCCGTCGATCCAGAGGCGGAAGCCGTTGTCTCCGATGATCGAGAAGGTGTGGGGGCCGGACTTGGTCGGGACGATCTTTCCGGTCCAGCGGACGCTCACGTCGTCCGAGCGGCCGGTGGCGAAGGCGAGTCGGGGTTCGAGGTTGTCGAAGTCGAGGTTCGGGTCGACGCCGGTGGCCTTGAGGTCGGCGAAGTCGAAGGCGCCGGGGGCGGACTGGGTGTAGTACTCGCCCTTCAGGCCGTGGATCTCCACGGGGTCGTCGGCCGCGGTGGCGCTCGCGGTGGGGACGGCGGCGAGCCCGGCGATGCCGAGGGCCAGGGCGAGCAGTAACGCGAGTCGGTTCTTGAGTCGTCTGATGCGCACGGAACCTCCATAACAACGTTGTCATTGGCGGCAGTTGGCATGACAACACGGATTCCGCCTTCCGTCCAGGGACATGACAAGCGTGGGTGTGCATCGGCCCATGGCACGGCAAAGCCCCGGTGCGGCCGAAAAGCACCGGGGCCCTGGATCGGCAATACGAGGCGTTACGTGACCAGTTGGCCCTTCCCGAGGGCGATGACGCCACCCTTGGAGACCGTGTACAGGTCGGCGTCGCGCTCCGGGTTGACCCCGATCGTCGCGCCCGGCGGTACCTCGACGTTCTTGTCCAGGACGGCGCCCCGGACCACCGCACCGCGCCCGATGTGGACGTTGTCGTGCAGGATCGAGCCCTGGACCACGGCTCCCGGGTCGACGACCACGCCCGGGGACAGCACCGAGCGCGTGACCTGGCCGCGGATGAGGCACCCGGAGCTGATGATCGACTCGCTGGCCATGCCGCCGGCGTTGAAGCGGGCCGGGGAGAGCTGGCCGGAGTGGGTGTAGATCGGCCAGTTGCGGTTGTAGAGGTTGAAGGCGGGGCGCTCGGCGATGAGGTCCATGTGGGCGTCGTAGTACGCGTCCAGCGTGCCGACGTCCCGCCAGTAGCCCTGGTCGCGGGTGGTCTCGCCGGGGACGTGGTTGGCGCTGAAGTCGTACAGCGCGGCCTCGCCCCGGTCGGTGAGCGCGGGCAGGATCGAGCCGCCCATGTCGTGCACCGAGCCGAGATCCTCGGCGTCCCGCTGGAGGGCCTCTATCAACGCCTTGGTGGTGAAGATGTAGTTGCCCATCGAGGCGTAGACGCACTCCGGGTCGTCCACCAGGCCCGGCGGATCGGCGGGCTTCTCCAGGAACTGCTGCACCGTCTGGCCGTCCGAGCCCGGGGTGATCACGCCGAACTGCGAGGACTCCACGCGCGGGACGCGGATACCGGCGACGGTGACGCCCGCGCCGCTCTCGATGTGCTGGGCGAGCATCTGCCGCGGGTCCATGCGGTACACGTGGTCGGCGCCGAACACCGCGACGTACTCGGGGCGCTCGTCGTAGATCAGGTTCAGCGACTGGAGGATCGCGTCCGCGCTGCCGAGATACCAGCGCGGGCCGAGGCGCTGCTGCGCCGGGACGGGTGTGACGTAGTTGCCGAGCAGGCTGGACATGCGCCAGGTGGTGGTGATGTGGCGGTCCAGCGAGTGCGACTTGTACTGCGTGAGGACGCAGATGCGCAGAATGTCGGCGTTGACGAGATTGGACAGTACGAAATCCACGAGGCGGTATGTTCCGCCGAAGGTGACCGCGGGTTTGGCCCGGTCGGCGGTCAAGGGCATCAGCCGCTTGCCCTCACCGCCCGCCAGTACGATCCCGAGCACCGAAGGTCCGCCACGACGCATGGCCGCTCCCCTCACCCTGGTTGACCCCAGCCTGCCCCTGAGCAGCGCACACTATGCCTTTTCGAGGATCTCCCCGTAGAGCCGCGCGGTGCGCAGCGCCACGGCGTCCCAGCCGAACTCGCCCACGGCGCGCTCCCGCCCGGCCTCGCCCATGCGTTTCGCAGTCTCCGGGTCGGCGAGCACGGAGTCGAGGGCCAGCGCGAGGTTCGCCTCGAAGTCGTCGTCGACGTCCACCAGGAGCCCCGTCTGCCCGTGCGCCACCACCTCCGGGATGCCGCCGACACGGGAGGCGACCACGGCCGTGCCGCAGGCCATCGCCTCCAGGTTGACGATCCCCAGGGGTTCGTACACGGAGGGGCAGGCGAAGACGGTGGCGTGCGTGAGGAGCTGGATGACCTCGGGGCGCGGCAGCATCTGCGGGATCCAGTGCACGCCCGCGCGGACGCCGCTCAGCTCCTGGAAGAGCTCGCGGAACTCCCGGTCGATCTCGGGGGTGTCCGGCGCGCCCGCACACAGTACGACCTGGACGTCCGGGTCGATGTCCCGCACCGCGCGCAGCAGATGGGGCACGCCCTTCTGGCGGGTGATGCGGCCGACGAACAGGACGTAGGGGCGGTCGGGGTCGATGCCGAGCCGGGTGAGGACGTCGGTGCCGTGGTCGGGCCGGTAGAGCGTGGTGTCGATGCCGTTGTGGATGACCCGCACCGCGGCGGGGTCCAGCGACGGGTAGCAGGTGAGGATGTCCTCGCGCATGGCTCCCGATACGGCGACCACGGCGTCCGCGGCCTCGATCGCGGTGCGCTCGGCCCAGCTGGAGAGGGCGTACCCGCCGCCGAGCTGCTCGGCCTTCCAGGGGCGCAGCGGCTCCAGGGAGTGGGCGGTCATGATGTGCGGGACGCCGTACAGGAGCTTGGCGAAGTGGCCGGCGAGGTTGGCGTACCAGGTGTGGGAGTGGACGAGCTCACGGCCTTCGAGGGCCGCGGCCATGGAGAGGTCCACGGAGAAGGTGCGCAGGGCGTCGTTGGCGCCGTCGAGGGTGGGCCAGGAGCGGTGGCGTACGACGCCGTCCGTGCGGCCCTCGCCCCAGCAGTGCACGTCCAGGTCGACCAGGGGCCTCAACTCCCGGGCGAGGAACTCCACATGGACGCCCGCGCCGCCGTACACATCCGGCGGGTACTCCCGGGTCAGCAGTCCCACTCGCACCCGAAACCCCTTGTTCTCGGCGGCTGATTGCACTCATGGTCACCCAGAAGCGGCTTTCGGGGAAGAGCCGGGCGGTTGTGTGAAGCAGCAGTCCCCGCACACCCCGCCACCAGGGACCCGATAGTAGAGGCAGCAGCTGCGGCGCCGGAAGGCGGTGCCGGTGAACGTTCCGGTGCCGGTGAGGAGCGGGTGGGCGAAGAGCTCCGCGGTGAGGGCACGCGCGCGTGCGGCGACGTCCGTACGGCCACGCGCGCGTGCCCAGCGGTTCAGCTCCCGGGCCGCGCCCGCCAGGGCGGAGGCCGCGTTGCCCCACAGGAGGCCGGTGGCCATGCGGTGGCGGGCGACCAGGGCGGCGGTCAGCGGTTCGAGGTGGGCGTGGAGCACGGTGTCCGCGAGGGCCGGCGCGTCGCCGGGCAGCGGGCGCACCTCGGCCAGCCAGAGGTCGTCCGGTGCGCCGCTCTCTGCGTCCCAGTGCAGCAGCCGGGGGTCGAGGTCGGGGATCCGGCCGTACAGGGCGGCGCAGCCGAGCGCCACCGACCACAGTCGGGCCGCGAGCGCCTGCTGGGCGATCGAGGCGGCGATGCGCAGCTCAGGGGCCTGGAGACGCTCCGCGACGGTACGGAAACGAAAAGTCAGGGAATTTCCGTAAACATCCGACGCCGGGTTTTCGTAGGTCCGCGCGAGGGTCGGCAGCGGGCCGTGCGGGGCTGCGCCCGTGCGTAGTACGAAGAAGCCGCCGAGGGGGCGGAGCGCGGCGAGTTCGGGGTCGAGGTCCACGAACAGCAGTAGTACCAAGGCTCTTAGGGGTTTCACCCAGGGGGTGTCGTCCGGTGTCACCCACCTTGGGGAGGACAGAGGGCCTTTCGTACTCCATCGGCAGTACTACCCAATCGGTGCTCAGGTACGACGACGGGAAGAACATCAAGCGGCATCGTGTTCTGTATGAAAGCCGACCGTTCGCCGCGTGGTGCCAGAGGTGCCCGCCTGACGCAGAGGAGCTGCCGATGAGCGCCCTCGCGTTGTCCATCGTGCTGTCGCTCGTCTCCGCCGTGGCCTACGCGGGCGGAGCGATCGTCCAGGAGCGCGTCGCGGTGTCCTCCCCCGACCAGGAGTACGCGCCGCTGCGCCGCCCGAGCTGGTGGGCGGCGGTCGCGTTGAACGGCACGGGCGGTCTGCTGCACGTGGTGGCGCTGGCCTACGGCCCGCTCAGCCTGGTGCAGCCGCTCGGCGCGCTGACGATCGTGTTCGCGCTGCCGATGGCGGCCCTGTTCGTCGGCCGCAAGGCCGGCTCCACCGCCTGGCGCGGCGCCATCATGGCGACGATCGGTCTCGCGGGTCTGCTGTCCCTGGTCGGCACGTCCGACGGCCAGTCGCTGAGCACCGCCCAGCGGGTGTCCGTGGCCGTGTTCACCGGCGCGGTGGTCGTGACCCTGATGATCGCGGGCCGCGCGGCACACCGGCACCCGGCGGTCCGCAGCGTGCTGCTGGCGACCGCGTCCGGCATAGCGTTCGGCATGTCCTCGGTGTTCACGAAGACGGTGACGGTCGACTGGGACAACGGCGCGATATCCGCGACCGACATCCCGTTCCTCGCCGTGATCGCGGTGTTCGCCGTGGCCGGTCTGATGCTCTCGCAGGCGTCCTACCAAGGCGCGGGCCTGGCGGCTCCGCTGGCGGTCCTCACGGTCGTGAACCCGGTGGTGGCGGCCGCGGTCGGCATCACGATGTTCGGGGAGACCTTCCGCTACGGCACGACGGGCACCCTGCTCGCCCTGAGCGCCGGGGTGGTCGCCGCGGGTGGCCTGATCCTGCTGACCACCGAGCGGCTGGGCAGCGAGAGCGTGCCGGCCGACACCACCACGCCCCCCGTGGTGCCCTCGCCCGTCGAGGAGTTGCTGGACGCCCTCCCTGGACAGCCCGTCGGCGTGAGCGCGAACGCCGACGTGCCGGGCGCGGACATCACCGCGGACGCGCCGGGCGACGAGATCCTCGTACCGGCCCAGGCGGCGGTCCGGGCCGACGAGGGTTACGAGACCCTGGAGCCGGCCGGCTCCATCGAACCGGCCGGCTACTTCGGTCCGTTCCACGCCGGGCTGTACGTGATGATGCCGGTCCACGACCGGCGCCGTACCCGAGTCAAATCCTGACGCCGCCGGCCCGCAGATAGGCGAGCGGGTCGATGTCGCTACCGAATCCGGGCCCCGTTCGCACCTCGAAGTGCAGATGCGGGCCCGTGGTGTTGCCGGTGGACCCCGAGCGCCCGATGCGCTGCCCGGCGCCGACGGACTGACCGTCCCGCACCGAGATCGCGGACAGGTGCGCGTACTGCGAGTACCGCCCGTCGGCGTGCCGGATCACCACCTGGTAGCCGTACGACCCCGCCCAGCCGGCGCTGACGACGGTCCCCGTCTCGATGGCCTTCACCGAGGTGCCGGTGGGGACCAGGAAGTCGACGCCGGTGTGGTAGCCCTTCGACCAGGAGGAGCCCGTCGCGTGGTAGGCGGTGCCGATGGGGGCGTTCACCGGGGCGACGACGGAATGAGTCGTCGTCTTGTGGGTGACCTTCTCGGTGGTCTCCGAAGGGGCCTTCTTCTTCGGGGACTTGGTGGTCGACGACTTGGTGGCCGGTTTCGTCGTGGTGCGGTCCGTCGGGTCGGCCTTGGTCCGCAGACTGAGCCGCTGCCCCGGCAGGATCAGGTCGGGATCGCTGCCCACGGTCGTGCGGTTCGCGGCGTAGAGCCCGTGCCAGCCGCCGTCGACGCGCTCGGTGTCGGCGATCTGCGAGAGGGTGTCGCCGCGCACCACCGTGTACATCTCGGCGGTGCCCGCGCGGGACTGCGGGGTGGTCTGCGGCTGGACGTCCTTCACGGACCGCTTGACGACGGTCCGCTTCTTGGCGTCCTCCGCCTTGGTCTTCGCCTCGGTCTGTTCGGTGGCCTTGGTGCCGCCGACGTGGATGTCGGGGGAGCCGCCGCCCCTGGTGAGCCCGGCACGCACGGAGCACACCGGCCAGGCGCCGGGCCCCTGGCCCTTGAGCACCTTCTCCGCTACGGCGATCTGCTGGTCCCGGGTGGCGAGATCCGCGCGGTGCGCGTACGCCGTGCCGCCGTAGGCCTCCCAGGTGGACTGGGTGAACTGCAGGCCGCCGTAGAACCCGTTGCCGGTGTTGATGCTCCAGTCGCCGCTGGACTCACAGGCGGCGACCTTGTTCCAGGTGCTCACATCGGCCGCCTGGGCGGTGCCCGCGCCCGCTCCGACGAGCGGAATCGCGATGCCCGCGCCGCCCGCCGTGACCGTGAGCAGCGAGGCCCGGTTGATCCTGCTCGGCTGATACCGGCGGTGCCGGCCGCGTACGGCCATGGGGAATCCCCCTCCACATGCGTCAGGAGGGCCAAAAGTAAGCGCCCCGAACAGGCCATGACAAGACCGCAACCGGCCGCACTGGGGCCCAAGTGACCGGTTACCCGCTCCGGTTCCGCTGCGCACGTGCGGTCGGGGTGGCCGCGGGCCAGGATGGTCAGTGCGGCAATACTGGCGGGGCACGACCGGTACCACCGATGTCAGGACCTTCCTGAACTTTAGGCCTGATCTTTAGGAGCCAACCGAATGAGCACTTCAGCGCAGATCGGCGTCACGGGCCTCGCGGTCATGGGCCGCAACCTCGCCCGCAACTTCGCACGCAACGGCTACACGGTCGCCGTGCACAACCGGACCGCGTCCCGCACGCGTGACCTGGTGGCGGAGTTCGGGAGCGAGGGTGACTTCATCGCGGCGGAGACCGCCAAGGACTTCGTGGCGGCGCTGGAGCGGCCGCGTCGTCTGGTCGTCATGGTGAAGGCCGGTGAGCCGACGGACGCGGTGATCCAGGAGTTCGCCCCGCTCCTCGAACCCGGCGACATGATCATCGACGGTGGCAACGCGCACTTCGCGGACACCCGCCGCCGGGAGCACGACCTGCGCGAGCAGGGCATCCACTTCGTCGGCATGGGCGTCTCCGGCGGGCGGCGAGGAGGGCGCGCTGCACGGGCCGAGCATCATGCCGGGCGGCCCGAAGGAGTCGTACGACTCGCTCGGTCCGATGCTGGAGAAGATCTCCGCGAAGGCGAAGGACGGGGCGCCCTGTGTGACCCATGTGGGTCCCGACGGCGCCGGGCACTTCGTGAAGATGGTGCACAACGGCATCGAGTACGCCGACATGCAACTGATCGGCGAGGCCTACCAGTTGCTGCGCGATGTCGCCGGATACTCCCCCGCGCAGATCGCGGACATCTTCCGCACCTGGAACACGGGCCGGCTGGACTCGTACCTGATCGAGATCACCGCCGAGGTGCTGTCCCACGTGGACGCGGCCACCGGCAAGCCCTTCGTGGACGTGGTCGTCGACCAGGCCGAGCAGAAGGGCACCGGCCGCTGGACGGTGCAGATCGCCCTCGACCTCGGTGTCCCGGTCTCGGGCATCGCGGAGGCGGTCTTCGCCCGCTCGATCTCCGGGCACGCGGCGCTGCGGGAGGCCTCGCGGGGGCTGGCCGGACCCACGGCCTCGCCGCTGAGCGAGTCCGAGGCGGGGGCCTTCGCGGACCGGGTCGAGCAGGCGCTGTACGCGTCGAAGATCGTGTCGTACACGCAGGGCTTCCACGAGATCGCGGCGGGCAGCGACGAGTACGACTGGAACGTCGACCTCGGCGCCATCTCCTCGATCTGGCGCGGCGGTTGCATCATCCGCGCGGCTTTCCTCGACCGCATCCGCGCCGCGTACGACGCCCGCGCGGACCTGCCGAGCCTGCTGTCCGACGAGACGTTCGCGCAGGAGATCGCGGCGGCGCAGGACGACTGGCGCGAAGTCGTCGTCGCGGCGACCCGCCAGGGCGTCCCGACGCCCGGCTTCTCGGCCGCCCTCGCGTACTACGACGCGTTGCGCGCCGAGCGGCTGCCCGCGGCGCTCACGCAGGGGCAGCGGGACTTCTTCGGGGCGCACACCTACCGGCGGGTGGACCGGGACGGTTCCTTCCACACCCTCTGGGGCGGTGACCGCTCGGAGGTCTCCGGCTGACCTCGCCGACCGTGTGGGGCCCGCCTGCCGTGGATCCGGTCAGGCGGGCTGCCACAGTTCGATGCGATTGCCCTCCGGGTCGGTGACCCAGCCGAAGCGGCCGACGCCGTCCATGTCCTGCATCTCGGCGTCCACGTCCGCGCCCTTGGCGCGCAACTGCGCGAGCATCGCGTCGAGGTCGCGGACCCGGAAGTTGAGCATGGTCTGCTGGGTGCGGGACCCGAAGTAGTCGGTGTCGGCGGGGAAGGCCGCGAACACCGTCGGCCCGGCCTCCTGTTGCCACAGCCCGTGCTCGTCGGTGTCCAGGCCGAGGCTGTCGCGGTACCAGGCGCTCAGGGCCGCCGGATCGGCCGCCCGCATGAAGTGTCCGCCGATTCCAAGCACACGTTCCATGCGGCCATCCTGCCAGGACGACGACCGGGACGCCGGTCTCAGGTCAGCGGCGGTCCCGGTCGTCGTCCTGGCAGGA
>NZ_JAENRY010000126.1 GCF_016612545.1 Streptomyces sp. MBT65 | reverse complement strand
CGTCCAACGGCAACAGCGAGGCGCCGGGCGTGAAGGCGGCCTTCCCGACCCCCACCTTCAGCCCGCCCACCGCCTTCCCGGCAGCCCGCGCGACCCCGGCCCCACCGACCACGGTCGCCCCGAGCGCGGTCACCGCCCCCGCGGCCACGACGGCCCGCCGGCTCAACTCGCCCTGATTCCGGTACGACTCCATCATGTGCTGTCCTCCGAGACGCTGCGGGTGGGATGGGCTTAACACCCGCGCAGCATCACAGCGAAATTCGGGGCCAGCAATGAGAACCGCACGCAAACAATGCTTTCACGAATTGAGCATGCATTTGACGTGCGGCGGCTGCGGAAATCCACAGCAATAGGCCTCGAATTCACAGCGATCTCAGAAGGATTTCAGAGCTCAACCCTTCACGCACACGACCTGCTTCAGCTTCGCCACGACCTCCACGAGGTCCCGCTGCTGATCGATGACCTGCTCGATCGGCTTGTACGCGCCCGGGATCTCGTCCACGACACCGGAGTCCTTACGGCACTCCACGCCCCGTGTCTGCTCCTCCAGGTCCTTCGTCGTGAAGCGGCGCTTGGCCGCGTTACGGCTCATACGCCGACCGGCCCCGTGCGACGCGGAGTTGAAGGACTTCTCGTTGCCGAGGCCCTTCACGATGTACGAACCGGTGCCCATCGAACCCGGGATGATCCCGAACTCGCCGGAGCCGGCGCGGATCGCTCCCTTACGGGTGACCAGCAGGTCCATTCCCTCGTACCGCTCCTCGCTCACGTAGTTGTGATGGCACGAGATCTCCTGCTCGAAGGTCGGCTTCGCCTTCTTGAACTCCTTGCGGACCACGTCCTTCAGGAGCGCCATCATGATCGTGCGGTTGTACTTCGCGTACTCCTGCGCCCAGAAAAGGTCGTTGCGGTACGCCGCCATCTGCGGGGTGTCCGCGATGAAGACGGCGAGGTCGCGGTCGACCAGGCCCTGGTTGTGCGGGAGCTTCTGGGCGGTGCCGATGTGGTGCTCGGCCAGCTCCTTGCCGATGTTGCGGGATCCGGAGTGGAGCATGAGCCAGACCGAACCGTCGCCGTCGATGCAAATTTCCGTGAAGTGGTTGCCGCTTCCGAGCGTTCCCATCTGCTTCTGCGCACGCTCATGACGGAATTTGACCGATTCGGCAACCCCCTCGAACCGCCGCCAGAACTCGTCCCACCCCGCCGTAGCAAACCCATACATCAGCCCGGGGTCGACAGGACTGTCATGCATCCCCCGCCCCACCGGAATCGCCTGCTCGATCTTCGACCGCAGCCGCGACAGATCGCCGGGAAGATCGTTCGCCGTGAGTGACGTCTTCACCGCCGACATACCGCAGCCGATGTCGACCCCCACCGCCGCGGGGCACACCGCACCCTGCATCGCGATGACGGAACCGACCGTCGCGCCCTTCCCGTAGTGGACGTCCGGCATGACCGCCAGGCCCTTGATCCACGGCAGGGTCGCCACGTTGCGGAGCTGCTGGAGCGCCCCCTCCTCGACCGACGCCGGGTCGGTCCACATGCGGATCGGTACCTTCGCGCCCTGTATCTCTACATACGACATTTCGTCCTCATTCCCCCGGAAAACAACAGAAGTCTAAAATCGCAAAACCGACGCCAAGGTCAACGAAAGGGATACCGGACCGGCATTCACGGCTGTGCGTGCGATACACATTGTCTCCAGGGGGTCCCCCGGTGCGGCAAGCGATTAACCGGCGGGGACACTGGCAGGACCCTTGATCATCGTCCAGGGTCCTTGATCGTCGTCGAGAGGAGCCCGACCGTGCAGCGGAAGGCCTACGTACCCGGCACCGCCGCGCTCCTGGTGGCGCTGCTGGCGGGCTGCACGAGCGGCTCGGCCGACAGCGGTACGACGGACGACGCGAACCCGGGCGAGGCCGGTACGGCGACGGCGGTGGCCCAGCCGGGCAAGTACCGCACGCTCCCGGAACCCTGCGGCGCGGTCGGCCACGGCACGCTGGACACCCTGCTCCCCGGCATCACGCAGATCGCGGACACGGACCAGCGCGACACGGCGTACGCGGGCGACGCGACGCTGACGTTCGACACGGACCGCAAGGTGGGCTGCCGTTGGAAGGTCGAGTCCACGGACGCGACCGACCATCTGCTGGTCGACTTCGAGCGGGTGGTGTCGTACGACAACGCGGTGAGCGACGCCGCCGAGGCGCAGACCCTCTTCGCGACGAAGGAGACGGCGGCGGATCTGCCGGAGCCGACGGCGAGCGCCACGGCGTCGGACTCCGCGACGCCCACCGCCTCCGCCACCCCCTCGTCCTCCGCGTCCGCGTCCGCCTCCACGTCCGCGTCCGGCTCGGCCTCCGCCTCGGTCACCGCCTCCCCCACCGGTCTCGAACCCCGCGCGCTCTCCGATCTCGGCGACGAGGCGTTCCTCGACGACGCGTTGAGCAGTTCGGGTTCAACGGCCCAGCAGCGCACGGTGACTGTGGTGTTCCGCACGTCCAACGTGATCGTGACCATCGAGTACGAGGAGCAGCCGGCGACGGTCGGTGTCGTGCCGGACAGCCAGAAGATGCAGGACAGGGCGCGGAAACTGGCCGCGCAGCTGGCCGACGTGCTCAACGGTTAGGGCCTCGGCGGACACCGTTCGCGGGATCGCGCAAAGCCCGTGAACGGAAACCGCACAGGTGACTCACCGCGTACCGTGGCCCCTCGGACCCGATCCGACGGCAGGAACCACGAGCGTCATGAGTGAAGGAACCATGCATCAACCAGCACAGCGAGACCTCAGCGACCACCGGCGAGCGAAGCGACTCCACCGCGTCCTTGTCTGCGCGGCCGCGGTCCCGGTGATGCTGATCGCGGCCGGCTGCTCCTCCGACTCCGGTTCGGACGACGGCGCGGGCAAGGACACCTCGGGCGTCGGCGCGACGACCTCCGCCGACGCGACCGCCGCGCCGACGGTGCAGGCTGCGGCGTACCGGAAGCTGCCCGAGCCGTGTGCGGTGCTGTCGGCGAAGACGTTGACCGAGCTGGTGCCGAAGGGCGCCAAGTCGGGCAAGGAGGGCACCTCCAGCGACACGGCGTCGCGCGGCAGTTGCTCCTGGACGAGCCTGGACAACAACGGCGTCAAGGGCTCGCAGTTCCGCTGGCTGAACGTGTCGTTGCTGCGGTTCGACTCCTCGCAGACGCAGGGCGAGGGCGACCAGCTGGCGCGGGAGTACTACAAGAAGCAGGTGCAGGAGGCGCAGTCCGTCACCGGCGCGAAGAACGCGAAGTCGGAGCCGGTCGCGGGTGCGGGCGCCGAGGCGACGGCGGTGCGCTACGACCTGAAGAAGAAGGAAGGCGCCTTCAAGCAGCAGACGGTGGTGGCGCGGGTCGAGAACGTGGTCGTCACGATCGACTACAACGGCGCGGGTCTCGCGGGCGAGAAGGCGCCGAACGCGGACACGCTGACGAAGGCGGCGGAGAAGGCCGTGAAGGAGGCCGTGGCGGCGGTGACGTCGGCCAACGGCACGGGCGCGGACACCGGCACGGGCACCGGCGCGAGCTCGGCCCCGAAGTCCCCCTCCGCCTCCCCTTCCAAGACCGCCTCCGTCTCTCCCTCACCCTCGGCCACCAAGAAGAGCTGACCGTCACATCACAAACACGTTCCGGCCTCAACTCGCAGGTCAATGAAGCGTTTTGACGGAGCCCGGCCCTTTCCCGGGCCGGGCTCCTGACAGACCGGCACCCAGGACGCCGCACACATGTGCCACCCTGTTGCGCGCAACAACATGTAAGGGGAGGGGAGTCCGGGTGTCCGCGCCCATTCAGCTCACACGTATGCACCGGGTGCTCATCGGCGTGGTGGTCTCCGGTGCGGTCGTCATCGCCGGTATCGGCTTCGCCGGTTCGTACGCCGCCGTACGCGAACTCGCCCTGAAGAAGGGCTTCGGCAACTTCGCTTACGTCTTCCCGATCGGCATCGACGCGGGTATCTGCGTCCTGCTCGCCCTCGACCTGCTCCTGACCTGGATCAGGATCCCCTTCCCGCTGCTGCGCCAGACGGCGTGGCTGCTGACGGTCGCGACGATCGCGTTCAACGGCGCCGCCGCCTGGCCGGACCCGCTCGGGGTCGGCATGCACGCGGTGATCCCGATCCTGTTCGTGGTCTCCGTCGAGGCGGCCCGGCACGCGATCGGCCGGATCGCCGACATCACGGCCGACAAGCACATGGAGGGCGTCCGCCTCACCCGCTGGCTGCTCTCCCCCATTCCGACCTTCCTCCTCTGGCGCCGGATGAAGCTGTGGGAGCTGCGCTCCTACGAGCAGGTCATCAAGCTGGAGCAGGACCGGCTCGTCTACCAGGCCCGCCTCCACTCCCGCTTCGGCCGCGCCTGGCGCCGCAAGGCTCCGGTGGAGTCGATGATGCCGCTGCGTCTGGCCCGCTACGGCGTCCCGCTCGCGGAGACGGCCCCCTCGGGCCTGGCCGCGGCGGGCATCGAGCCCGTACTGCTGCCCCCCGCCCCGCAGTTGGAGGCGGCCCGCGAGCCGGAACCCGCGGTCCAGCAGGTTCCGGCGCCGGCCCGGGAACAGTTGCCCGCCGCCGAGGCGAACCGGGCCCCCGAGCCACCGCAGCAGCAGGCCGAGCCGCAGAACCCGTGGCTGCACTCGCGCGACCCGCAGGCGGTCGCCTACCAGGGCGGCTACGACCCGACGTACGAGCCGGAGCCCGTGTATGCCGGTTACTACGAGGAGGAGCCGCAGGGCGAGCAGTTCCAGCAGTTCCAGCAGTACGAGGAGGAGCAGCAGCAGTTCGAGCGGCAACGGCGGTTCGAGCAGCAGCAGTTCCAGGAGCAACAGCAGTTCCCGCAACAGCAGCAGCGGTACGAGGAGCAGCCTCCGGAGCCGGAGCCCTCTCCGGAGGACACCGGCACGTTCCCGATCCCGGCGGGCCCGGGGCGTACCCGTGAGCTGGGCGCGGGCGGCGGCACCGAGCCGTCCGAGGACGACTACTACCTCATCTTCAAGAAGTCGATAGACGGCAGCTACCCGACCGGGGGCCAGTTCCGGGGTGACGTGGAGGCCACGTACGGCATCCTGCTCCCGCAGCGCGAGGCCGACCGCATGGCGACCCGCTTCACCAACCGCCACACGGCGGAACTCCAGGAAGACCACATCGCATAGGCAGGTCCGTGCAGCAGGATCGCGGATCTCCTACGACGACGGGGGCGCCCGGTGCCATCGAGCACCGGGCGCCCCCGTCGTCGTAGAACCGGGTCCTACTCCCCCAGCAGCCGCCGTACCCGCTCCTGGCCCACCGCGAGGAGCAGCGTGGGCAGGCGCGGGCCGGTGTCGCGGCTGACGAGGAGGTGGTAGAGGAGGGCGAAGAAGGTCCGCTGGGCGGTCTTGATCTCCGGCGGGAGTTCCTTGGCGGTCGCGTCGGCGGAGAAGCCGGCCTGGACCTTGGGGACGCCGTAGACGAGGTGGCTGAGGCCGTCCAGGGACCAGTGGTCGGCGAGGCCGTCGCGCAGGAGTCGTAGGGACTGCTGGGAGGGCTCGTCGAGGGACTTGAGGAGTTCGGTGTCGGGTTCGTCGCGCACGATGGTCCGCTGGTCGGCGGGGACGTGCGCGTTGATCCAGGCCTCGGCCTTGTCGAGCCGGGGGCGGACCTCGTCGAGGGTGGACAGGGGGTCACTGGGGTCGAGTTCGCTGAGGATGCGCAGGGTCTGGTCCTCGGCTCCGGCGGTGATGTCGGCGACGGACGCGAGGGTCCGGTACGGCATCGGGCGGGGCGTACGGGGCAGTTCACCCTCGGCGGTACGCACGGCACGCGCGTGCGCGGCGAGGTCGGCGGGCAGGGCGGACCCCTCCGCGACCTTCGCGTCCAGCTTGTCCCACTCGTCGTAGAGGCGCTGGATCTCCTGGTCGAAGGCGATCTTGAAGGACTGGTTGGGGCGGCGGCGGGCGTAGAGCCAGCGCAGGAGCTGCGGTTCCATGATCTGGAGCGCGTCGGCCGGGGTGGGGACCCCGCCCTTGCTGCTGGACATCTTGGCCATGCCGCTGATGCCGACGAAGGCGTACATGGGCCCGATGGGCCGCTCGCCGCCGAAGATCCCGACGATCTGGCCGCCGACCTGGAAGGACGAGCCCGGAGACGAGTGGTCGACACCGCTCGGCTCGAAGATGACGCCCTCGTAGGCCCAGCGCATGGGCCAGTCGACCTTCCACACCAGCTTGCCGCGGTTGAACTCACTCAGCAGGACGGTCTCGGTGAAGCCGTCCTCGGTGCACACGTACGTCAGCTCGGTGGTGTCGTCGTCGTACGCCGTGACGGTGGTGAGGTCCTTGCCGCAGGCGCCGCAGAAGGGCTTGTACGGGAAGTAGCCGGCGGAACCGGAGCTGCCGTCGTCCTCCTCGGCCGCGCCGGAGCCGGCCTCGGCTTCGAGCTCGGCGGCGTCGACGGCCTTCTGCTGCTGCTTCTTGGCCGGGGCCTTCTTGGTGCGGTACTGCTCCAGGATCGCGTCGATGTCACCGCGGTGCTTCATGGCGTGCAGGATCTGCTCGCGGTAGACCCCGGAGGTGTACTGCGCGGTCTGGCTGATCCCGTCGAACTCCACGCCCAGCTCGGCGAGGGAGGCGACCATGGCGGCCTTGAAGTGCTCGGCCCAGTTGGGATACGCCGATCCGGCCGGGGCGGGCACGGAGGTCAGCGGCTTGCCGATGTGCTCGGCCCAGCTCGCGTCCGTCCCCTCCACCCCGTTCGGCACCTTGCGGTAGCGGTCGTAGTCGTCCCAGGAGATGAGGTGCCGGACCTCGTGCCCGCGGCGGCGGATCTCGTCGGCGACGAGGTGCGGGGTCATGACCTCGCGCAGGTTGCCGAGGTGGATGGGCCCGGAGGGGGACAGTCCGGACGCGACGACGACAGGTTTGCCGGGGGCCCGACGCTCCGACTCCTCGATGACCTCATCCGCGAAACGGGAGACCCAGTCGGTGGTCTCGGTGCTCTGAGCCACGATCGGCACGTCCTCTTTTTCTGACAGTTCTGCACGGGCAGCCGGTACGGTCGCACGACTGACGCTCCCATTGTCCCAGCCGAGCCCACATCCACGAAAACGCCTTTTCCAAGCCCGTGACCGTGAAGTCCGGACCCCACCGGCCCGCACCGGCCTGCACCGGCCCGCACCCGAAAAACTCGCTTTACCCTCCGTGGGATACTGACCGTGTCTACCAAACCCACCAGGAGAACGGCCCCACCCCATGACCTCGGTCACGTCGCTCACCGATCTAGTCCATCAGCGCCTCGCGGACGCTCTCACGGCAACCCTGCCGGAGGCTGACGCGGACCCTCTGCTGCGACGGAGCGACCGTGCCGACTTCCAGGCGAACGGCATCCTCGCCCTCGCGAAGAAGGCCAAGGCGAACCCCCGGGAGCTGGCGACGCGGGTCGTGGCGAGCGTGGTCACAGGTGATCTGGTCAAGGACATCGAGGTCTCCGGCCCCGGCTTCCTGAACATCACGATCACCGACAAGGCGATCACCGAGAACCTGGCCGCGCGCTACGCCGACGACACGGATCGTCTCGGCGTGCCCCTCGCGGCGCACCCCGGCACGACGGTCATCGACTACGCGCAGCCGAACGTGGCGAAGGAGATGCACGTCGGCCACCTCCGCTCCGCGGTGATCGGCGACGCCCTCGTCCAACTCCTGGAGTTCACCGGCGAGTCGGTGGTCCGGCGGCACCACATCGGCGACTGGGGAACGCAGTTCGGCATGCTGATCCAGTATCTGGACGAGCACCCGGGCGAGTTGGACCACGCCGACGCGGACATCACCGGCGAGGAGGCGATGTCGAACCTCGACCGCCTCTACAAGGCCGCGCGCAAACTCTTCGACTCCGACGAGGAGTTCAAGACGCGGGCCCGGCGCCGGGTGGTCGACCTCCAGGCGGGCGAGCCCAAGACCCTCGCCGCGTGGCAGAAGTTCGTCGACGAGTCGAAGATCTACTTCTTCTCGGTCTTCGACAAGCTGGACATGGAGATCCGGGACGCGGACATCGTCGGCGAGTCGGGTTACAACGACATGCTGGACGAGACCTGCCGGCTCCTGGAGGAGTCCGGCGTCGCGACGATCTCGAACGGCGCGCTGTGCGTGTTCTTCGACGAGATCAAGGGTCCGGACGGCAACCCGACCCCGCTGATCGTCCGGAAGTCCGACGGCGGCTACGGCTACGCGGCCACCGACCTGTCCGCGATCAGGGACCGTGTCTTCAACCTGAAGGCGACGAACCTCCTGTACGTGGTGGACGTCCGCCAGTCCCTGCACTTCAAGATGGTCTTCGAGACCGCGAAGCGGGCCGGCTGGCTCAACGACGACGTCACGGCGTACCAGTTGGCGTTCGGCACGATCCTCGGCAAGGACGGCAAGCCGTTCAAGACGCGTGAGGGTGTGTCGGTGAAGCTGGAGGACCTCCTCGACGAGGCGGTCCAGCGGGCGACCGCGGTCGTCCGGGACAAGGCCGAGAAGGTGGGCCTGACCGAGCGGGAGATCGTCGACAACGGCCGGGACGTGGGCATCGGCGCGGTGAAGTACGCCGACCTGTCGACGTCCGCCGTGCGGGACTACAAGTTCGACCTGGACCAGATGGTCTCGCTGAGCGGCGACACGTCGGTGTACCTCCAGTACGCCTACGCCCGTATCCAGTCGATCCTCCGCAAGGCCGGCGAGGCCCGCCCCGCGGCCCACCCGGAGCTCGAACTGGCCCCGGCGGAGCGGGCGTTGGGCCTGCACCTGGACCAGTTCGGCGAGGTGGTCGCGGAGGCGGCCAAGGAGTACGCCCCGCACAAGCTGACGGCGTACCTGTACCAACTGGCGTCCACGCTCACGACGTTCTACGACCAGTGCCACGTGCTGTCGCCCGACAACGCGCCGGAGGTCGTCGAGAACCGCCTGTTCCTGGTGGACCTGACGGCTCGGACCTTGCAGCGGGGGATGGCACTGCTGGGCATCAGGACGCCCGAGCGCCTCTGAGACCCGTACCGGCCCGTGTCGGGCCGTGTCGGGCCGGATCAGCAGCCGGTGGAGTTGAAGTCCGAGAACGCCACCTTGGTCAGCGGTCCCGCGTTCCCGTCGACGACGAGGCCGTAGCCGAAGAGGTTCAGGTAGCGCTGGAGCGGAGCGATCGTGTTGGTCGTGGGGTCTCCGTCGGCGGGGCCGGTGCGGAGGCCCAGGTCGTTGAACATGGTCTGCGCCGCCCGCCAGCTCTCGGTGCCGAGAATCCCGTTGATCGGGCCGGGGTCGTAGCCGTTGTCGCGCAGCCGGCACTGCCAGTTCTTCGCCCGTTCCGTACTCAGGCCGAGGTTGTTCGACAGGATGCCGGCGGTCTGCGCGCTCACCGCCGACCTGGCGGCCGGCTGGGATGCCGCGAAGCTCGTGCCCGCGGTCGCCAGGCTTCCCACGGAGAGCGCCACGACCGCGGTGACGCCCACCAGGGTCCGGGCCAGAAGGTTCGATCGCATGCGTGTGCCTTTCGAGTCGTTGTTCCGACTGTCGCGGCCGCGGCCCGTCCTCCTCCCCCTGGAAGAGAACGGGCCGCGGTGCGTGTGCGATGACTTCGGGCCGGATCAGCAGCCGTACTCGTTGAAGTCCCAGAACGCGGCCCGGGTCAGTGTCCCGGCCTGCCCGTCGACGCTGAGGCCGTAGCCCCAGAGGTTCAGGTAGCGCTGGAGCGCCCTGATCGTGTTGGGTCCGGGGTCTCCGTCGACGGTGCCGGCGCCGAGGCCCTGGGCGTTGAAGAAGCGCTGCGCCGCCTTCCAGCTGTTGGTGCCCAGGTCCCCGTCGATCGTGCCGGGGCTGTAGCCGTTGTCGCGCAGCCAGCACTGCCAGTTCTTGGCCCGCGCCGTGTTGAGGCCGAAGTTCTCCGACGCCAGGGCGCTCGCGGACTGCGCGCTCACCGCCGACTTGGCGGCCGTCTGGGACGCCGCGAAACTCGTGCCCGCGGTCGCCAGGCTTCCTACCGCGAGACCCACGACGGCGGTGACGCCGACCAGGGTCCGGGCCAGAACGTTCGATCGCATTCGGGTGCCTTTCGAGTCGTTGTTCGGACTGACGACACGAGACTGCGCGGCAGCCGGCCGGGCCGGCCACAGTTGCCCCGAAGGTGACGACCTCGCGGGACGTCCCCTCCCCGGGCCTGCGGGGACGCGGTCAGCCGGGACGGCACGGCGGGACGGCTGGGACGCACGGTGGCCGGTTCCCGACCCGCACGGGAACCGTTGGCCACAGCACTTCGTGCACAATGCGACGGAGAACAGGGGCCGTTGACCGCGGACGCCCTGAACTGAACGCGAGTGGGGGACACATGTCGCGTTGGAAGAAGCTGCCCGCCGAACTCGACCCGCGCGTACGGCAGTTGGTGATCCGGTTACGCCGGCTGAAGGACCACAGCGGGCTGAGCTTCCGTCAGCTCGCGGCGAAGACGGGGTACAGCCCGAAGTCCTGGGAGCGCTATCTGGGCGGCCGGACCCTGCCGCCCCGAGAGGCCGTCGAGGCCCTGGCCCGGATCGCGGGCGACGAGGATCCGACCCGCCTGCTCGCGCTGCACGAGGTCGCGGCGGAGGGTTGGGCAACGCCCCGGCAGTCACCAGACCACCTGGCCGCCGACCCGGCGCCCGAATCCGAACCCGAGCCCGAACCCGGCATGGAACTCCTCTCGGCCGGACCCGAGAGGCCGACCCCTCCCGGACGCTCCCTCCTCATCGCCCTCGTCGCGGGCGCGGTGACCCTGGTGCTGGCCGTCTCCTCGGCGGTACTCATCACCGCACGGATCATGAACGACGGCAGCGACGACAACCCGAACGGCACCGACACCGGCAGCGCCACGGCCGCCACCGCTCCCCTCGCGGCCCCGGCCGCCCCCTCGACCGCGCCGCCGAGACTGTCGTACACCTGCCGTCTGAAGCGGGTGGGCGGGCTCTGGTACGCGGGGAACAGCCGTACCCGGGAGGACACCGTGGCGTACGGCAACAACGGGGTGGAGGTGGCCGAGGCGCAGTGTCTGCTGCGGCGGGCGGGGATCTCGCCGGGCGGGATCGACGGGGACTTCGGTCCGCTGACCTTCGGCGCGGTCAAGGCGTTGCAGAAGCGCGCGGGGCTCCATGTGGACGGGATGGTCGGGCCGCAGACCTGGAAAGCCCTCCGAGGATGAACCAACTGGTCGCCTCCCTGCGGGAGTTGAAGACGCGCACCGGGCTGAGTCTGGCGGGGCTGGCCGCGAAGACGCCGTACAGCAAGTCGTCGTGGGAGCGGTATCTGAACGGCAAGACCCTGCCGCCGAGGGAGGCGGTGGAGGAGCTGTGCCGGCTCGCCGGGGAGCCGGTGGGCCGGTGTGTCGCGCTGTGGGAGATCGCGGAGGCGGAGACGAGCGGCCGCGGCGCGTCGGAGGGGGTGACCGCGCCCCCGCCGCCGCTCCCGCCCGCTCCGGTGCCGGAGGTAGCGGCGTCCCCCGGTCATCGCCGGGGCGTGGCCGCCCTGGCGGTCCTCGGGTCGGTGTGTGCGCTGGCGGGCGGCCTGGTGGTCGCCCTGCTGCTGCTCCCGCACCACCACCCCTCACCCGCGGCTTCGTTCCCGTCCTCGACCGGGTCCGTCAGCGGGCCGCGCTGTCGCGAGGCGACCTGCGAGGGCAGGAGCCCGGTGACCATGCACTGCGGCGCCCAGCCGGACACCCTGCGCACGTACCGGACGGCCACCGGGGCCTATGTGCAGCTGCGGCACAGCGGCGAGTGCGGGACGAGTTGGACGCGGATGTGGGGCGGGCGGATCGGCGACCGTATCGAGATGGATGTGAGCGGCCGGACGAGCCCCGTGCGCGGCGCCCGCGTCCGCACCTCCAAGGAGGCGAACACGTACATCTACACCGTGATGACCGTGACCCGCCCCGGCACCGTGATCCACTCCTGCTTCCGCCCCGCGACGGGCGGCGGGCAGGAATGCTTTGAGGGGCGGGTGCATTGACCCGAGGCTGGCCGGTAGGTCATCGGCCGTGAGCCTTGGAGCGAAAGGAACTCCGTCAAATCGGCTGGAAGCTCCACCGAAAACCATTTCGGTGGAGCTTCCAGAATGCATGGAACAGTACGACAGAAGGACAGAACCGCGCTATTCCAACTTGCCGAGAGTTCCCTGCGCCCCCTCAGTCACGATCGCACGGAACGCCTCGACCATGGCGGCCACTCCACCCTTGGGAACAATCACGAGATCAGAGCACTGAAAGAAGGCGCCATTGCCGTACTCACCAGTGCTCCTCCATCGCTTCATCACCACTTCGATCGCACCGAGAGTCATGAAACTTGCACTCCACCGGGTACCGTCGGGGAGTCGCAACTCGGCATCGACGTCCTCTACCGTTTCCAAACGGTCATCGGCACCGAGCAGAAACAGCGCAGTGAACCCAGACTCCTTGACGACATGATAGATGTCCTCTTCCGCGAGCTCTCGATGATTATTTTCCATAGAGTTGCTTCAGCCTCGCGATCACCTTGGACTCATTCCCCTTGTCCGCTTTGCCGACAATTTGTATGGCACCGTCGACATTCCGGAAGAAGAGCCGCCCACCATTCTGCCCTCGCGCGTAGGTCACGTCAGTACCAGTCAGCGCCTTGCTTCCCTTACCTGGATTCATATTGCCATGGGAGAGCTGTTCAAACAGATGATCCAGGTCTCGTTGCACATCCTGATTCTTCCCTGCCTGCTGCGCCGATTTAGTCAATAGCGAGTCCTCGCCGATAGTGGACGACATCGCCACGCACGGACCGGAATTATGAACCAGGACCGGGGTAGCCCCCGCCACCACATAGTACGTATGCAGCTCACCGACAGTGAGGTTGTGAACCGTCGCCGTCGGCGTCGTCCAGCGCTTCACGGCCGTGATCTGGATGCGTACACCCGAGTCGGTGCTCAGCCACTCACCCGCGTGGAGGTTCGTGGCGTTGATCCACTCGCCCAGTTCCGGGACCCAGAAGGGGTGCTGGTCCGTCGCGGTCACCGATGCAGTCTTCGAGCCCTGTTCGCCGTCGACGTCGATCGTGACCTGGACGAGGTGCTTGAGGCCTACGCCCTTGATCTCGGCGGTGACCGTCTCTGCCTTCGTCTCACCGGTCTCAGGGTCCGTTGAAAGGACCTTGTCGCCGATGTCCACGTCCTCGATCTTCTTGGTGCTGCCGTCGGCCAACACCACCCTTGTCTCCGGCGTGAAGCTGTTGCTCACCTCACAACTAGCGGCCTTCTCGGCCGCTTCCGCCACCTTCTTGCTCTTCTTCCAGTCCTTGAAACCGTCCAAGAGCTTGTTGCCCAGCCCGACGATCCGCTTCCCCAGCGCAATCGCCTTGTCGGCACGGAAGAAATACTTCGCGAACAGCTTGCCGAGCGGGCCGCCGCCGATCAGGGAACCCACCACGTTCGCCGCAGTCGCCCCGCAAGAACCGAGGCTCCCCGTCGTGAAGCAGTCCAGCGCGTCCGTGATCCCCAGCTCGTCGGCGATGATCTTGCCGAGTTCCTTGGCGATGGCGATCGCCTTCTGCTTGGCGGCGTCCTCCTTCTCGCGGGCCTCGTCCGCCTTCGCACTGGCCGGGGTGTAGGTGTCCGTGGAGCCGGTGCCGCTCTGGGTCTTGCTGGACCCGGTGCTGGACGACCCCGGATGCACGTACTGCGTATCCCCGGTGTTCTGGCCGTAGCCGTCGCAGATGTCCTTCGGGCACAGGCCGCTCGGGTCGCTCAGGGTGACCGGGCTGTTGTTCGCGTACGCGTAGCCGTTGATCTGTTGCGGGTCCGTGTAGTCGACGATCGGGTCCGCCGAGATGAAGCGGCCCGTGTCCGCGTCGTACTCGCGCGCGCCCAGGGTGGTCAGGCCCGTGGACGCCTGGATCGTGCCGCCCACGAAGCCCTTGTCGTTCACCCAGCCGGTCGAGGAGGACGACGAAGAGTCCCGCGCGTTGCCGAACGGGTCCGTGCGGCGGCGCGTCGTCGTGCCCGTCTTCGCGTCGACGGCCAGTTCCGCCGTGCCCTGGTGGTCCGAGGCGAGGAAGTGGACGCCGTCCGCCTCCCGCATCGCGATCGTCGTGGCGCCGAAGGAGTAGTACCGGGTGGCCGTGACCTTCGCCGTGGACTTGTCGTAGTGGAGTTCCATACCGGGCAGGTAGAACGTCTTCTCCGTTGGGGCGTCCTGGATCAGCCGCTCACCGTCGGCGTCGTACTTGTACGACGTCACCGTCCCGTCGGCGTTCGTGACCGTCGTCAACTCGCCCTGCTTGTCCCAGGCCAGCGACTGGGTGTCGCCGTCCAGGACGCGCGTCGCCGTGTTGCCCGAAGCGTCGTAGGTGTAGGAGTCCCGGGAGGTGACCTGCGGGGTGGTGGCCGTCGCGTCGGTCTTCGTCGTCACCGACGACACCGTGTGCGGGCCGGAGTCCGTGCCGTTCGGGCCGGAGCCGTCGCCGTACACATAGGAGCGGCTGGACGTCGCCGCGCCGTTCAGACCGTGCCGGGTCTCGCTCTTGCGGTTGCCGAGCGTGTCGTAGCCGTACTCCGTCCAGAAGGGTGAGACACCGCCGACCGTCGCGGCGGACGCCCCCGAGGAGCAGGCCGACTCCGAACTGCCCGTGCCCTTCGCGCCGTTCGGCGTGACCGACGACGTCCAGGTGTCGGTCAGCCGCTGAAGACCGTCGTACGTGAAGCACTCCACGTCGCTCGCGCCGCCGGTCGGCGTGTCCGCGATCGAGAGGACGTTGCCGGCGGCGTCGTACGTGTAGTCGGCGTCGTACGCGACACTCGACGCGCCCTCGACGTCCACCCGCGAGTTGACCACGCGGTCGGTGCCCGCCTCGTAGGTGTTGGTGATCCACGTCTTCTTCGCCGTGGACTCACCTGTGTACAGCTCCAGCCCCTCCAGGTTCGACGTCGGCGAGTACGACGCGTCCGTTACGTAACTCAGGCCTCCGATGGACGAGTTGAGACCCACCGGACGCTGGAGTTCGTCGTAGACGTACCCCAGCGACTCACCGGACAGGTCGGCCGCCGCGGGCAGGCCCTCCCCCTTGACCGAACCGTCGCGGTTGTACTGGGTCGTGTACTCGTAGGTACCGCCGAGCTGCGGCTCGGCCGTCTTCGACAGGAAGTACTTCGTCGAGGTCGGCTTGAAGTCGTTGGTCTCGTCGAGGACCGGATAGGTCACCGAGGAGTAGACCGCGCCGTCCTTGTACGTGTAGACGCCGTACAGCTCGCCCTTGGCGATCGTGTCGTACTTCGTCACCGAGAGCCTGGTGCCGGTCGTCGCCTCGCCCTGCCAGGTCGAGACCGCGCGGCCCAACTCGTCGTAGACCGTGGACGTCTTGTTGCCGTTGACCGTGACCGATGTCTGCCGGTCCAGATCGTCGTACGTGTACGACGACGAGCCCGTGTCGGGGTCGACGGCGCTCTTCTTGCGGCCCAACTGGTCGTATTCGTAGGTCCAGTTGTTGCCCTCGTCGTCCGTGACCCGCTTCAACTGGCCGGCCGCGTTGTAGCCGTACGACGTGGTGACCGCGTCCCCGTCCGTCGGGTACTCGATCTGTGTGGTCGTCCGGTCCCGGCCGTCCGTGACGACCGTCGTCTTCGTGCCGCCGTTCGGCGGGGTCGTCGTGACGCGGTCGCCGCCGTACGCGTACGTCGTCCGGTATTTCTCCAGGCCCCCGACCTTGAAGACCGAGGCCGTGGTGCGGCCCGCGCCGTCGTACTGCGTGACCGTCGTCGCGTCCAGGTCGTCGGGGACCGGATCGAACAGGGCGGAGGACGGGGCACCCGAGGTGTAGTAGGTGTCGTTGACCTGCACCACCCGACCGGAGCCGTCGTAGAGCGTGTCGGCGACCATACGGCCGCCGCCCTCGCCCTGCGTCTGTTCCTGACGGGGTCTCAGATAGCCGTCGTACAGCGACCATTCACTGCCGTACGTCGTCCCGTCGCTCTGGATCTTCTGCGTGTGGACGGCGGTCGTCCCGTCGCTCCCGCGCACCAGGTACTCGTACGTGAGGGAGGGGGTGAAGTTCGACGCCTTGGCGCGGTCCGGGAGCCAGACCGAGACCAGCCGGCCGAGGCCGTCGTAGGCGAGGTCCGTGCGCTTGCCGTTCATGTCGACCTTGGCGCTCGCCAGGCCCCACTGCGGTGCGTACTCGGTCGAGGTGGTCCAGCCGTCGATGTTGGTGACCGTCGACCTGGTGGCCAGGCCGTAGGTGTCCGTGTAGGCGGTGGACGAGGTGTAGGTCGTCGAGGAGGACGCGGTGGTCGCGTCCTTCGCCACCAGTGGGCGGCCGTAGGCGTCGTACGTCATCACGGCTGTCGTCTGGTACGTCGCCGTCGTGCCGCTGTAGGAGGACAGCCGCTTGGTCGTCGTGGTGTCGCCCTTGGTGGGAGCCGCGCCCAGCGTCGTCGAACCGTCGTAGTACGTCAGGTCGTCGGAGATGACGTCCTTGGTGCGGTCGGGGGTCGAGGAGCAGTCGACACCGACCTTCTCCACCCGCGACACGAACCCATACATGTGCAGGCTCGCGCTGTCCGCGTACTCGGTGCGGGTGCACTGGTTGTCGGCGACGCCGACCTCGCCGTCGTCGTCGACCTGGGTCGCGCGACCGGTCACGCCGTCGTACGTCGTCGTCGACTTCGTGTGCCGCCAGCCGCCCACCGCGAGGGCCGTGTACGTATCCGTCGACCCCGTCGACACATAGCGGGACCGGAAGGTGCCCCAGCTCTGCGTCTCGGTCCCGGTCACGTTCGTCCACGGCACCGTCACCGACTTCTCGGTGACCGCGGAGCCGTTGTACGTGATCGTCTCCAGCTCCTGGCCGGCCTTCCAGTCGGTGTCCGCGTAGGAGACGCCGTTGGAGTCGGTGACCGTCGCCGAGCGGGAGTCGCCGTCCTTGTCGACGTCGCCGTCGAGGCCGCGGAAGAAAACGTGCTCGCTCTTGGTGTTGGCGGCGGAGTTGGTGCCGTCGGAGGTGACGACGGTGACCTTGCCGTAGCCGCGCCAGTCGCTCCAGGTGCGGTCCTCGTCCTTGGTGATGCCGTCGGCCGGGTTCTTGCGCCAGCCCGCGTCACCGCCGTAGGTGTACGAGGTGACCTGGTCGGCGGTGCCGCCGGTGAGGTCCGTCTGGACGACCGAGGCGACCACGTACTTGTGGAACCAGTCGACGATGGTGTCCGTGGCGCCCGGCGGGACCCACTTCACCGGGAAGCAGCGCTTGGTGGAGGAGTCCTCGGCCGGGACGTTGCTCGTCGTGCACTGGGTGTCGGCGTAGTTGACGCTGAGCGCGCCGCCCGTCTCGTTCTTCACGCCGGAGAGCCGGAAGCGGTAGAAGGGCTGGAGGTTGTCGCCGGTCGTGTCCACGCGGTTGGCGAGTTGGATGCCGTACAACTCGACGGAGGGCACGGACACATCGGTGCCGACCTTGCCCGTGTGGCCGATCCTGCTCAGCCAGAGGGACTTGGAGCCGTCGCCGTTGTCGGTGAAGAGGTGGGTGAGGCTCCACTCGTCGACCGGGCTGTACGTCGCGTCACCGGTGCGGATCTGCGTGGTGACCTTCGTCAGTTCCTTGCGGGTCCAGAACGTCGGGGAGTTCTGGCCGGGGCACTTCGTGTCGGCCTTGCAGTTCTGGTCCCAGGGGACGTCCGGCCAGTCGGTCGCCGTGGAGTCCGTGAGCGCGCCGGCGGAGCAGTCCGTCAGGTCGCCGATGCAGCGCTCGGCGGTGGTGAAGACGACCTGCGCGGCCGGCTTGGTGGAGTACACCGCGCCCGCGCGCTGACCGTAGTCGATCCGCTTGAGGTAGCCGCCGCGGATGTAGGCCTTGCCGTTCTCCGTGGTCTTCAGGCCCTGCGTGTAGTAGTTCGTCTCGGTGCCGTAGAAGTACGACATGGCGTCACCGTGCGGGTCCACGACGTAGTCGAGGTTCCAGCGCCAGGCCTGGGTGCAGTAGGCGTCGGCGAACGTCGCGTTGTAGCACGGCTCGCCCGAGTCGTCGCCGTAGACCGGAGTGGTCCAGGTGGAGGCCGTCTGCTCGTTGCCGCTCGCGTAGCCGGGCAGTTGGTTGAGGCCGAAGAAGTACTGGGTGCCGTCGCCGGTCGTGATCTTCCAGTACTCGCCGTTGTTGTCGCCGTTGGTGGTGCCGGTCAGGTGCTCGACCTTGGAGTTGTCGTCGGTGCTGATCCGCCACGTGCCGGTCGTGTCGTCCTTGACCAGCCGGCCCGAGGTGCCGCCGGCGAGGGAGATCGTGGCGTTGTCGTACGCCCAGCACTGGTCGCCGTTGGTGTCGTCGTGACCGTCGTCGGCGCAGGCCTTGTAGCTGCGCTCGATGTAACCGGGGTCGTAGGAGAAGCCCTGCCCGATCCATGAACCCTGGTTGTTCGTGGTCGCCGTCTGGCCGTCGATCGACTGGGAGTTGTAGCTCAGGCCGACGGTCGGCTGGAGGCCGCCGGGCACCGGAGGCGTCGTCATCGGGTAGTTCCACGTGAAAGCGCCCGACGAGGTGTCCACCCCCCACTGCGAGGACGCGGCCAGGCTCGTCGCCTTGTAGTCGCCGCCCTCGCCGCCGCTGCTCGCGGTGGCCGCGAGGACGGTGGCGGAGGAGTCGGAGGACGCCTCCAGCAGTTGACTGGAGGGGCCCGAGGTGTCGGCCGCCGCCTGGACCGTCGCCGAGAGCGTCTGCTTCGCCGGGTTGTTGCTGCTCTTCAGGTACGTCGGGGTCGAGCAGGCCTTCTTCTCGGGCGTCGTCAGGACGCACTCGGGATACTGCACGAGCTGGAGGCGTGAGCCGTAGCCGCCGCCGTAGGCGTTCGCGAAGTCCGAGTAGTCCAGGCTGACTTGGGCCGCGCCCTTGGCCGCGCCGCCGTCCGAGCGGGCCACGGTGAACAGGACGCCGTCGACGCCCGCCGCCTCGGTCGCCTTGCGGCCGAGGACCTGGACGCGGACGGAGCCGGCCGCCTTCGGACCACCGGCCGCCTTGGCGGACACCGGCAGCCCCTTGGCCCTGGTCGCCTTCGCGGACAGGGTGACGTCCGCGCTGCCCGCTGCCGGCCAGTGCGTCGTGTCGGCGTTCTCGACCGCCGCCTTCTTCGCCTGGTCGGTCTTCTTGAAGGTCTTGGCGGTGGCGTTCTCGCCCCGGACCGGGTCGTCGAGGTCCGTCTGCGTCTTCGGCTTGGTCAGGCCCGTGTCGGCCGTGGCCACGGGGGCGTACTGCGGGAGCAGACCGATGGACAGCGCCAGTCCGAGGACCAGCGCCGCCCGCCGTCGGCCGCTCCGCCAGGCCGGTCTCGCGGACCGGTACCAGGGAGACTGGGACATCAACTCTCCTAGTTGATCAGGGGAACGGCCGGTCAGGCCGAGGACTCGTCGATGCTGGCGCCGCCCGGCAGCACCGTCACGAGCGACACCAGGGCGGCGTCCAACGGGCCCTGGTACATGCGGACTTCGTCGACGGCGCCGGAGAAGTACTCGCTCGCCGCAGTCCCGGTCAGCGTGCGGCCGACCTGGAGGCTCGTCGTGGAGAAGTCCCAGGTGTTGTCCCAGGAGGCGTCGGCCACCGCGGTGCCGTTGACGTACAGGAGCACGTCTCCGAAGACCGCGTTGTAGACCAGCGCGAAGTGGTCGCCGTCGCCCTGCGAACTCGGCGGGTCGGCATTGTCCAGGAGCGTGGTGGTGACCGGCGTCGCCGAGTCCGCGGAGGTCACCACGAGCTGCCAACGGGCGGCGGCCGCAGCGTACTTGACCTTGATCGCGCTGCCGTTGGCACCGGTCAGCGACAGCACCGTCTCGTCCGCCGTCGGGCTGGCCGAGGCGAGCCGAGCGCGGGCGGTCACGGTGAAGCTGTCCTGTGCGGTGAGCGGTCCGGTCGCCGCGCGGGTGGCGTAGGCGTCGATGCCGTTGAGGGCCAAGTGCCCGTCGCCCCACAGGGGTTCGGCCGGGGGCAGACAGTCCGGGTCCGCCTCGGGGTCGCAGGAGTCGTCGGGTACGTAGAGGGAGGCGCCGCCGCCCAGGGTCAGCCCGGTACCGCCGCCGGTCTCCGGCGAGACGCCACCGGTGGCCGAGTCGAGCTGCCAGTAGGCGAGTTGGTGCGGCTGGATGCCGCCGAGCTCCTGGCCCTCGGTGGGCGGGATGACCCGGTCGTGCAGCTTGACGTCGGCGACGCTGCCCTTGAGTTGGTTGACGTAGCCGTCGAGGGCGAGCTTGCGGCCGATCTGCACACCGCCGGTCGCGCTCCACGTGGTGTGGCGGGCCTGCACGTCGTCGGCGACGAGAACACCGTTGACGTAGAGCATCATCTTTCCGAGTTCGGCGTCGTAGACCCCGATGAGGTGGGTCCAGCTCCCGGCGACGGCGGCCGCACCCGAGACCTTCCAGGAGCCGAGCGACTCCATGTCGCTGACGGGGATGCGGAAGGCCCAGGACGCGTTGTCGACCTCGTAGCCGAGTTCGAATCCGGGCTGGGCGGTGCCGTCCTGGCTGACGACGGTGACGTTCGAGGTGGGCAGCGTGGGCAGCATGACCCAGGCGCTCACGGAGAAGGTCTTGCCGGTGTCGACGCCGGCCGTGCCCGAGTCCAGGTAGGCGTTCTCGGTGCCGTCGAGGGAGGCGGCGGTGTCGGTCGAGCCGAGCGGGCCCACCGCGCCGAAGGTCACGCCGGAACCGGCGGTCGCGTCCGGGGTGTCGCTGCTGCCGGCCGCCTTCGTCGAGCCCTTGGCGTCGCCGAGGGTCCAGCCGGCCACGGGTGCGCGGCCGTCACTGACCAGGAAGATATGGACAGTTGGCGTCTTCTGCGCGTTGCCCGCGCCGTCGACCGCGGTCACGTGCAGGGCGTACGTGCCCTCGCTCGGCGGCATCCAGCGGATGGTCGCCGGACCGCCGGTGGACTCGGCGGCGACCGACTTCTTCGTGGTGTCGGCCTTCGGGCCGGTGAAGTAGTACGAATACGCCGTCACGTCGGTCGACGGGGAGTCCATGGTGAAGTTCCCGTAGTCGCCGACGCCCGCGTGCCAGGCCTCGTCGTCCGGGTACGTGGCCGAGGTGATCGTGGCCGAGGCGGGCTTGCTGGTGTCGTAGATGAACTCGCAGCGGGTCTGGTCACCGTCGGTGGACCAGGCCCCGTACGACTGCTGGTCGTAACCGCGCACCGCCCAGGCGACGGTGGTGTTCGACGGGACGGTGAAGCCCGCCTCGCCGTCGCCCGAGACATCGCTGCCGATGGTGTAGAAGAACGTGGCGACGCCCGTCTGTTCACTCCAACTGGAGTCCACCGTGGTCTTCTTGGCGGTCATCGCGTAGTGCGTGACCGTGTTGCCGGAGCTGTCCGTCCAGGTGACCTTGAACTGGGCCTGCAGAGTCTCCGAGTTGGAGCCGGTGTCGCCGTGGTCGTAGTCCCGGATCACGGCGGAGACGCGCGGCGCGGCGGTGACGTAGTGCTCGGTGGCACTGCCGTACTCGCACGTGCCGCCGGGCTTCATCTGCAGGTCGTCCTGGACCGGCTCCAACGGCGGCCGGTTGTACGTCACTTCGAGGTGCGCGTTGCCGCAGAAGCGGCGCCAGTACGAGGTGTCCGCCTCGCTGCCGGCCTTGAGGCGGAACGTGGTGGTGTCCCAGCCGGCGTTCGCGGCCTTCTGGACGGTGCCCGTCACATCGAAGCGGACGTTCTGGTTGGTCGAGGTGCAGGAGCCCGCCGTCTGCGTGGTCGACTGGGTGCCGATCACCTCCTTGGAGGAGGGCTGGTTCGACCAGTCGGTCGACGCGCTGATCGCGCTCGCGCCCGTGCTGTTGACACGGGCCAGCTGCACATCACGGGCCGAGGAGCTGTAGGTGAAGACCTGTGTCACCGCGAACTCCGCGCTGACGATGTCCTTGTCCTCGAAGCTGCCGGTCGGGACGGCGACGAACTGCCGCTTCACGTCGGAGTTGCTGGAGCAGCGCACCGAGACGTTCGAGGGGCACAGGCCGACGCCCTCGTCGTCGTCGAACTTCCAGAAGGAGTCGCTCGGGGAGTCCGATGACACCATGGTCCAGCTGCTGCGGTTGGCGGTCTTGATCACCGGGTCGATGTAGACCGGGTAGACCGTGTCGTCGCCGGCGAGCAGACCGGCGTCGGGGGTGAGCGTCATCGTGTCGGACGTGACGTCCACGGCGACGTCGGCGACCTGTGCGCCGTCGGGCGGCGTGACCGCCTCGGTGTCGGCACCGGTTCCCGTGGCCGACGGGGACGGGGAGACGGAGGGTTCCGTCGTCGCCGTAGCGCTGGAGTCGACGGTGTCGCTGGAGTCCCACATCAGCGGCTGGGGTGCCTCGAAGACGGCGCCCCCGGCGCCGGGGTCGGTGGCTTCCAGGCCGCCGCCCGCGGTCTCGCTCAGGTCCAACGACGTGGTGTCGAGCGGGAGTTGGAGCTGTTGCAGCTCAGGGTCTGCCGCCGCCTCGGCGTTCTTGACCACGAGCACGTGCGAGAAGCCCTCGGCGCTCGCGGTGACCTTGAGGTCGACTCCGTCCAGGACGTTCTTGTACGTCGCGGTCGAGCCGTCGATCGTCGGCTTCGGGAGTTTCCCGGGCCAGTCGAGGGAGAGCGAACGCCCGTCCTTCTCGATCTCGGCGAACGTCGTGTCACCGCCGCCGGAAAAGGCCATCGCGGACAGCGCGGCCTTCGGGGCGTAGGTCCCGTTCTTCTGCTTGACCAGTGTGGTGTCGATGTCCGTCCAACGGCCGTCGACGCGGGTGCGGACGGGCTGGACGTACTGGGAGGTCGTGAAGGTGCCGTCGGGGTTGGCGACGGTGGTGCTGCGCTCGTCGCGCAGGCTCTGGATCTCGACGGCCTTGCCGGACTTCCTCGCCTTGGTCTGGGCGGCGGTCGGGGAGAGGGACGACGTGTCGCTCGCCTCGGTGCCGCTTGTACCGGCCGCCGCGGTCCGCTCGGCGGCGGGGGCGGGGAGGGCGATCAGGCCCGGGGTCAGCAGGGCCGCGATGGCGGCGGCGATCAGGGGGCGGCGGCGTGCGGGTCTTGTCCGCGTGCTCATTGCGCTGTGCTCTCTTCTCCTCGGTCCTGCGCTCATCGGATCGCCCCGAGTGCCATGCCCGCGTCGGGCAAACCGCCCGCGCCGGGCTGGTAGGTGGTGGTGCCGACGCTCGTGGTGCCGTCGACGTCCGTCCAGCGCGTGACGTAGAGGACGCCCTTCGACGTGGCCGAAGCCTTGCTGTAGGGCACGCCCACATAGAGGTTGGTGTTGCCCGCGCCGAGCGCGATGCCCGTGTAGTCCCGGGCCGTCGCGGTGCCGGGCAGCCCGGAGCCCCGGGTGAGTTCCTTGTCGGCCGCGCCGATGGCCGTGTCGAGCGGCCGGAAGATGTGGACGGCGCCCGCGTCCTTGACCGTGGCCGTGTCCTTGCCGGGCTCGCCGACGGCGAGACGGACATTGGCCGAGACGGTCACGACGGTGGTATCGGTGTTGGCGATCGCCACCCGCTGGCCCATGAAGTCACCGGCGGCGGCGTCGCCCTCGGCATCCGTCGCGTTGCCGTCCGCCGCCGCGATCTGGGTGAACGCGCCGGACGGCTGGACGCGTACGACCAGCATCCCGCCCGCGTCCGCCAGCGTCCCGATGTCCTCGCCCGGCATCCCGATGGCGAGCAGCACGTCCGAGTTGTACGTCTGGTCGCTCGGCCGGTAACCGGTCATGGAGACCGAACTGCCGAAGCCGTCGCCCGCCTCGGCCGTTCCGGTGATCCCGGTGCTGTTCTGGTCGAGGCCCAGAAGTGGCGTGGGCATGCCACTTGAGAGAGTGTGGCTGAAGACCGCCACCCCGCCGGCGAACTCCTCGTCACCGATGGCCTCTCCCGGACTGCCGACCGCGAAGTAGCGGTTGGTCCCGGCCAGCGAGTAGCCGAATTTGTCGTTCGTCTCGACTTCGCCGGGCACCCCCGGATCCTTCTCGCTCACACCGATCGTGGTGCTGCCCTGGGAGTACTCGATGCAACCCGCGTCCCCGTAGGTGGTGCTGCCCACGGTGACGTTCTCACCGGGGACCCCGACGACCAGATACGGCGTGCCACTCGCGTTCGCGCCGGACTTCAAGGCGAAACCGAACCAGTCGTACGCCTCGGTCGAACTGTTCGAGTCGAAACTCGCCTGGGTGTACGCGGTGATCGCGGAACCCGCACCGATACCGGTGGGGGTGCCATGGACGACGTAGATCGCCCCGGCGTCGACAAGATTCACGCCGCTCTTCACGACATCCTCGAACGGCGTTCCCACCACCAGGTCGGTACAGCCGTCACCGTCGACGTCGTACGTGTCGTAGGAGGATCCGAAGCCGTCACCCGCCTCCGGCGTCGCGGACATTCCGGTGGTGGCCTGGGATATCTCGGACACCCCCTTGCCGCCCCCGAGGACCACGCGTACGAGCCCGGCCTTCTGGGCTCCGTTCACCGTGGCGTCCGGGTCCGCGAGCACCGTGTCGGTCACGCCGTCGCCGTTGAAGTCGTTCGATGTCCCCGCCGTGCACGTGGCAGCCACCGCCGGTGGCGATGCCAGTGTCACAACCCCCATAGCGGCCAGGAAAAGACCGGCCAAACCGGCCAGCCCCCCGGCCAAATGCGTACGCGTACGCACACCCCACCCCTCGTTGGCCCTCCGGGTAAGACCAGGTAAGGCCACCCCGTGAATGACGTAAGAGGAGACTAAATACGAGTTAAATAAAGGACGTCAAGGCTATTCGGGAAACTGGCTGCACACAGCAATCACACAGAGTGTGACCATCTTCACCTCTGGCGCGAAAGCCGCACCGCTCACATCTCAAGGCAAGTCTGTAAGCCGACAGTTCACCGAGCCTTCACCGACAGGTAGGGTCGGTGAAATGCCGAGAGTCAAAGTCAGCGTGATCGTTCCGGTGTACAACACCGGGAAATACATCGACGAGTGCGCGCCGTCGCTGCTGGGGCAGAGCCTGCCGGCCGACGAGTACGAGGTCATCTACGTCGACGACGGTTCGACCGACGACACCCTCAGCCGCCTGGAGAAGATCGCCGCCGAGGCTCCGAACGTCCAGGTGCACACCCAGCCCAACTCGGGCTGGCCGGGCGCTCCCCGCAACCTCGGCATGAAGCACGCCAAGGGCGAGTACATCCAGTTCGTCGACCACGACGACACGCTCGGGCCCGAGGCCCTGGAGCGGCTGTACGAGCATGCGAAGCGGAACGACGCGGACGTCGTCCTCGGCAAGATGTCCAGCACGATGGTGCGGCCCCGGCGACTGTTCCGGCACACGGTGGACGCCTGCACGATCGAGAACGACGAGCTGACGCAGAGCATGTCGCCGCACAAGATGTTCCGGCGCGCGTTCATCGAGGAGCACGGGCTGCGATTCCCCGAAGGGCCCTGGATTCTGGAGGATCTCGCCTTCGTCAGCGCCGCCTATCTCAAGGCCGAGCGCATTTCGATTCTCGCCGACTATCCCGTCTATTACTGGATGAAGCGGGACGACGGCGGCAACAACACCCAGCACCGTTTCAACCCACGCCACGGTTTCTGGCCCAACACCCGCACCATCGTCCGCCAGATCAAGGACGGGACACCCGCGTCCGACGACATCGACGCCCTCCAGAACCGCCTCCTCCACCGCCTCTACCACGTGGAGATCCTTTCCCGGACCCGCGAACCCGAGATCCTCCGCGAGGACCCGGCGGAGCAGCGCCAGCGCTTCGAGGCGGCGCGGGAAGTGGCCCTGGAGGAGTTCCCTGCGGCCGTGCGCGAAGGCCTCCCCGCCGTCTCCCGCCTGCGCGCCACGCTGCTCGAAGCCGGTGACTTCGACGGCGCCGTGACGCTCGCCGAACGTATCCGCGAGGTGAAGCCCCACAGCACGATCGGCGACCTGCGCTGGGAGGACGGCCGCCTGGTAGCCGACGTCACGCTGGACCTCCTGCGCGGCGACGGCGAGCCCCTGACCCTCGTCGAACGGGACGGAAAGCAGTACCTGGACCCGGAGTTGCTGGCCGGCGTACCGGGCACGGAGGACGGCTGGGAGGTCCCCGACCCCTTCCGGCTGGCGTACGCGGAACTGGTCGTCAAGGACCGCGACCGCGAGGACTGGTGGTACCCGGAGGGCGACCTGGAGGTACGGCTGAAGTCCCTCGGGGACGGCCGTTCGCAGGTGATCGCCTCCGGGCAACTGTCCCTGGACCCCGAGCGGTTGGCGGGCGGCCGTCCGCTGGAGCGCGGAGTGCACGACGTGTGGGCGTACGTCCAACTGCTGGGCGTGGACCGGATGGTGCGCGTGACCAGCTCCGACAGCACCAACACCCCGGCCGCGACTCCGGCGCTGACCGGCGGCCGCCTCGCGCTGCCGTACTGGACGATCAAGGGCCAGCTCGCCCTCGACATCGACCAGCGCCAGCGCAAGCTCGGCCCCGACACGGCAGCGGTCGCCGCGACCAAC
>NZ_JAENRY010000125.1 GCF_016612545.1 Streptomyces sp. MBT65 | reverse complement strand
CAAACGGGTCACGGTCCTCGGCACGTCGCCCAAACCGCCGATGACGTCGTGGGCGAGTTCGGCGCCGGTGCCGAGGACCGTGACCCGTTTGACGGGCGTACGGAGGCCGCGTACCGACACCGACTCGCGTGGTGGGTCGAAGCACACCAGGTACAGGGTGCGGTGGTCGGCGGAGAGGGTGCTGGGGCCGTAGTGGTGGCCGGCGGGCAGGCCGGCGACGGTGCCGTACACCGCCTCGGAGTGCCGGGCGATCCACCCGCCGAGCCCCTCAAGTCGCTCGACCTGCGCGGGCGTTATCGTCCCGTCCTCCTTCGGGCCGACGTCGAGCAGCAGATTGCCGCCCATCCCGATCGTCTCCGTGAAGTAACGCACCAGCTGCCGCTCCGACTTGTGGTGCTCGTCCCCGTGCTGGAAACCCCACGAGTCGTTGACCGTCAGGCACAACTCCCAAGGCCCGTCCGGGGCTTGCAGCGGCACCCCCTGCTCGGGCGTCGCGTAGTCGCCGTAGCTGAGCATGCGGGCGTTGAGGACGGTGTCGGGGTTGCCCGCGAGGATCAGCTCGGCCAACTCCCGCATGCCCCACTGCTCTTCGCTGCGTTCCCACTCGCCGTCGAACCACAGCAGGTCGGGCCGGAAACGGTCGACCAACTCGCCGACCTGGCCGTCGCGGTAGGCGAGATAGCGGGCCCAGGCGGCCGGGTCCTCGTGGCCGGGCCGTGCGGAGGCGTACAGGTTGGCGCGCATGTCCGTGTCGGGCGGGTCAGGGTGCACCGTGCTGGCGTAGTCGGGGTGGTTCCAGTCGGAATGGGAGTAGTACAGGCCGACCTTGAGACCCTCCTCGCGCAGCGCCTCGGTGTACGGCCCGATCAGATCCCGGCCCGCCGGGGTCCGGCGGACCACGTCCAGGTCGCCGTGGGCCGAGTTCCACAGGGCGACTCCGTCGTGGTGACGTGCGGTCAGCACCGCGTACTTGGCACCCGCCCGCGCGAACAGCCCCGCCCACGCCCGCGGGTCATAGCGCGCGGCGGTGAACCCGTCGAGCTGGCGCATGTACTGATCGTGCGGGACCTTGCCCGTGTAGAACGACCAGGACTCCGGCACACCGTCGACGGCGTAGATCCCGTAATGGACGAAGATGCCCAACTTGGCATCGCGGAACCAGGGTTGCATCGGCATGCCGCCAAGCTAGGCCGGAGAGCGGCGGGGACGCGTGGGCGGTGATCACCACTTGTGGTTCATTTTCACCCTCGCCGCTCCGGTACCCAGGCACGCGTCACCACTGATGGTCCCGAAAGTCATCCGACCCGGGTCCGGCCGCTACCGCTCCTCGGCCGACCTACCGCCGTCACGCGGAGGATCATCGCGGTCGCTCTCGGTCGGCGGCGCGGCGCGCAGCCCCTTCGTCGCGTCCCTCAGTCGACCGAACGTCCGTTGCAACGGCGACGACCCGGCGGACTGCGGAGGCAACCCGGACGCGGCACCGGCGGACTCGCGCAGCGCGGCCAGCGCCTCGTTGGCCCGGTCCGCGGACTCCCGGTACAGGTCGCGGGACTTGGTCATCGCCTCCAGCGCCTCGGCGTACATCGTCACGAGCCTGCGCTCCCGGGCCAGTTCCTCCGCCGGCGTCATCAGGCTCCACCGCTCCCGCAGCGCGGTGACCGCCTCCTCGCCGCCCTCAGGCAGTGGACGCGCGGAAGCGGCGTAGCGGCAGAGCACGTCCACGAGGTCGGTGGGCTCGGAGCCGTCGAGGAAGACGCTGCGCACGGAGAAGTCGCTCACGTCGTAGGAGGGAGCCACGGGACTGGTGGGCAGCACCACCGCACCCCCGCGCGGCACCTGGAAGTCGAACTCGCGCAGCAACGCGTAGTTGACGGAGCGTAGTTGGTCGGGCGTGGCCCGGTGCTCCACCACACAGTGCCGAAGACTCGCGGGCAGCAGCCGTGCCAGGGGCAGCCGGCCGTGCGCGTCCGGGGTCATGGCCTCGTGCACGACGACATGGATGCCCCAGCCGTCCTGCGCGCAGCTCCGGAACAGCCGCCGTAGATCCTTCTCGTCGGAAGGCAGCGGATTGACCCGCCGGAAGCGCAGCCCCGGAACCGTCGCATGGTCCCAGTCGGCGTCGGCGTTCCCGGGGTCTTCCGGGTCCTCGGGCCAGAACATGGTCGCGGGGGAGGGCCACCGGGGATCCCAGACCCGCTCGGCCTCCGCGACCAGGATCCACTCCTGCCCCTCGGGCGCGGAGGACGCCGACGAGGCGGAGGGTGAATCCGGCTCCGGGGCGGACGGCAGCGTCAACCGGGCCCGTACGGTCACCGTCCCCTCGACCCGCCACCGCGCCTCGAACACCCGCTCAGGAGCGGGTGGATCGTCGTCCGCGTCCGGCTCCAGGTGGTCGTCGACGACCTCGCGGTCCTTGAGCCGTTGCAGCTGTCGCCGTACGACCTCCCCGGCGTCGTCGGACCCGATGTGGCGGCCGCGAGCCAGCCACACCGTGTGGGGGATCGTGGGCGGAGCTGTGGAGGAGTTCGACATAGGCCAATCTGCGGGCGGGTGCGGTGCTGACCCACCAGTATCCCCGTGGGAGATCTTGGCGGGTCAAGCGGGGGGTCGAGCAGGGGTCGTACCGTCTCGTATGCCCGATTTTCCTGGGACACCGCGTGAGCTTACGCGCGGGGTGTGATCCGTTCACTCCGGGAGGACGGGTTTCACGCGTGCATTTGACATGGCCCGGTCCTCAGAATGGTGGGGCGGACGGGACCCGCCCACCATCCGCTCGGGGCGGGTCCCGTCCGTGTGCCATCGGACCTCACCGCCCCCGGCGCCTGTTCGCGTGGCTCGGCCGGGACGGGGCGCCCGGATCGGGCGCGGGCGCGCTGAACCCGGCCGGAACCGGACGCGCGCTCGTCGCGGACGGCACCTCCAGGGGTACGACCGTCTCCGTGCGCGGCGGCCGGGTGCGCGGCACCGGCTTGCCGACGACGCGGGTGTGCGTCATCAGCGAGGCGCAGGCCGCGCAGACCTCGGCGAGGGTCCACACCTGGCCGACCGCGGGATCGTGGCGCAGCACGAGCAGCACCGAGCCCGAGCAGTCGACCCGGGTCCCCTCGTGCGCCGCGCACCGCTGGCGACGGCAGCCGCAGGCCGCGTCGGGGCGTACGGTCGCCGCTCTGACGTGGGCCGCCGCATGGGCTTCGGCGAAGCGGCGCAGGGCCGCGAGGTCGCGCGACCGCGCCGGCATGCCGCACTCGGAGGAGCAGCTCACCGAGGCGGTGCGGTCGCGGTGACCGGTGATGCGAATAGTCCAGGTACGCCCGGGTCGACGGGCTGACGGGGCGTCAGGGTACGCGAGAGCCAAGACCACAGTTCCTTTGCGGTGGAGGTGTTCACGCGGAAGAGGCGCTGAGTTAAGAACTACCCGTCGTGGGGCAGTTCACATCATTTGCGGACCCCAAGTATTCGTTCGACACCGCGATACGGTCGACGCATGTCTGACGTGCGGCTGACCACCTCCTCGTTCTTCGTCCTCGGCATCATCGACAAACTGGGCGAGGCGAGCCCGTACGACGTGAAGACGGAGGCCGCGCGTACCGTCGCGCCGTTCTGGTCGATGCCGCACGCACAGGTGTACGCGCAGTGCGACCGGCTGCTGGAAGGCGGGCTGCTGTCCCAGGTACGGCGCGAAAGCGGCCGTAACCGACGGGTGTTGACCCTCACCGGCCAGGGCCTGGCCGTCCTGCGGGGCTGGCTCGACGACCCGGAGTTCGTGCCGGTCGAGGCCAGGGAGCGCGGCATTCTCAAGCTCTGGTTCGGCGGCCGGCCCGATGTCCTCGCCCCGGCCCAGCTCGGCGAGCACGAGAAGACCCTGCGCGGCTACGAGGAACTCGTCGGCGGGGTAGGTGAGTTAGGCGAGTTACTGGCCCCGGGACAGCGCGAGGCGCTGGAGTTCGGCATCCGGTACGAGCGGATGATGATCGACTTCTGGGAGTGGGCGCGGCACCGCGACGAACGCACGCAGGACCGTTGACCACGGCGGTGGCCGCCTCTACCGTCTCGATGGTCCAGACGAGACCATCGAGGGCCGGGTCGAGGCCGTGAGCCAGCAGGGGGCCGCCGTGCGTCGTCCGACGAACAGCACCTGGCGCCGCGCCGCGATGATCGCGGTGACGGTCATGTGCCTGGCCTACGCGCCGATCGCGATGACCGAACTGTGGCCCTACGCCCGCCCCGGCGCCCCCGCCCTCGGCGAGTGGGTCATGGGCCGCGTCGTCTCCCCGCACTACGTCACCGACGCCCTCTCCAACCGGATCGCGCCCTACCGCCACAGCCTCGTGCCGATGATCGTGCACTCGGTCCTCGGCGGCGCCCTCATGCTGCTCGGCCCCGCCCAACTCCTGACCGCCGCCCGCCGCCGCACCCGGTTGCACCGCACGCTGGGCGTGGTCTTCGCGGTCACGGTGTACGTCTCGATGGCCGGCGCCGGGATCTACCTCGCGCGCACGGCCCCCGAGGACGCGTTCAGCGGCCCCGCGTTCTGGATCGTGCTCGCCACCCTCCTGGTCGGCACCGTCATGAGCGTGACCTTCGGCATGCTCGCCGCGGTCCGCGGACTCCTCGACCTGCACCAGCGCTGGATGCTCCTCTGTTACGCGTTCCTCCTCACCGCACCGCTGCTGCGCCTCGAATGGGGCTTCCTGCCAAGGCTGTTGCCCGGTCTGACCATGGAGCAGATCAACCAGGTGGCGATCATGCACCTGGGCGCGGTGGTCACGCTCGGCGCGCTGATCGCCGCACGCGCACGGGACCGCCGTACGACGGTCGAGGGCGTGTCGGGGTCCTGGGCGCCGCTGCCCGTGCTCGTCGTGGCCCAACTCGCCGGTGCGGCCGCCCTGTTGTGGATCGCCTGGTCCTGTCTCGACTTCGGCGCGACCGGACGGCGACTGCTGTGGGCCTATCTCCTTCCCTACGCGGCGAGTTGGGCCGTGATGGCGATCGGCGCCCGCCGCGCCGGGCATCAGGGGCGGCCCTGGGCGCGGGAAGAGTGGCGGCTGCATCTGACCGCCCTGTGCCTGGCCCCGGTGCTGTCGGTCGGCGCGGCTCCGGTCTTCCGACACACCCTGGACCTCGACCGGTTGACGGCCCTGTCCGCCGGTGTCGCCGTCGGCTGCGGCATGCTCGCGTTCGCCGCGACGACCGTCGTGAGCCTGCGTGTCATGAACGGCCGCCGCGAACCCACGACAGCGGTGAGCCCGTCGGTCAGTGGGGATACGCGCGCGGTGGCCGCTGCCGGGGCAGTTCGTCGCGGAACTCCTCGATGAGCGAGCTGACTTGGCGGATGAGCGCGGTCTTCTCCAGCCGGTCGAGGTAGAGGTTGCGGCGGGCGAGCCCCGGCGCGTCCACGCAGAAGTACAGCGCCATCAGGGGGTTGACGAACAGCTCGCTGCCACGCGTGCGTTCGGTGAAACGGACATCGCCGAAGTCCCCGCGTACGGCCGCCGCCACCGAACCGTTGACGATGCTCGGATGCTCCGGCGTGGACTCCTGGGCGTGGGCCACAGCTTCGAGATACAGCTGCCCCTCGCGGCTCTCGCGCGGCAGGGAGAACGCGCCGAGATAGGCACCCTCGCGTTCAAGCGCGGCCAGATTCTCCAGCACCAGCGCGTGGTTGACCCCGTGATACGCGTCGATGCCGAAGCCGAGGCACGCCACCAGCCGCACCGGCACCTCGTCGAGCCCGTTCACCGCCGCGAGGCTGACCATGTCCTCCTCCGGCGTACCCAGCCCGTGCTCGTCACCCCGCATCAGGATGTCGGTGCCGCCGTCCACCAGCACGACGGCGTCGACCCCGCCGAGATGCCCGATCAGCGTGCGGTACGCGTCCCGCAGTGGCCGCACACCGGTCAGCGGGAACGCGTACACCGTGGACGGCATGTCGTGCAGGTCGAGCCACCGGGCGAGGGACCGCTCGGGGAAGTAGTCGCCCCGCGCCCGTGTGCCGGGGCCGATGGCGGCGACATCCGGGTCCACCCACACGTCCTGGTCCAGGCCGTACAGGTCGGCGAAGGACAGGTTGGCGAGGTGCACCTCCTTGCCGGCCGAGCGCAGCGCGAGGGCCAGCGGCAGCCCGGCGTAGACGTCGAAGCCGCCGCCCGCACCGGCGACGAGGATCCGGCGCGCGTCGCGCAGCCGGGAGAGGAACGGGGGTTCGAGAAGGGAGAACACCGGAGGACGTTAACAGCCCCGTACGCCATGATGGACGGGTGGACTTCGAGCCGTACCGGGGCGAGTTGGTGGCGTACTGCTACCGCATGCTGGGCTCGTTCCACGAGGCCGAGGACCTGGTGCAGGAGACGATGCTGCGCGCGTGGAAGGCCCGCGAGCGCTACGACCCCAGCCGTGCGTCCGTCCGGACGTGGCTGTACCGCATCGCCACCAACGTCTGCCTCACCGCTCTCGAAGGGCGGGCCCGCCGCCCCCTCCCGTCCGGCCTCGGCGCGCCGGGCGAGGACCCCGGGACCCCGCTCACCCCGGCCACCGACATCCCCTGGCTCCAGCCTTTCCCCGACGCGCGCCACGACATGGAGGCGCGGACGGACATGCGGCTCGCCCTGGTCGTGGCCCTGCAACGGCTTCCGGCGCGACAGCGGGCCGTGCTCGTGCTCCGCGAGGTGCTCCAGTTCAGCGCCGCCGAGGTCGCCGACCAGCTCGACACCACCGTCCCGGCCGTCAACAGCACGCTTCAGCGGGCCCGCGCCGCCCTCACGGACATCGGCGACGACCACACGGTCGCCGAACCGGACGACCGGGAGGCGCGCGAGGTGATCGACCGCTACCTGCGGGCCTTCGAGGCGGCCGATGTCCCCGCTCTCGTACGGCTGTTGGCCGACGCGGTCGTCCTGGAGATGCCGCCGGTCCCGCTCTGGTTCCGGGGCACCGAGCACTACGGCGCGTTCATGCGCAGGGTCTTCGAACTGCGGGGCACGGACTGGGCGTTGAGGCCGATCGCGGCCAACTCGCAGCCCGCGCTCGCCGCGTACGCGACGGACCCCGACGGAGGCCGGTGGCTGCACAGCGTCCAGGTGTTCACGGTCACCGGCGGCCGTGTCACCCGCAATGTCGTGTTCACCGAGCCGCAGGTCCTGGCGTCCTTCGGCCTGCCGTCGCGGATTTCTCCGGATCGACCGCTCCCGCCGCGATGAGTTCGGCCGCTGCCGCCGGTACGTACCGGTGAGCATCGACCGAAAGGACATGGATCATGAGCGTCACCGTCATTCAGTTCATCACCCTGGACGGGGTCGTCTCCGACCCCGACGGGTCCGACGGCACCCCGTACGGCGGCTGGCTCTTCCGCTACGGCCGCGAGGAGATCGAGGGCGACAGGTTCCGGCTGGCCGACACCCTGGGCGACGGGGTGCTGCTGCTCGGCCGTGGCACGTGGGAGGCGTTCGCGCGGCTGTGGCCGGGCCGCGACGACCCGTTCTCCGCCCGCATGAACGCCGCTTCGAAACTGGTCGCCTCCCGCACCCTGACCGATGCCTCGGCGTGGGCGAACTCGACCGTCCTCGACGGCGATCTCGTCGACACCGTGAAACGCGAGGAGCGCGAGGTGATCGTCATGGGCAGCCTGAGCGTCGTCCACACGCTGATGGCGGAGGACCTGGTCGACGAGTACCGGCTCATCACCTTCCCGACCGTCGTCGGCACCGGCGAGCGGCTCTTCGCCGCGGACGGTCCGCCCGCGCACCTGGAGTGCCTGGAGGTGGAGAAGCCGGGGTACACCGTGTTCGCCCGGTACGGGAGGGCCGTGCGCTGATGTACGAAGGGCCCGGCGGTACGCCCGCCGGGCCCTTCGACGCCAACCGGCCGACGCCTACGCGCCGCTCTCCCGGAGCATGTCCTCACGCTCGACGATCTTCACGCGTGCGCGGCCCTGCGGCTCGCCCAGCGCCTTCTCGGCGGCGTCCAGCTTGTACCAGCCGTCCCAGGTGGTGAAGCGGACGTCCCGCTCGGCGAAGAACGCCTCCACGGCCTCCGGGTCGGGCGAAGCGGGCGTGTGCAGACGGCCGTTGGCGTGGTCGTCGAGCAGGTTCGCGACCGTCTCGTTGGCATCGCCCTTGGTGTGGCCGATCAGGCCGACCGGGCCGCGCCGGATCCAGCCGGTCACGTACGTCGACTGCAGGTGCTCGCCGGTCTCCTGGATGACCCGGCCGCCCTCGTCCGGGACCGTGCCCGAGTCGATGTCCCAGGGGAGCTTGGGGAGCTTGTCGGAGAGGTAGCCGACCGCACGGTAGATCCCGGTGACGTCCCAGTCCCTGAACTCGCCGGTGCCCTTGACGTTGCCGGTGCCGTCGAGCGCGGTGCGCTCGGTGCGCAGGCCGACGACCTTGCCGTCCTCGCCGAGGATCTCCGACGGGGACTCGAAGAAGTGCAGGAACAGCTTGTGCGGGCGGTCGCCGACATCGCGGATCGCCCAGTTCTCCAGGGTCTTGGCGACCATGTCGGCCTGCTTGTTGCTCCGACGGGTGGTGATCGAGCCCTCGTCGTAGTCGATGTCCTCGGGGTCGACGATGACCTCGATGTTCGGGGAGTGGTCCAGCTCCCGCAGCTCCATCGGGGAGAACTTCGCCTGCGCCGGGCCGCGGCGGCCGAAGACGTGGACCTCCAGCGCCTTGTTGGCCTTCAGGCCCTCGTGGACGTTCGCCGGGATCTCGGTCGGCAGCAGCTCGTCGCCGGTCTTGGCGAGGATGCGGGCCACGTCGAGAGCCACGTTTCCGACACCGAGAACGGCGACCTTCTCCGCCTCCAGCGGCCAGGTGCGCGGGACGTCGGGGTGGCCGTCGTACCAGGAGACGAAGTCGGCGGCGCCGTAGGAACCGTCGAGCTCGATGCCGGGTATGGACATGTCGCGGTCGGCCGTGGCGCCGGTGGAGAAGACCACCGCGTCGTAGAAGCTGCGCAGGTCGTCCAGGCTGATGTCGGTCGGGTAGTCGACGTTGCCGAAGAGACGGATCTGCGGCTTGTCCAGGACCTGGTGCAGGGCGGTGATGATGCCCTTGATGCGCGGGTGGTCGGGGGCGACGCCGTACCGGATCAGGCCGAAGGGCGCGGGCATCCGCTCGAAGAGGTCGATGGACACACCGGGTTCGGCGGCCACCTCGGACTTGAGCAGGGCGTCGGCGGCGTAGATCCCGGCGGGGCCGGCTCCGACGATGGCTACCCGCAGGGGGCGCGGCATGATCAGGTTCCCTTCGAGCGATGACAAGCGACTCGACGGGAAGCCTAAGCTAAGGCAAGCCTAAGTCGGTATGCGGGTCCGGTCTATGACCTCATAAGGCCGGCTTATGGGGTGCCCAAGGCGGGTGTATGGCCCGTGCGTGGCCGGTGTAAGGACTGTCTGGGGTTCCCGTGGGTGTTCCTCAGCCCGCCGGGCGGATGTGCACCACGTCCTGGACGACCTCGGGCGGTGTGCCGAGCAACTGGACCATCACCCGGGCGACGGTCGCGGAAGGCAGCGGTTTCATCGCTCCCACCCTGGTCAGATAGCCGTCGGCCTCCCACACCGGCGCGGCGCGCTGCCGGTCCTCGCCGGGGAAGTTCTCGACGAAGGCGCTGTCCGAGATCGAGCCCAGGATCACCAGGGCGACCCGGATCCCGTCGCCGCGCAGTTCCTTGTGCATCGCGGCGGTGAAGCCGTTCAACCCGTGTTTGCTCGCCGCGTACATCGCCATCAACGGCATGTGGTCCAGGGTGATCTCGGAGGAGATGTTGAGAATGTCACCACCTCCAGCCGCCCGCAGCAGCGGCACCGCCGAGCGGATCGTGTGGATCGGGCCCAGGAGATTGGTGCCGACGCAGGCGTGGATGTCCTCGTCGGTCGTCTCCTCGATAGTGCGGATCCGGGCGACGCCGGCGCTGTTCACCAGAATGTCGACCTGCCCGAACCGCTCCTCGACCTGAGCGAACGCCGCACGGACGCTCTCCCCGCTGCTGACATCGGTCGGGATCGTCAGCACCGACCCCGTCATCTCCCGCGCCGCCGTCTCCAGCCGGTCGGCACGGCGGGCGAGCAGCACCACCCGCGCTCCGTTCTCCGCGAGCAGCGACCCGACGGCACGCCCCACACCGGTCGAACCTCCGCTGATCACGGCGACCTTGCCCTGCATCGTGCCTGCCATGACGGCCTCCCCGGCGAGACGGAACGAGCTGTGGCGATCGAATGAGAGGCTACCTCTCGATAATTGAGAACGCCATATTCATCACCGGAGATCGCTCCTGCGTCCCGGGCGTCCCCGCCCGGCAGTTGGCAACAGGCTGCTTCCGCGCGGGAAACGGCTCGGTAATGCCCGCACGGTTTCCTCGGGAGAAATCGAGATTCACTCCAGGAAACCCCGGATGCTGGGAGCCCCCATGGTGATGGACACCGCAGCGGAACGGCCCACGACCACCGACCCGGCATCGACGAGCGAGCCCACTCCCGACCTGGCCGCCCAAGTCCGCGCGGACGGCATCGAGTTCGTCCTGGCCGTCTTCGTCGACCTCGCGGGCAAGCCCTGCGCCAAACTCGTCCCCGTCGAGGCGGTCGAGGAACTCCAGTCCAACGGCGTCGGATTCGCGGGCTACGCCGCCGGCGCGCTCGGCCAGCAGCCCAGCGACCCCGACGTCATCGCGCTCCCGGACGCCGCCTCCTACACCCCGTTGCCCTTCGTACGCCCCGGACTCGCCCTCGTGCACTGCGACCCGCACGTCGAGGGCAAGCCCTGGCCGTACGCGCCCCGCGTCATCCTGCGCGCCGTACTGGCCCGCGCCGCCGAACGCGGACTGTCCCTCGCGGTCGGCGCCGAGATCGAGTACTTCCTCGTGAACCGCGACGAACACGGCACACTCACCGTCGCCGACAGCCGCGACACCGCCGCCCAACCCTGTTACGACGCCCGGGGGTTGACCCGGATGTACGACCACCTCACCGCCGTCTCCAAGGCGATGAACTCCCTCGGCTGGGGCAACTACGCCAACGACCACGAGGACGGCAACGGCCAGTTCGAGCAGAACTTCGCCTACGCCGACGCCCTCACCACCGCCGACCGGGTCATCACCATGCGGTACCTGGTGTCGGTGCTGGCCGAACAGCGGGGCATGACGGCCACGTTCATGCCGAAGCCGTTCACCGACCGCACCGGTTCCGGGATGCACATGCACCTGTCGCTGTGGCGGGGGAGCGAACCCGCCTTCCCCGACGCCTCCGACCCCCGGGGCCTCGGACTGTCCCCGCTCGCCTACTCCTTCGTCGGCGGCATCCTCGACCACGCCCGTGCCCTCCAGGCCGTCATCGCGCCCACCGTCAACTCGTACAAGCGGACCGGCGCGGTCTCGACCCGCTCGGGCGCCACCTGGTCACCCCGCAGGGCGGGTTACGGCGGCAACGACCGCACCCACTTCGTCCGCGTCCCCGACGGCGACCGCGTCGAACTGCGCGGCGGCGACGGCTCCGCCAACCCCTACCTCGCGGCGGCCGCGGCCCTGGCCGCCGGACTCGACGGCATCGAGCGCGCCCTCGACCCAGGCGAACCGGGCGACGCGGCGGCCACCGCGGCCCGCCCCGAACTGCCCCCGACCCTGCTGCACGCCGTGGAGGCACTGGCCGCCGACCCGGTGATCGGCGGCGCCCTCGACGCGGCCGGACCCGGCGTCAGCGCGTACTTCGGCGAGGTCAAGCGCCAGGAGTTCTTCGACTGGCACGGCACGGTCGGCGCCTGGGAGTTGGACCGCTACCTCACCGCCTTCTGACCCGTCCCCGCCCCTCACGAGAGGAGAGCCGCATGTGCGGAATCGTCGGGCTCCATCTGCGGGAGCCCGCCTTCGAACCCCGGCTCGGCGAACTGCTCACCGCCATGCTGGGCCAGGCCGTGGAACGCGGCCCGGACTCGGCGGGCGTCGCGGTCTACGGCGACCCGCGTCTGTCACCACCCGGGCGTGCCGTCGTCTCCTTGCTGGGAGTCACCCCGCAGGAGGCGTCAACCGCCTTGCCGAGCGCGGTGGTTGTCGCGGCCGACGCGACGACCGTGGTCCACGCGGACACCTCCGTCGCCGAGTTGCTCGCCACTGTGGCGACCGCGCTGCCGCAGGCCACCGTCATCGGCTCGGGGGAGCGGTTCGCCGTCCTCAAGGGCACCGGACATCCGGTCGAGTTGGCCGACTCGTTCGGGCTCGCGGGCGTGACCGGCCACCAGGGCGTCGGCCACACCCGGATGGCGACGGAGTCGGCCGTCACCCCCGAAGGCGCGCACCCCTTCTCCGTCGGCCCCGGTCAATGTCTGGTCCACAACGGGTCGTTCGCCAACCACGCGACCATCCGGCGCGAACTCCGCGCCCAGGGAGTGCAGTTCGACAGTGAGAACGACTCCGAGGTCGGCGCCCGCTTCGTCGCCCACCAACTCGCCCAGGGCGCCGACCTGGAGAAGGCGCTGCGGCTGCTGTGCGAGCGCTTCGACGGCTTCTACACGCTGCTGGTCTCCACGGCCGACACCTTCGCGGTCGTCCGCGACGCCATCGCCTGCAAGCCCGCCCTGGTCGCCGAGACCGACGCCTGGGTGGCGATGGCCTCCGAGTACCGCGCCCTGGACGTCCTGCCGGGCATCGAGCACGCCCGTATCTTCGAACCCGAGCCGGAAGAGGTGTACGTATGGCGACGCTGACCGAGGCCACGGTGGTGGACCTCGCGGCCTCCACCGTGCGCGATCTCAACCAGGCGCTGCACGCCCCGCAACCGGCGCCGTCCTGGCGGGTGTTGAACCCCAGGGGCGCGCACAGCGTCGCCTGCGGTCTCAAGGACGAGGTGACCGTCGACATCGAGGGCCACGTCGGCTACTACTGCGCCGGAATGAACCAGCACGCCACGGTCACCGTGCACGGCAACGTCGGAGTCGGGGTCGCCGAGAACATGATGTCCGGCACGGTCCGGGTGCGCGGCGACGCCTCCCAGTCCGCCGGGGCCACCGCACACGGCGGCCTGCTGGTGATCGAGGGCAACGCGGCCGCCCGGTGCGGGATCTCGATGAAGGGCGTGGACCTCGTCGTCGGCGGGAACGTCGGCCACATGAGCGCGTTCATGGGACAGGCGGGACGGCTGGTCGTCTGCGGCGACGCGGGTGACGCCCTCGGCGACTCCCTCTACGAGGCCCGCCTCTACGTCAAGGGGACGGTCAAGTCCCTCGGCGCGGACTGCGTGGAGAAGGAGCTGCGGGACGAACACCTCGTAGAACTCGCCGAGTTGCTGAAGGCGGCGGACTTCGACGAGGACCCCGCCGACTTCCGCCGCTACGGCTCGGCCCGGCGGCTGTACCACTTCAAGTTCGACAACTCGACGGCGTACTGAAGGAGTTGGTCCCCTATGGAGATGGATATGGGTATGGATTTCGCATCCCGCGGCCTGCGCGAGTCGGCCACCTTCGACCGTGCCACCATCCACGCCATCCAACGGGCCGCCGCGACCGGCGTCTACGACATCCGCGGCTGGGGCGCCAAACGCCCGCTCCCGCACTTCGACGACCTGCTCTTCCTCGGCGCCAGCATGTCCCGCTACCCCCTGGAGGGCTACCGCGAGCGCTGCGACACCGACGTCGTCCTCGGCACCCGCAACGCCAAGTACCCGCTGCACCTGGACATCCCGGTCACCATCGCCGGTATGAGCTTCGGCGCCCTGTCCGCCAACGCCAAGGAAGCGCTCGGGCGCGGAGCGACCGCGGCCGGCACCTCCACCACCACCGGCGACGGCGGCATGACCTCGGAGGAGCGCGGCCAGTCCAAGCACCTCGTGTACCAGTACCTGCCGTCCCGCTACGGCATGAACCCCGACGACCTCCGCAAGGCCGACGCCATCGAAGTGGTCCTCGGCCAGGGCGCCAAGCCCGGCGGCGGAGGCATGCTGCTCGGCCAGAAGATCACCGACCGCGTGGCCGGGATGCGCACCCTGCCCGTCGGCGTCGACCAGCGCAGCGCCTGCCGTCACCCCGACTGGACCGGCCCCGACGACCTCACCATCAAGATCGGCGAACTCCGCGAGATCACCGACTGGGAGAAGCCGATCTACGTCAAGGTCGGCGCCACACGCACCTATTACGACGTGAAACTCGCCGTCCACGCAGGCGCCGACGTCGTGGTCGTCGACGGCATGCAGGGCGGTACCGCCGCCACGCAGGAGGTGTTCATCGAGCACGTCGGCATCCCCACTCTGGCCGCGATTCCCCAGGCGGTACAGGCACTTCGGGAACTCGGCGTCCACCGCGAGGTTCAACTCATCGTCTCCGGTGGCATCCGCACCGGCGCAGACGTAGCCAAGGCGATCGCGCTCGGCGCGGACGCGGTCGCCATCGGCACCGCCGCGCTGATCGCCCTCGGCGACAACCATCCGCGCCATGACGCCGAGTACCGCCGACTCGGCTCGGCGGCAGGCTACTTCGACGACTTCCAGGACGGCCGCGACCCGGCCGGCATCTCCACCCAGGACGAGGAACTCGCCACCCGCCTCGACCCGGTCGAAGGCGGACGCAGGCTCGCCAACTACCTGCGCGTCCTCACCATGGAGGCCCAGACCCTCGCCCGAGCCTGCGGCAAGGCCCACCTCCACCATCTGGAACCCGAAGACCTGGTCGCCCTCACCATCGAGTCCGCCGCCATGGCCCGCGTCCCCCTCGCCGGCACCGACTGGATCCCCGGAACCCCCGGAGCCGTACGGTGATCGCCGTCATCGGCGCGGGCCTGATGGGCGCGGCCACGGCCTGGCAACTCGCCCGGCAGGGCCACGAGGTCACCCTCGTGGAGGCGTACGACATCGGCCACAAGTACGGCAGCTCCCACGGCAGTTCACGCATCTACCGCCGCGCCTACGCAGACCCCCTCTACGTCCGCCTGACCGGCGAGGCCCGCGAACTCTGGCAGGAACTGGAACACGACACAGGCGCCCAACTGCTGCGCATATCCGGGGGGTTGGACTTCGGCGCGAACCGTGACCCGGAAGGCATCGCCGACATCCTGGCGGCAGCCGCCGTACCGCACGACCTGCTGACCGCCGCCGAAGCGACCGACCGCTGGCCGCAGTTCCGCTTCGACGGCCCCGTGCTCCACCAACCGGACGCGGGCACGGTCGACGCCGACGCGACCGTGGCCGCCGCCGTACGACGGGCCGCCGAGCTGGGCGCCCGTGTTCTCACCGGCATCCGCGTCACCGGCGCGGACATCCGCGACGACGGCAGGGTGGAACTGCGCACGGACGGCCCAACTGTCGTAGCCGACACCGTCGTTGTCGCGTCCGGCGCCTGGCTGCCCCAACTCGCCGCCCCGCTCGGCATCCTGGATCCCCTCCCACCCCTCCAGGTCACCCAGCAGCAGGTCTTCCACTTCCGCCGCCGCGACCCCGAGGCGAGCGCCTGGCCGGTCTTCGTCCACCAGGACCGGCTCAGCCTCTACGGCCTCCCCTCCGGCAGTGATGGCGGGCCGTTCCCGGCGTACAAGGTCGCCCAGCACGACGAGGGCACCCCCACCACCGCGGACACCCGCACCGGAATCGTCGATCCCGCCTCCCGCGACAAGGTCACCGCGTGGGTGGAACGCACCGTGCCCGGCCTCGACCCCACCCCCGTGGCCGAGGCGAGCTGCCTCTACACCACCACCCCCGACGAGGACTTCGTCCTGGACCGCACCGGCCCCTTCGTCGTCGTCTCCCCGTGCTCGGGCCACGGCGCCAAGTTCACCCCGCTCATCGGCGCGATGGCCGCCGACCTCGCTCTGGGCCGCGCCGAACCCCACCCACGATTCGCGCTGGGCCGATGACCCCCGACCCTCAACTCCCGGTGGACGCACGCCCCGCAGGCAGAATGACCGCCATGGGCACCGACCACGACCATGCAGCCGCTCTGCCCGACCGGGAGATCACCCCTGATCAGGCCGACGGACCCGTGGACCTGGAAACCGCGATCGCCCGCCAGGTGCGCCGCTACCGGATCGCTGCCGGACTGTCGGTCGCGGAGATGGCGGCCCGGGTCGGCATCTCGAAAGCCATGCTCTCCAAAATCGAGAACGCCCACACCTCGTGCAGCCTCACCACTCTCGGCCGCCTCGCCACCGGCCTGAACGTCCCGGTGACGGCCCTCTTCCGCGGTGTGGACACCGAACGCGAGGCCGTCTACGTCCCCGCGGGCCACGGCGCCCAGATCATCCGCCGAGGCAGCCGCGTCGGCCACCTCTACGAACTCCTCGGCGCCCTGCGCGGCCCCCACAAACGCATGGAAGCCGTCCTGGTCACCCTCACCGAGTCCAGCGAGGTCTTCCCCCTCTTCCAGCACCCCGGCACCGAACTCCTCTACATGCTCGAAGGCGTCATGCTCTACGGCCACGGGGAGGCGGCCTACACCATGCGCCCCGGCGACGCCCTCCAGCTCGACGGCGAGGGCACGCACGGCCCCCAGGAACTGATCGAACTCCCTGTTCGCTTCCTGTCCGTCACGGCCTACGGGGACCACGGAGCGGAGTGAGCGGCTAGGCTGCGCGGCAGAATCGGGATCGTCAACGCGCCGGTGGCTGGGTAGCGCGTCTCTCCAAGCTGCTCATGGGAGACGCCGATGGCGTACCGATCCCTTCTCCGCGTTCCCGGCGCGGCCTTCTTCCCGCTGGGGTTCCTCGCCCGCCTTCCCTACGCCACCTCGTCCCTCGCGACGCTCGTCCTCGTCCGGGCCGCGTCCGGCAGTTACGCCTTCGCCGGACTCGCGGCGGCGGCCCAGGGCATCGCCAACGCGCTCGGCGGTCCGCTCTCCGGCTCGCTGGCCGACCGGCACGGCCACCGCCTCGTCGGCACGGTCACCGCGCTCGCCAACTCCACCGCCCTGACCTGTCTCATCGCGGCGAGCCACACCGGCCGCGCGAGCATGATCGTCGCGGCGGCCCTGGCCGGACTCACCCAACCCCCGGTCGGCCCCCTGGTACGGGTCCACTGGTCACGCCTGCTGCACGCCCGCGACCGGTCCGACCTCGTGCCCACCGCCCTCTCCTACGAGGCGACCGTCGAGGAGATCAGCTTCGTCGCCGGACCCGCGCTCGTCGGACTGCTCACCGCCCTCGGCCCGACAGCGCCGACCGTGGCCGCCATCGCCCTCCTCGTCCTGGCCACGCTGCCCTTCGCACTGTCCCTGACCCCGGGGATCGTCGAGCACCGACAGAGCCCGCGCGCCCCGCGAACTCCCCTGCCACGGCTGCCACTTGCGGCCATGTTCCTGGCCATGGCCGCGATGGGGGCGGTGTTCGGCGCAGCGCAGACCGGCGTCACCGCCTACGCCGACGACAGCGGACACCCGGACAGCGCCGGACTCCTCTACGCCCTCTTCGGCATCGGCAGCGCCCTGGCCGGCGCCGCCTGCGCCTGGCTCCCCGCACGCTTCACCCTCCGCCACCGGTACCTGACCTTCGCGGCGACCCTGCTGCTGGGCGCGCTCACCCTGGCCGTGGGTGACAGACTGCACGCCCTCCCTACGGCGATGGCCGTGGCCGGGGTGACGGTCGCCCCGTACCTGATCAGCCTCTACGCCCTCACCGAACGGCTCGCGCCCGCCGACCGGGCGACCGTCGCCCTGACGATCCTGTGCGCGGGCGGACCGCTGGGCACCGCGACCGGGCAGGTGCTGGCCGGGTACCTCGCCGACCGCCACGGCAGCGCCGGAGCGTTCCTCGTGCCGCCGATCGCGGCAACGGCCGCCCTGCTGCTCGCCGTTGCGGTGTTCCTGGCGGGCCCCGGCGTGCTCCGCCCGGCTGTTCGTGTTGCCGTCGGGTCCGGGACACCCGAGTCTGGGGGAATGGGTCGGGCCAAGGGGAGGACACACGATGGCGACGAGCGCTGACACACCGGATGCCGAGCGGCGACGGCTGGCCGAGGCCGACGACTCCGGGGTGCCCTGGCGCCGTTGGGGTCCCTATCTGAGCGAGCGCCAGTGGGGCACCGTACGGGAGGACTACAGCCAGAGCGGCGACGCCTGGTCGTACTTCACCCACGACCAGGCACGCTCCCGCGCCTACCGCTGGGGCGAGGACGGCATCGCCGGCGTCAGCGACGACAAACAACGCCTGTGCTTCGCGCTCGCGCTGTGGAACGGCCGCGACCCGATCCTCAAGGAGCGGATGTTCGGCCTCACCAACTCCGAGGGAAACCACGGCGAGGACGTCAAGGAGTACTACTTCTACCTCGACAGCACGCCCACCCACTCGTACATGAAGTACCTCTATAAATACCCGCAGTCGGAGTTCCCGTACGAGGACCTCAAGGCCACCAACAGGGCCCGGGGCCGCGGCGACTTCGAGTACGAACTCCTCGACACCGGCATCTTCGACGAGGACCGCTACTTCGACGTGTTCGTCGAGTACGCCAAGGCCGGCCCCGAGGACCTGCTGATCGAGATCACCGCGCACAACCGTGGCCCCGACGAAGCCCCCTTGCACCTGCTCCCGACCCTCTGGTTCCGGCACACCTGGTCCTGGGCGGGCGGCACCGACGTCCCCTCCATCCACCAGGAGGCCGCCGGCCAAGTCCGCGCCGACCACGCCGAGTTGGGCCCGCGCCGGCTGTACTGCGACGCGGACGCGCAGACCCTGTTCACCGAGAACGACACCAACAACGAGAAGATCTTCGGCAGTTCGAACACCTCCCCGTACGTCAAGGACGGCATCGACCGCTACGTGGTCCAGGGCGAGACCGGAGCCGTCAACCCCGACCGGACCGGCACCAAGGCCGCCGTCCACCACGTGCTCACCATCCCGGGCGGCCAGAGCGCGACGGTCCGGCTGCGCCTCACCGCCACTGAACTGCCTGCTTGGACAAGCGACTTCGACGCGGTCATGACCCAACGCCGCTCCGAGGCCGACGAGTTCTACGACGGCCTCACCTCCGCCGACACGTCCGTCGACGAACGACGCCTGGTCCGGCAGGCGTTGGCCGGGATGCTGTGGAGCAAGCAGTACTACTACCTCGACGTCGAACGCTGGCTGTCCGAGCACGGCGTCGACCCGCTCGCCTCCGACCCCCGGGTACGGAACAGCAACTGGTACCACATGGTCAACGACGAGATCATGTCGATGCCGGACACCTGGGAGTACCCGTGGTTCGCGGCCTGGGACCTCGCCTTCCACACCGTCGCCCTGTCGATGGTCGATCTCACCTTCGCCAAGGGCCAGTTGGACCTCCTGCTGCGCCGTCTCTACCTCCACCCCAACGGCCAGATCCCGGCGTACGAGTGGAACTTCGGCGACGTCAACCCGCCCGTGCACGCCTGGGCCACCCTGTTCCTCTACGAGTTGGAGAAGCACCGCACCGGCAAGGCCGACCGCGCCTTCCTGGAGAACGCCTTCCAGAAGCTGATGAAGAACTTCAGCTGGTGGCTCAACCGCAAGGACACCGACGGCAACAACGTCTTCCAGGGCGGCTTCCTCGGCCTCGACAACATCGGCGTCTTCGACCGCAGCGCCCCGCTCCCCACCGGCGGCCACCTGGACCAGGCGGACGGCACGGCCTGGATGGCGCTCTACTGCCAGAACCTCCTGGAGATCGCCCTGGAGTTGGCCGTCGACAACCCCGTCTACATCGAGCAGGCACAGTCCCTCTTCGAGCACTTCGCGTGGATCGCCGTCGCCATGAACCGCATCGGCGCCGACAACGCGAGCCTCTGGGACGAGGAGGACGGCTTCTTCTACGACGTGCTGCGACTGCCCGACGGCACGGCGACCCGGCTCAAGGTCCGCTCGCTCGTCGGTCTGATCCCGCTCGCGGCCACCAGCCTGGTCGGCGGCTGGGCGGACCAGCGCTTCCCCGAACTGGTCGCGGGCGCACAGGAGTTCATCGAACGCCATCCGGCCGTGGAGGCCACCATCTCCTCCCACGAGGCGCTCGGCCCGAACGCCGACGGCCGCTATCTGTTCGCCCTGTTCGGCGAGGACCGGCTGCGGCGCATCCTGTCCCGGATGCTCGACGAGGGCGAGTTCCTCGGCCCGCACGGCATCCGCTCCCTCTCCCGCCACCACGCCGAGCACCCCTACACCTTCGGGGTGCACGGAGAGACGTACGGCGTCGGCTATCTGCCCGCCGAGTCCGACTCCGGGATGTTCGGCGGCAACTCCAACTGGCGCGGCCCGGTGTGGTTCCCGGTCAACCTGCTGCTGATCCGCGCACTGCTCAACCTGCACGCCTTCCACGGCGACGAGTTCACCGTCGAGTGCCCGACCGGCTCCGGCCGACAGCTCACCCTCTACGCGGTCGCCCGCGAGATCTCCGACCGGCTCACCGCCACCTTCCTCAGCGACGCCGACGGACACCGCCCGGTGCACGGCGCCCAGGCCAAGTTCGCCAAGGACCCGCACTGGAAGGACCTGATCCTCTTCTACGAGTACTTCCACGGCGACAACGGCGCCGGCCTCGGCGCCTCCCACCAGACCGGCTGGACCGGCCTGTCGGCCGTCACCGCCACCCTCTTCCACACCCTGGGCGACGGCGAGTGGTCGGCACGCAGCCGCGAGAGCCTGCGCCCCACCGGCGACCGAGAGGAGCCGCTGTCATGACCGCCTGGCCCGAGCACCCGGTGATCTACGAGATCAACACCCTGATCTGGCTCGGGGAGTTGAGCACCCGCTACGGCCGCCCCGTCACCCTCGGCGAGGTGCCCGCGCCCGCCTGGGACGAGGTCGCCCTCCCGGGCGTCGACGCCGTCTGGCTGATGGGTGTGTGGGAACGCAGCCCGGCCGGACTGGAGATCGCGCTGAGTGACCCCTCGCTCCAGGCGTCGTTCCGCTCGGCACTGCCCGACCTCCGCCCCGAGGACGTGGCCGGCTCGCCGTACTGCGTCCGGAACTACGTCTTGGACGCCTCCCTCGGCGGCCCGGAGGGACTGGCGGAGGCTCGCGCCCAACTGGCCGCCCGTGGCGTCCGGTTGATCCTCGACCACGTCCCCAACCACGTGGCCCCCGACCACCCCTGGCTCACCGAACGCCCCGGCTGCCTGGTCCAGGGCACCCCGGACGACCTCGCCCGTGATCCCGCCGCTTTCCTGGAGGCCGGCGGCAAGGTCTTCGCCCGTGGCCGCGACCCCTACTTCGCGCCCTGGCCCGACGTCGTCCAACTCAACGCCTTCAGTGAGGAGTTGCGGACGGCGGCCGTCGACACCCTGGCCTCGATCGGCGACCAGGCGGACGGCGTGCGCTGCGACATGGCCATGCTGCTGATGACCGACGTGTTCGCGAAGACCTGGGGCGCACGCGCGGGCACGGCACCGGCCGAGGACTTCTGGCCGTACGTCATCCCGCGGGTCCGCGAACGCCACCCCGACCTCCTCTTCGTCGCCGAGGCCTACTGGGACCTCGAATGGGCCCTCCAGCAGCAGGGGTTCGACCACTGCTACGACAAACGGCTCTACGACCGGCTGCTGCACGAGAACGCGGAATCCGTGCACGGCCATCTCCAGGCCGACCTCGGCTACCAGCGCGGCCTGGTCCGCTTCCTGGAGAACCACGACGAACCCCGGGCCGCGGCCACGCTGTCACCCGAGCGGGAACGGGCGGCGGCCGTCACCATCGCGACGCTGCCCGGCGCGACCCTCTGGCACGAGGGCCAGTTCGAGGGGCGCCGGGTACGCCCACCCGTCTTCCTCGCCCGCCGGCCGGAGGAGCCCGTCGACAAGGAACTCCTCGCGTTCCACCACCAGTTGCTCGCCGCGGTCGCCGCCTCCGGTATGCGCACGGGAGGGGAGTGGCAGCTGCTCGACTGCACCGGCTGGCCGGACAACCCCACCCACGAGAACCTGGTCGCCTGGTCCTGGACCACGGATGCCGGCCGGCACCTCGTCGTCGTCAACCTCTCCGAACAGCCCGCCCAGGGCCGGGTCCGCCTCCCGTGGGCGGATCTGCGCGGCGGCCCCCGCCAACTCCGCGAACTGCTCGGTGACGTGACCTACGACCGGGACGGCGACGAGCTGCTGGACCCCGGCCTCTACGTCGAGTTGGAGGGACTGCGCTGGCACCTCGTCGCGATCGTTCCCTGATCTTGACCTGTGGCCAACTGGTGAAGGATTGACGGGAGTTGTGAAAGGTGACAAGAATTCGGCTTACTTCGCTGTGCCTTTGCTGAGCGAAGCACCTGCGAGCGGTCCGGTCGCGCACGCCCTCGATCGTCTCCCTTCGTGCGCCCGCCGCTCGCGCTCTGCCACCTCCCACACCTTTCACCATCGTCGAGGCTCACTTTGTCACGTTCGCACCACCTCCGATCCCTGTCCGCCCTCGCGGCCACCGCCTTCGTCGCCGCCGCCGGGCCCGTGCTCGCGGCCGGCCAGGCGAGCGCCACCGACTCCGCCGCCTGCCAGTCCGCCACCGTGCAGTACCGCATCGTCGGTGCCGATGGAAACGTTCTCGGCGCCGACTGGACCTCGCAGGGCGGCTTCCACCAGTGGGACACCGTCCCCGGCACCGTCGAGGTCCGGCTGGCCCCCGACCAGAGCGTCGGGGAGAGCTGCAAGTACCCCGTCTCGCTCGCCGAATACACCACCGAGGGCTCCAACTGGTACACCTCGGGCCACCAGACCATGGTCGACAAGGCCACGGTCTACCTCACCGCCAAGGACGTCGCAGGCTCGCAGGAGACCTGGCAGCAGCTGAAGGTCAAGTCGCCCGACTGCTACGGCCAGATCGACCTGTACGGCGACGACGTCACGTACGACGGCGGCACGGGCGAGGGTCATGGCCCGCTTCCGTACGAGCCCGACAACATCACGACTCCCTACCACCTCATCGCGGCCTGGAACGGCGGTGACAAGGAGTGCACTCCCAGCACGCCGGACTCGCCCACCCCGACGCCGACCCAGCCGGCCTCGGCCCCGCCCGCGACGCCGTCCACCCCGGCCGACAGCACGCCTCCCGCCGAGGAGTCGACCCCGCCGGCCAGCCCCAAGCCGTCGACGACGCCGCCCACCTCCGCGCACGTCCCGCCGCTGAAGTCGACGCCCTCCCCCTCTCCGAAGGCGACGCCGAACGGTGGCAACCAGCCGCTCGCGGAGACCGGTTCCAGCGCGCCGGTCGGCCTCATAGCGGGCGGCGCCGCCCTGGTGATCGCCCTGGGCGCCGGTGGCGTCTACGCGGCCGGCCGCGCCCGCCGCTCCTCCTGACGCAAGGCACGCCCGGCGCTTCTCCTGATACGGACGCGCCCGGCGTGAACTGACCGCCCCGTCCCGTGAGTTGTCACGGGGCGGGGCTCACGGCCGTGGCCAGGGACGCCCGCCGATCCGCTCGATGTCGGTGTTGAAGCGTCGTAGAAAAGCCGCGAAGGTGTCGATGTCCTCGTCCGACCAGTCGTCCATGATCTGGTCCAGGGACCGGACGAGACCCTCGCGTTCCTCGTCGAGCAGCCGCTCGCCCTGGTCCGTGATGCGGAACTTGCGGGCCATGCCGCCCTGCGGATCGGGGATGCGCTCCACCAGCCCGGACCGCATGGCCGCCGCCGTCTGCCGGTTGAGCGTGGACGTGTCGAGACCGAAGGCGTCGCTCAACTCGCCGATGGACATGGGCCCTTGGATGCGGATCCGGCTCAACAGGATGTAGGCGCTGCGCTCCAGCACGCCGTCCTTGCGGCGCCCGCCCTTCTGCGCGAGCAGCCCGTGCCGGCTGAGGAGCATCTGCTCGTACTCGACCTCGCGCGTGCGCCTGTCCATCGGTCCGCTGCCTCCTGCTTCCTGCCGATGCCGCCACCGGGTCCTGCGGTTCGGGACGGCCGGGCCCATCCTCGCACGACGTTATGCATCATCCCCATCACATGGCTGATACATACGATGTGTACGATGCACATTCCTTCATATCCCGACTGAACAGACATGCCGAGGAGTCCCGTCATGGACGCCCCCCAGCCCACAGCCCCCGCAGGCGGCGTGGTCGCCACGCTGGCCTTCGCGGGCACCACCGCCGCGATCATGCAGACGCTGGTCACCCCGCTCATCGCCGATCTGCCGGAGATGCTGCACACCTCGTCCTCGAACGCCGCGTGGGTGATCACGGCCACCCTGCTGGTGGCGGCGGTCTGCGTGCCGGTGGTCGGCCGCCTCGGCGACCTGCTGGGCAAGCGCCGCATGCTGCTCGCCTGCTCCGTCCCGCTGATCGTGGGTTCGGTGGTCTGCGCGCTCTCCTCCTCCGTCGTCCCGATGATCGTCGGACGCGGTCTTCAAGGCATGGGCATGGGCATGGTCCCGCTGGGCATCGCCCTGCTGCGGGACGTCGTACCGCAGGAGCGGCTCAGCCCCTCCATCGCACTCGTCAGCGCCTCCATGGGCATCGGCGGCGGCCTAGGCCTCCCGATCGCCGCGGGTATCGCCCAGTACGCCAACTGGCGTGCCCTGTTCTGGGGTTCGGCCGCGCTCGCCGTCGTCGTCGCCGCGCTGATCTGGTTCCTGATCCCGGATGTACCCGCCGCCGCCAAGGGCCAGCGCTTCGACGTCCCAGGCGCCCTCGGCCTCGCCGTCGGCCTGGTCTGCCTGCTGCTCGGCATCTCCAAGGGCGCGGACTGGGGCTGGGGTTCGGGCACGATCCTCGGCCTGTTCGCCGTCGCGATCGTGGCCTTCCTGGGCTGGGGCGTGTGGGAGCTGCGCACCGGTGACCCGCTGATCGACCTGCGCACCACGGCCCGCCCCCGGGTCCTGATCACCAACATCGCCTCGGTCTTCGTCGGTGTCGGCATGTACTCGAGCATGCTGGTGGTGCCGCAGCTGCTCCAGTTCCCCGCGGCCACCGGCTACGGCCTGGGCCAGTCGATGCTCGCCGCCGGCCTGTGGATGGCCCCCGGCGGCATCATGATGATGATCGTCTCCCCGCTCGGCGGAAAGCTCACCAACGCCCGCGGCCCGAAGTTCACCCTGATCAGCGGCGTCCTCGTCATCACCGCCGGCTACGCCCTGTCGATGGGTCTGATGGGCTCCGCCTGGGGCCTCATGGTGGTCATCATCGTCATCAACAGTGGCGTCGGCCTCGCCTACGGCGCGATGCCCGCCCTCATCATGAGCTCGGTCCCGATCGCCGAGACCGCGGCCGCCAACGGCTTCAACACCCTCATGCGCTCCCTCGGCACCTCGATCGGCGCCGCGGTGATCGGCGTCGTCCTCGCGCAGATGACCACCACGGCGGGCGGCTACACCTTCACCTCTGAGGGCGGCTTCCGCACGGGCCTCCTCATCGGCGGCGGCGTCGCCCTCCTCGCGGCCCTGGTCGCGGCGGCGATCCCGGCGGTACGCCAGGCGACGCCGAGCGAGGAACAGCCCGAGCGCACCGGCAAGTTGGAGGAGGCGGGGGTCGAGTCCTGACCTGGGGGAGCTGAACGCACGGGGGTGTGCTGCCCGGCGTCGAAGGAGCGGACGATTGCTCTCCGACGCCGGGCAGTGCGCTGTCTGCTCACCAACTCCCCGGTGGGCCCGGGCTCTTGTGGTGGGTCCGGTCCGCCGGTCGCTGTGGTCGGCGACGGACCTGGAGCGGGCACGGGCCGTGCCTTTCCGCTCAGTTCTGCGGTCCGAGGCCCTGCAACGTGTCGTTGAGCTGTGCCGCGGTGAGGACGGGGGAGGGGAGCGGGCCGGTGGCGGGTGTGGCGCGCAGGCCGTCGAGAAGGAGGGTCAGGGGGCGGCGCCAGGCGTCGGGGCCGGCGGCCGAGGTGAGGGCGGGGACGGTACGACCCAGCGCGGCGAGGGCGAACAGGACGTCCTCCGGGGTGACATCCGCACGGACCGTGCCCTGGTCGCGGCCCCGGCCCAACAGCAGTTCCACGGTGCGGCGGTTGTGGGCGTGCACGGCCTGGAGCGATTCGACGCCGTCGAGGTGGGTGGTCATGAGGTCGTTCGTGCCGCGATCGGCGGCCAGCCCGGCGAAGACGGTCTCCAGATAACCGGTCAGCCCCGCCCAGGCGTCGTCGACGGCGCGCGCCTCCTCTCCCGCTGTCATCGTGCCGGTGAGCAGGTCGTGGAAGACCGCGTCCACCAGCGCGGCGCGGGTGGGGAAGTGTCGGTACAGGGTCGCGTTGCCGATGCCGGCGCGGCGGGCGATCACATCGATCGGCGCGTGCAGCCCCTGCTCGGTGAAGACGGCGCGGGCGGCCTCGATCAGCAGTTCCCGATTGCGCCGCGCATCGCGGCGGCGAGCAGGCGTCGGCACGTCGTTCGGGCCCGTCATCTGCGTCCTCTTCATCTTCCGGGCTGGTGGGGAGTGCTCCCCGGTAGTGATGCTATCGTCGATTCATCAAGTGGGGAGTAGTCCCCATTTTATTTGGAACGGGGTGCGTCATGCGTGGCACGGCACTGGTCCCGGGAGGGGCGGTGGGCCTGTGGGCGGCGCTGGGATCGATGGCCATGACCCGACCGTCACCGCCCGGCGACCGACCGCCCCCGACCACCCGGTGACCATCGAAAGGAGTGCCGTGCCGGCACCGACCCTGCAAGATCTGGCTCCCGACGGTCATGACCTGGCCGCCGATCCCCACCTCGTCTACGCGGCCCTGCGCGAGCGGGGCCCCGTGCACCGTGTCCTGGTGCCGGGCAGCGGCGAGAGCTGGCTGGTCGTCAGTCGGGACGCGGCACGCGCCGCGCTGGCCGACACCCGTCTGCGCAACGACATCCGCCACTCCTCCACCTGGCAGGACGACGGCGGACACGCCCTCGGCCGCAACATGCTGCAGACCGACCCGCCGGACCACACGCGGCTACGGCGGCTGGTCACGGGCCACTTCACACCCGCGCGGACCACCGCCCTCTGCCCGCGCATCGTGGAGATCGCCGGCGATCTGCTCGCCGAACTGCCGGCGCACGGGACGGTGGATCTGGTGAGCCGGTACGCCCTGCCGCTGCCCGTCACGGTGATCTGCGACCTGTTCGGGGTGCCCGCCGTCGACCGTACGGTGTTCCACGCCTGGTCGGACGAACTCGTCATGCCCGCCTCGCCCGAAGCGGGTGCCTCGGCCGCCGCCGCGCTGGGCGGCTACCTGGCCGAGTTGATCCACCGCAAGCGCGGCACCGGAGAGACCGACCTGCTCGGCGACCTGGTCGCCGCGGCCCGCGAACCCGGCACCGAGTCGCCCCTCACCTCCGAGGAACTCCTCGGAATGGCCTTCCTCCTTCTCGTCGCGGGCCACGAGACGACCGTCAATCTGATCTCCGCGACCGTCCATGCCCTGCTGACCCACCCCGACCAGCTCGAACTGCTGCGCGCCGAGCCGGACTTGGCCGGTGCCGCCGTGGAGGAGTCGCTGCGTTACCACTCGCCCGTCCACGCCACCGCGTTCCGCTTCGCGGCCGAGTCCCTGGACCTCGCCGGTACCCTCATACCGGCCGGAGACGCGGTGCAGATCTCCCTGGCCGCGGCCTCCCGTGATCCCCTGCACTTCCCCGAACCCGACCGTTTCCACCTGTCGCGCCGGGGCCCCGGACATCTCGCCTTCGGCCACGGCCTCCATCACTGCCTGGGCGCACCCCTGGCCCGCACCGAGGCCGCCATCGCCGTACGCCTCCTCCTGCACCACTGCCCCGACCTCGCACTCGCCACCGACCCAGCGACACTGACGTGGCGAACGAGCACGCTGCTGCGGGGCTTGAGTGAACTGCCGGTGCGCCTCGGGCCGTTGGGAGACACGGGCGGCACCGACCAGCCCAAGGTCAGCGCGTCGGCGGACAGTTGGGGGTCCGGCCGGTGAGGCTCGGGGTGCCAGTTCCTCCAGTTGCAGTCGGCGGCCGGCTTCGGCAGGGCGCGCACCCGAGGGCAAGTGCTTCCGGGGTGTCCTTGACGACCCGGAGCGCATGACCACTCCACACCCTGCGGCGAAAGACGTCACGTCGTACGGCGGTCCCGCCCGGCTGGAGTTCCTTCACCGCTCATGTCTGCCCGCGTTCCACCGCCCGGAACTCCAGCGGCGTACGCCCGTCCCGCTTGCGGAAGAACTGCGCGAAGTCGGTCGGCTCGGCGAAACCGAGGGCGCGGGAGACGTCCGCCGTCGTCGTGTCGGTGTGGACGAGGAGGCGCTCGGCCTCCAGGAGGATGCGGGCGTCAAGTCCGCTGCCTGGGCGTGGGATTGTGCCGGGAGCAGCGGTGACTGGTCGTACGGGGGATCGGCCAGGACGAAACCGGGCTGCCGATGACGATCGTGCCCCGGGCCGTCGTCAGGTCGTCGAGGACGTACCGGTGCACCTGCGAACCCTCATCGCCGCCCGCTGACCCGATCCCCGAACTACCGTCAGGAGCAACCCGCCATGACCTGCCCCCGCTGCGCCCACGACACGGTCGACACCGTGATCACCTCACCGGTCCCCGGCGTGTGGGACGTACTCCAATGCGTCCGCTGCCTCCACATGTGACGCACCACCGAACCCGACCGCCGCACCCGGCGCGAGGCGTACCCCGTCGAGTTCCGGATGACACCGGCCGACATCGAGACCGCGCCGGAGGTGCCGGTCGTACCGCCGCTGCTCGTGAACTGAGTCCTACGGTCGCAACGAGCCCAACAGGCCGTCGAGAACCGCCTCTTGACGTCGGGGCGTGGTGGCGTGGGGCAGCAGGACCGCGTTGATCTGGAAACCCATGAGGGCCGCGAGGAGCGTGTCGACGACCTCGTCGTCGGGAGACCGTGTGCCGATGTCGCCCTGTCCACGGGCCTGTTGGAGGTAGCCGCACATCTGCTCGCGCCAGGCCGCCATGGCGTTCTCGTGGACCCCGGCCATGCGGTCGTCGTGGACGGCGCGGTCCCAGAAGGCGATGACGACCCGGGCCTCCATGAGGCGTACGTCGTCGAGCGGCATGATCTCCAGGCAGAGGAGACGCAGTGCCGCCAGGCCGGTCGCGTCGGCGATGGACTCGCGGGCGCGGACGTTGGTGCTCTCGAAGGCGTGCTGGAACGCGGCGAGCAGGATCTCGTCCTTGTTGCGGAAGTAGCCGGTCAGCGCACCGTTGGCGTATCCGGCCTCCGCGGCGAGGTCCCGCATGGTGACGGCGTCGAGCCCGCGTCTTGCGATCAGGGCCCATACGGCTTCGATGATCTCGCGGCGCCGCGCGTCATGATCGACGATTTTGGGCATGCCCCGACCTTAATCCAGCCGCTGTTCTCCGCTCCGACACCGGTCCGGCCCCGGTCAGCTCAGCATGCCGGCCATCCCCAGGGCCATCATCGCCCCGCCGATCCCGCCGATCCCGCCGATCCCGCCGATCCCGCCGATCCCGCCGGTCGGGTCGGCGCGCGGCGCACCGGGACGCAGCGCCCGATGCATGACGACGCCCGCCCGGGCCAGCAGCCACAGCACCACCGCCAGCGCGAACAGCCCGTGGCCGTCGGTGTGTTGGTCGTGCGGTCCCTGTGGAAGGCGGGCCATGGCCGCCGTGACCACGGCCATCACCGCGAGATCGACGGCGACCGACCCGCGGGTGAAGAGACACATGCCCGCCGTCACGCCCGCGCTCACGAGCAGCGCGTACGGCCCCGGGCTCCCCACCACCATCACCAGCGTCACCGCGAGCACGACGGCGTGCGGAGCCCAGCGTCGTACGGGCCCCGGCACATGCCCCGCGAGGCAGAGACCGGAGCCCGTCAGTGCGACGGCGGCCGGGAGGACGTCATGCATCACGGCGGCGCCGGATCGCGGCCGAGACCGCCCCGGCCGCGAAGAACAGCACGACGATCCCCTCGAAGAGCCGCGCGAGGGAGGCCGAACCACCGATCAGGGTCGTGAAGTTGGCCAGCACCATGTACGTGATCCAGCACAGCCCCAGCGCGCCGAGCGCCGGCGCGAACCGGGTGTGCCACAGCCGGGTGTCCGTCCCGGTGCGGGCGAAGAAGGTGATGATCGCGACCCCGACGAGGATCATCAGCACCAGCACCCCGAGCGTGGCCAGCCCGCTCATCCAGGTGAACAGCTCCAGGACCGGATCGGATCCGGCGAGGACGAACGCCCCCACGACCACGGCGGCCGAGACGCTCTGCACCAGCGAACCGGCGTGCGGCGAACCGTGCTTGGCGTGACTGCGGCCCAGGATCGCGGGCGCGTCGCCCTGGCGGCCGAGGGAGAACAGATAGCGGGAGATCGCGTTGTGGAAGGCGAGCAGCGCCGCGAACAGGCTGGTCAGCAGCAGGACTTCCATCGTGTCGGAGGCGGCCGAACCGACGTACTGCCCGGCCACGGCGAACACCAGCCCGCTCGTGTTCTTCGCCGCCGCACCCCGCACCTCGTCCGTGCCGACCGCGAGCACGACCGCCCAACTGGACAGCGCGTAGAAGCCGCCGATGGCGACGACCGCGAGGTAAGTCGCCCTGGGCACACTGCGCTTGGGGTCCCTCGCCTCCTCGCTGTAGATCGCGGTCGCCTCGAAGCCGACGAAGGACGCGACCGCGAACATCACCCCGATGCCCGCCGACCCCGTACTGAAGGCACCCGGCGTGAAGGAGTCGAAGTCGATGCCGTGCGCGCCTCCTTGGGCGAGGATCGCCACCGTCATCACCGTGACGATGCCGACCTCCAGGACCAGCAGCACCGACAGCACCTTCGTGCCGACCTCGATGTTGCGGAAGCCCAGCACCGAGACCAGTCCCCACAGCACACCGGCCCACAGCCACCAACTCAGGTCCGGGCCGCCGTACTTCACGACCAGCCCTTCCAGGGTGACGCCGGAGAGGCCGTAGATCCCGGCCTGGATCGTGCTGTACGTCAGCAGCGCCAGGCCGGCGGCGCCGGTGCCGGTGATGCGGCCGAGCCCGGCGGTGACGTACGAGTAGAAGGCGCCGGTGTCGACGACATGTCGGCTCATCGCGGCGTAGCCGACGCTGAACAGCAACAGGACGACGGCGACCAGCAGATACGCGGCCGGTACGCCGGGGCCGTTGCCGATGGCCAGCATCACCGGCAGGGCGCCGCCGATGGCGGTGAGCGGGGCGGCTGCCGCGACGACCATGAACACGATGCCGCCGACTCCGATGGAACCACGGAGTTTTGAGGGAGCGTCAACTGTGCTGCCGCTGATGGTCTGTTCAGACATGACAGCCTCCCGTGCCTGTTGTCCCGCAGTGGCCGGAGGTGGTCGGCGGCACGTCGAGGGTGGGGTTGCGGTCGAAGAAGCCGACCGGCTTGAGCGTGAAGCCCGTGGTGTCGACCGGCATGATCGGCCAGTCCTCGGGACGCGGGGCGTGGGTCAGTCCGAAGGTGTGCCAGACGACGAGGTCCTGTCCGTCGAGGTCCCGGTCGGCGGCGGCGTACGCGGGCAGGCCAGCCCCGCCGGGATGCTGGTTGACGAAGTCGCCCGCCGGGTAGCGCTCGGCAGGGTCGTAGGCGGTGACCCAGAGGTGCTTCGTGGCGAAGGCCGCGCGGGCCGCCACCGAGGACTCGGGATCGGCGAGCAGGGCGGGCTTGCCCTCCGGGTGCAGGGCGTAGGCGACCGGTCGCCCCAGCCGGTTCAGGGACTCGGGGTTGGAGATGTGCCACACGCGGTCCACACCCGCGTCGGCCATCCGCTGGGCCTCGCTCTCCCGCGTCAGTGGGGTGCGCTTGAGGGCGAAGGCGTTGCCGCGCAGGTTGTCCGGCCCCATCGGTACCCGGACCGTCTCGACCTCCTCGACGCGGTTCACCGGCCCGTCCACCGCCATGTCCAGCCGCGCGCTGAACAGGTGCTGGTGGTAGGGGGCGCCGAGGCCGGGGGCGAGTTCGGTGGCGTACGGATAGTCGCCGCCGGGGTGGGCGGAGGTGAAGACGACGCCGGTGGCCTTGGCCTCGAACTCGATCGTGCCGTCGAGGTACAGGTACCAGTAGAAGCCGTAGTCGTAGTTCCCGACCGTGGTGAAGAAGGAGAGCACCATGCGGCGTTGGCGCCGGGTCTCGACGGAGCCCGCCCAGAGGTCGGTGTGCTTCCAGAGGATGCCGTAGTCCTCCTCGTGCAGACAGACGGCGTTGGTGAGGGTCTGCGGTGTGCCGGTCTCGTCGGCGATCACCGCGTCGAGGTAGGTGATGTCGCCGAGACAGTCGCAGCCGAGCTGGAGCGCGTTGGCGTAGCGGCCGATGAGGTACTCGCCGGTGTCGAAGTAGTTCTGCCAGGACCGCACTGGGGAGGGGTCGGCGTACGGCACGACCATCTCGGCGATCGACGCGCGATGGATCACCGGGCGCCCCGCGAAGGCGAGTTGATGGAGTATCAGGCCCTCGCGGGCGTCGAAGCCGATGCGGAGAGTCCAGTTCTCCCACGTCAGCGCATTGCCGTCGAGGTCGAAACTGGGGCCTTGCGGCTGGGTGATCTCGATGGGCTTGAGGGTCGTGCGCGGCGGGCCGGTGACGGCCGGGTCGTCGAAGTTCCCCGACTCCGCGGGCACCGGTACCGGACCGAGGTCGATGACCTGGTCCACGGTCCGGTTCAGGACGTCCACGTAGGCGACGAGTCCGTCGACGGGATGCGCCCACGCGTGGTCCTTCGCGTGTTCCTGCACGAAGGCCAGCCCGCGCAGGATGCGGCGGCCCCGCTCCTGCGGGTACTCGGCGTCGTACACACCCGCCGACAGCGGGGCGACGCGCACCGAGTCGAGGTCCAGGCCGCGCGCGACCAGGGCGTCCAGCCAGCGCGGGTCCTTGGCGAGGATCTGCTCGACGAGCGCGAACTCCTCGTCCAGGACCGGGAGTTGTCCTTCGCTCGCGGCATCGATCGACCGGTGCGACACGACCCGCGCGTCCGTCAGGGAGACCGTCGCGTCGCGGGAGGGACCGCCGGCGGTGTCGAGCAGCAGGACCCGCAGCCGCCGATCCCCTTGCTCCGGGGCGGACTTGGGCGGGTCGAGGAGTCCGAGGTAGGCGAAGCGGGTGGCCTCCGTGACCAGCCCGGCCGCCACAAGAAGCTCGCGGGAAGCGGTGATCTCGTCCGGGGTGAGCGGGTCGAGGGCATGAGGAGCGGCAGCCATACGGGCCTCCGGGGGATTTTTTCTCTACGTCCGTAGAGCAAAAAATCGCGCGGCCACGTTTCGCTCGGCAGTACGCCCGCGTTGCCTTGCTGTTAAGTCACTGGGAAGTCCGGTCAGATGGCCAGGATCGCGCGCACCCGCTTGCCGCCTCCGGTGAGCGGGGTGACGTCGAGGCGGTGGGCCAGACAGCGGACCATGGCCAGACCTCGTCCGCTCTCGCCCTCGGCCGTCAGCGGCCGTACACGCGGCGGGGCCGGATTGTCGTCGTAGACCTCTACCGTGACGCGCTCGTCGGACAGTTGGAGGCGTAGTCGGCACTCGCCGCGACCGTGCTCGGTCGCGTTGGCGACGAGTTCGGACACGATGAGCGTCGCGTCGTCGATCTGCTCCGCGTCCACCCGGGTCATCCGGGGGCGGGAGCGCGCGAGGAACTCCGAGGTCAGCCTCCGTGCCTGACCGGCCGACGCGGCCTCGTCCGGCAGCAGGTACTCCACGCGTACAGAACGCCTATGGGTACGCCGATGCGTACGCATGGCGAATCACTTCCCCTCCTAGGACAACCCGGTATCCCCGCGGCGGCGCCGCACCGGGGCCTCCGCACGTCGTGCGCGGCCGGTCCTCCACAGTTCATGTGCCCGGAGTCCGTGATCGGCAACCAGGCGGCGGCAGTTGGTTGTCGTCGATCAGGAAATGTCCGCTCTCGGCCTCAATTGGGTAAAGGGCCGGGCGCGCCGAGGGGATAGCCTGGCAACCTTGCGATGTCCAAAGGCGGGGGAGGGGCCCCTGCGGAAGGCGGGCTCCCAGAAGCCGCGACGCCCTTGGAGTGGACCATGGCCGCAGCGAAGCCACAGCGCAGTCTCTCCGTGCTGACCTGGCTGCCCGCCGCGGTGATGGCGGTGGTCGCCGTCGGCGACCTCGTCACCGGCCCCGGCCTCGGATTCCTGCCACTGGCCTCCCTCGGTCCGGCCTTCGCCGGACTGGTCGGCGGCTGGCGCCGTACCGCCTGGTTCGGCGCGGCGGCACTCGCTCTGTGCGTCGGACTCGGCCTCTACGACGGCCTGTTCCAGGAACGCAGAGGGTTCCTGGCGATGGTGTCGGTGGTGGGCGTGACCGGCGCGGGCATCGCCGCCGCTGTGATGCGCGGCCGGCGTGAGGCCGAACTCGCCAGCGTGCGCTCCATCGCGGAGGTCGCGCAACGCGTGCTGCTGCGGCCGGTGCCGCTGACCGCGGGCCCGCTCCAGGCGGCGGTGTCGTACACCTCGGCGGTCGCGGAGGCCCGGATCGGCGGCGATCTCTACGAGGTGGTCGCCTCCCCGCACGGCGTGCGGGTGATCGTCGGCGATGTGCAGGGCAAGGGGCTCGCCGCGGTCGAGACGGCCGCCGTGGTCCTCGGCGCGTTCCGCGAGGCCGCGCACGACGAAGCCGACCTGGTCGGACTCGGCGAACGCCTGGAGCGCAGCGTCTCCCGCGTGCTGTCCGACGAGAAGTTCGTGACCGCCGTCCTCGCCGAGATCGGCACGGACCACGAGGTGCTCTTCCTCAACTACGGCCACCCGCCCCCGATGGTCGTACGCCGCAACGGCACCGCCGACTTCCCCACACCTCCCGCCTACGCCCCGCCGCTCGGCCTGGGCGGCACCGAGGGCGGCGAGACCCCGAAACCGTTCCCCGTGCGCTTCGCCCCGGGCGAGCAGCTGCTGCTGTACACCGACGGCGTCACCGAGGCCCGCGACGACCACGGCACCTTCTATCCGCTGGGCGAACGCGCCCACCTGCTGAAGGAGCACGACGCGCAGAGCGCGTTGGACTCCCTCCGCGAGGACCTGGTCCGCCACACGGCGGGGCCGCTCCACGACGACGCCGCGATGCTCCTGCTGCGCTACCACGGCCACGCGACCACGACCGGCGAGGCCTCGACCGACAACTGAGCCCCGGAGGCCCGTACCGGCGTACCCGTTGATCGCCCACTTGCTTGTTTCGTCAATCAAGTAAACTGGTGGCATGACCACGCCCGAACAGCCACTGCGACCCATGAGCGCGCACGAGGAAGAGCTGGTGCGCGAGCTCGCCCGGGTGATGCTCGTGCTGCCCCGGGCCGTCGACGCCGACATGATGCGGGAGCAGCGCCTGCCGCTGTCCGAGTACACGACCCTCATGCATCTGTCCGAGGCCACGGACCGACGGATGCGGATGAGCGAGCTGGCCTCCGTCTGCAACCTCTCGCTCAGCGGCATGACCCGGATCGTGACCCGCCTGGAGACGCAGGGCCTGGTCGGACGGGAGCGCTGCGCCGAGGACGCCCGCGGCTGGAACGCCGTCCTCACCGACCAGGGCCTCGCCCGCCTCCAGGAGGCCTGGCCCGCCCATCTCTCCAGTGTCCGGCGCCACGTCCTGGACCACGTCGACGCCGCCGACCTGCCCCGGCTCCTCGGCGTGATCCGCCGGATAGCCACCTGACCCACCGAGCAGACCCCAGGAGTACGAGATGACCACCCCGACCACCCCCTTCGGCATCACGCTCGGACTGGACACCTTCGGTGACGTCACGAACGACGCCGAGGGCGCGCCGCTCACCCACGGCCAGGCGATCCGCCGCTTGGTGGAGGAGGGCGTTCTCGCCGACCAGGTCGGCGTCGACCACTTCGGCGTCGGCGAGCACCACACCGAGGCGATGCCGCTGTCGGCCGCCGACGTCGTCCTGGCGGCCATCGCCGCGCGCACCGCGAACATCCACCTCAGCTCGGCCGTCACCGTGATCAGCTCCGACGACCCCGTCCGCGTCTACCAGCGCTACGCCACCCTCGACGCCGTCTCCGCGGGTCGCGCCGAGGTCATCCTCGGCAGGGGATCGAGCACCGAGTCCTTCCCGCTCTTCGGCTACGACCTCGGCGATTACGAGGAGCTGTTCGAGGAGAAGGTCGCCCTCTTCGCCGAGCTCCTCAAGGAGAAGCCCGTCACCTGGCACGGCAACACCCGCCCCGCCCTCGACGGCCTCTCCGTCTACCCGCACAGCGAGACGGGCGCGATCCCCACCTGGATCGGCGTCGGCGGCAGCCCTCAGTCGGTCGTCCGCACCGCCCAGTACGGGTTCTCCCTGATGCTGGCGATCATCGGCGGGGACATCGCCCGCTTCGCCCCGTTCTCCGAGCTGTACCGGCGGGCGCTCGCGGAGTTCGGCCACCCCGCGCGGCCGATCGGCGTGCACGCGCCCGGCCATGTCGCCGCCACCGACGAACAGGCGGTGGAGGAATTCGTGCCGGCCTTCCAGGAACTGATCCGCAGCGTCGCGCGCGACCGCGGCTTCCGCACCCCGACCCGCGAGAGCCTCATGCGGGACGTCGGCCCCGGCGGCGCCCTGCACGTCGGATCGCCCGAGACGGTGGCCCGCAAGATCGCCGCCACCCTCAAGACCCTCGACGCGACCCGCTTCAACCTGAAGTACGGCATCACCGGAATGCCCCACGACACCCTCATGACCAACATCGAGCTCTACGGCACGAAGGTGGCGCCCCTGGTGCGCGAGCTGATGGCGGCCTGACCGTACCGGCACCCGGAAACTCTGTTGCGGGCCGGGAGCGGTCACCCGACAGTGGGTCCATGACCGCTCCCACCTCGGCGCCGCCCGGCCTGAGCGTCCGTCCGGCGACCCCGGACGACGCGTCGGCGGTGTGTGCGCTGCTCAACGAGATCGACGTCCTGGAGATCGGCCGCCCGGACACCGAACTGGCCGAGATCCAGGCGGACTTGAAGCACCCCGAGGTGGACCTGGAGCGCGACTCCTGGCTGCTCTTCGAGGGCGCCCGGCTGATCGGCTACGGCCTCCTGTGGGACGACTCGGGCGGCGAGCGGATCGACATCGACCACTACATCGTGCCCGGCCGACTGCCGGGCGCCCTGCACCTGTTCGACCTGATGGAGACCCGGGCCGCGGAGCGCGCCACCGCCAACGGAGCATCCCGAGCGGTGGTCCACCTGCACCTCACCCTGAAGCCCACCATGGACGTGGACGCGCTGCGCGGACGGGGCTGGCGACCGGTCCGCCGCTACAACGTGATGACCCGTCAACTGTCACCCGCGGCAGACCCGTTGCCACCCTCCCCGCCCGGTGTGACCCTGCGCCCCTGCCTGGAGGAGGCGGACCGCCGACGCGCCCACGCCCTGCTCCAGGAGTCCATGACCGAGCACTTCGACTTCCAGTACCGCACCTACGCGCAGTGGCTGGACGACATCCACGCCGAGCGCGTCGACTGGTCACTGATCTGGCTCGCCCATGTCGACGGCCTCGGGGACGCCGGACTGCTGCGCACCCACAACGACCGCGCCACCATGGCCTGGATCGCCAACCTCGCCGTCCTGCGCCAGGCCCGCGGCCGGGGCCTGGGCAGCCACCTCCTGCGCCACGCCTTCGGCCACTACGCGGCGCTGGGCCGCGACCGCATCGGCCTGGGCGTGGACACCGACAACACCAGCAACGCGCTCGCACTGTACGAACGGCACGGCATGACCCTCGACTACGGCGTCGACACCTGGGAGTCGATCCTCCCCGTCACCTCCGGATGATCCCCGTCACCGCCGGGTGAACGACTTGAAGGTGTGGCTGAAGTACCAGGTGTCCTGGGCGATCCCGGAGCAGTTGTTGGCACCGCCGGTGCCCACGCAGCCGCCGTTGTCGCGCTGAAGCGCCCAGAACGAGAGCGTGTTGATGCCCCGGGCGACGGCCCACTTCTTCACGGTGACCGCGTTCTGCGTGGTGAAGGTCTCCGCCGGGCCGAAGTCGTCGATGCCGGGCATCTCGGTGACGCCGATCCGCTTCCACAGCTTCGCCGGGTTCGTCTTCGGATAGAGCGCGGCGAGTTGGGAGTGCAGGCCGGTCGCGGCGGTCTTGGTGTCCTCCGCCATGTCGTGGGTGGCGTTGTCGTAGTAGTCGAACGTCATGATGTTCACGACGTCGACGCGCGCGCCGTTGTCGACCGCGTTCTGGAGCAGGGCCACGCCGTTGGGCGCGAGACCGGTGGTGGTGGTCGGCAGCGTGTAGGAGAACTCCACGCTGCGGCCGGTGCGTTGGGCCCAGCGCTGCACCTTGGCGATCGCCTTGTTGCGGCGGTCGATGCCGGCGGTGTTGTTGATGGAGTCGGCCTCGATGTCGAGGTCGATCCGGCTCACGCCGTAGGTCGTGACCAGGCTCTCGTAGACCTTGGCGATGGCGTCGACATCCGTGCAGCTGTCGGCCAGTTCGGTGTTGGTGGTGTCCGCGCTGTAGCCGCCGAAGGACGGGATGACATTGCCGCCGCGCGCCTGGATCGTGGCGATGTCCTTGCCGAACGTGGACTTGGAGATCGGCTGGGCGGGCAGGCCGTTCCAGTACGCGGTACACGAACCGGCCGCCTCGGTCTGCAGAAAGGCCATCGTGAGGTACTTGTTGCCGGACGCCGCGGCGAGCGCGGCCGGGCTCTCACCGGTCCACGCCTCGAAGTACGGCGCCGCCACATGGTCCGGCATGGGCCGCGCGCGATGGTCAGCGCTCGCGGCACCCCCACCGAGAGCGACAAGCCCCGTGGACAAGGCGGTTACGGCCGCGCAGGACATCGACGCGCGAAGAAGCCCAGGTCGTCTCATTGACACTCCCGTGTTCAAAGGAGAGAAGCCGTCCCTGACCGGGACGAACAGCGACCATATTTGGACTAGACCAATCGTCTGTCAAGGTTCTTTACAGTGAACTGAACACACCGGTGCCGGAATTCGGTGCGAGGCGTCCCGGGCTAGTGGTGGTGCTCGTGCGCGTGGTCGTCCTCGCCGTGCTCCGGCGAACCGCCCATCATCCGCAGCATCGCCGGGCCGCCACTGCGCAGGAACCTTACGACCAGACTCGCGGCCAGCAGCAGGAAGGCGATGTTCAGCCAGGTCGTGTAGTTCCAGGTGATCCCGTCGTCGGGGATCGTGGCGTCGGCCTGGTCTGGGACCAACCCCAGCCCGCCGAAGGCGAATTCGACGACGTAGCCGGCGACGGCCATCGCCGCGAAGAAGGTCACCAGCAGGAAGCCGGCCATCCGGGCGCCGTAGTACTTCCGGTAGATGTTCAGGATCGGCAGGATCAGCAGATCGGCGTAGATGAAGGCGATCACCCCGCCGAAACTGATGCCGCCCTTCCAGAGCACCACCGCCAGCGGCACGTTCCCGATCGAGCAGACGAAGGTCGCGACGGCCACCAGCGGGCCGACGAGCGGTCCGACCAGCTTCGCGGCGAGGGGGTGGTCCGCGAGGAAGAACGTGTGCCAGAAGCTGTCCGGCACCCAGGCGGCGATCGCGCCCGCGATCAGCAGCCCGGCCACCAGGTCGCGCAGGATCGCGGCCCACTCCATCACGAAGATGTGCGCGACGGACGTGAACCCCTCCCGCGAGAACAGTCGCCGGACGAAGCTCCCTTCGCCCCCGATCGACATGTCCATCGCCGCGTGCCCCTCCATGGACCCGGCCAGCCCTCGATCCGCTTGCTCCTCCGCCTGGCGCAGCAGACGCTGGCGCAGGAAGAGCCGGAACAGCACGGCGAGGACGACGATCATGATCGGCCCGCCGACGAACTCCGCGGCCGTGAACTGCCAGCCCATCAACAGGGCCAGGATCACGCCGAGTTCGACGACCAGGTTGGTGGAGGCGATCTCGAAGGCCATGGCCGCCGTGAAGTTCGCACCCTTGCGGAACAGGGAACGGGCGAGCGCGACCGCCGCGTACGAACAGGACGACGAAGCCGCGCCGAGCCCGGCGGCCAGCGCGAGCGTGCGCGGCCGGTCGTCGCCGAGCAGCCGTACGACCGTCGACCGACGCACCACCGCCTGCACGACGGCGGACAGTGTGAACCCGAGGATCAGCGCCCAGGTGACCTCCCATGTCATCGACCCGGCAATGGACAACGCGTGCCCGATCGCTCCCATGAACCCGCCCCTCTCCGGTGTACGCCTGGCAGGACTATACCCCTAGGGGGTATGGATTGGGCGTGCTGAGGCGTGTCCGGCGCGGCCTGTCGGGTCCGGCCCGTCCGATGGGCCTATGTGGCCGCCTATCCGATACGGCTCCTGTGGCGGTGCAGGGCGAGACCACCCACCAGGGCCGCCTTCACCGCGACGACCGTCACCAGAAACCCCACGACCCGGCCGGTCCACGGCGAGTGGGCCAGGACGGTTCCGCCGAGTGCGAGATGCAGGGCTACGACGGCGGCTGCCACGCCGACGACGACGAACCTGGTCCGTCCGCCGGGCCGTTGATGCGGTGGAGTTGCCGCTTTGCCGGGGGAGTCGCCGGACGGCTGCCACTCCACCCGCAACGGATCGCGCCTGCTGAACCTGGCGATGTGCGAGCTGACGAGTTCCCGCAGTCGCTCCAGGTTCTCGTGGTCGTCGGCCTCGACGCGCACCCGCAGTGCGCCGGGAACGGCCTGCAAGGTGCACCACCCCCACGGCAGTCGCAGCGTCCCGTCGCTGTCCGTCCACTCGACCTGGATCTGGTCGGGCCGAAGGTCCGGGAGCGTGTGGGTGCGCGGCCGATGGCTCAGATGGCGGCCCTTGTTGGCGAAGTGCTTGCAGAGTTGCACGAGGTAGCGGCTGGGGCGGTCGGTGGCGATGTGCGCTTCGGCGGTGAGCATGGGTTCGGTTCCTCGGTTCCTCGGTTTCTTGGTTCCTCGGTTCGGTCGGGCCGGGGGTGGCGCTGAAAGCTTTATCGATACACTCTGTCGCTGTCAATGCACCTTGTATCGATGGCGGCGAGACGTATGCTGAGGTCGTGCCGAAGCTCTGGAACGAGACCATCGAGGAGCACCGTCGCGCCGTACGCGACACGGTGTTGGAGACCACGGCGGTGCTGGTCACCGAGCGTGGGCTGCGCTCGGTGACGATGTCGAAGATCGCCGAGGAGAGCGGGATCGGCCGGGCCACGCTGTACAAGTACTTCCCGGACGTCGAGTCGATCATGACGGCCTGGCACGAGCAGCAGATCGCCGGGCACCTCCGCGAACTCGGCGAACTCCGGGACGGCTCGGGCAGCGCGGGTGAGCGACTCGGAGCGGTACTGGAGGCGTACGCCTTCATTCAGCAGCGGCGGCACGGCCATGGACCCGAACTCGGCGCGCTGCTGCACCAGGGCGCACACGTCGTCGGCGCCGAGCAGCACCTCCACCGCTTCCTCCGCGAACTCCTGGCCGAGGGCGCGCAGGCCGGCGGCATCCGCGACGACGTCTCCCCGGACGAACTCGCGACCTACTGCCTCCACGCCCTCGCCGCGGCAGGCGTCCTGCCCTCCAAGGCGGCCGTACGACGACTCGTCACGGTCACGGTCGCGGGGCTGCGCCCGGCGCGGGACTGACGGGAACGGCATCCTCCCGTTCAACCGATCGGTTGAACGCGACTTCAACCTCGCGCGTGCGCCTCGCTCCGTACGGGCGACGCGAAAGGCCCCTGAGCGGCTGAAGAATCGGCCTCACACCCCCCTCAGAGAGGCCCCGCAGAGTGTCCAGTTTTCTCAGCAGACGACGTGTACTCGCCGGTGGAGCCGGTGCCGCCCTCGCCATGAGCGCACTCGGTGCCACGGCCGGTCCCGCCGGCGCTGCCCCGCTCCGGTCCTCCCGCGAGGAGACCAGGACGCTCGACGAGCTGTACCGGGCCGCTCTGGCGGACGGCGGCAAGCTGGTGATCTACGCCGGCGGTGACACGCCGACCCAGCAGGACGCCACCAAGGCGGCCTTCCGGAAGCGGTTCCCCGGGATCGACCTCACCCTGATCGTCGACTACAGCAAGTACCACGACGTGCGCGTGGACAACCAGTTCGCGACCGACACCCTGGTGCCCGACGTCGTACAGCTCCAGACCCTCCAGGACTTCACGCGCTGGAAGGAGCAGGGCCGCCTGCTGCCGTACCGGCCGGCCGGGTTCTCGAAGGTCTACGACAAGTTCAAGGACCCGCAGGGCACTTGGGTCGCCATCGGCGCGATCGGCTTCAGCTTCCTGTACGACGTCGCCGCGGTCGGTTCCGACGCTCCCAGGACGCCGCTCGACCTGATCGACCCCAAGTGGAAGGGGAAGATCGCCTCCTCCTACCCGCACGACGACGACGCGGCCCTCTACCTCTACACGCTGTACGCGCAGCGGTACGGCTGGGAGTGGGTCGCCGCGCTCGCCGGGCAGGACGTGCGGTTCGCCCGGGGCAGCAACTCCCCGGGCGACGCGGTCTTCGGCGGGCAGAAGGCGATCGGCGTCGGCACGGCCGGCGCGCCTGCTTCTACGTCCCCCGTGAAGTGGGTCGTTCCCGACGGCCATCCCTTCATGGCCTGGGGTCAGCGCGCCGCGATCCTCAAGCAGGCCAAGAACCCGACGGCGGCCAAGCTCTACCTCAACTGGCAACTGTCCACCGCCCAGCAGCAGGCGTCCTTCAACGGCTGGTCGGTACGCACCGACATCACGCCCCCGGCGGGGCTGAAGCCGATCTGGGAGTACCCGAACGCGAACATCGACGGCTTCCCCCGCTTCATGGCCGACCGCGCGCAGGTCGAACGCTGGAAGCAGACCTTCGCCCTCTACTTCGGCGAGGTCAAGGGCGACCCCTCGCCGGGCTGGCTGGGGCTGCACCCGGGCGCGTGACGGACCCCACTGTTCACACTGTTCATACAGGTGGTCGATAGACTCGGACGCCCTGTCCTGATCATGTGGCCCAAGGGGATCTGCCGTGTCCGCTCGCACTCCGTTGACCGTTCGCGGCAGTCGGCACACCCTGGAGCACGTCTCCCATCTCGCGCTGTTCCTCGTCGTCGGGGCGGGCTTCGTCCGGCTCGCCCTGATCGACATCCCGTTGTGCTGGTACATCGTGAGCCTCAGCGGAGCGCTGGCCCTCGTGTACGCGGCCGGGCTGACGTGGTGGGACCGGCTCGGGCCGCTCGGCAGGCGTACGTGGGTCCCCGTACTACTCCTGCTGTGGATCGCGCTGACGTTCCTGACCCCAACGCCGCTCACAACTGCCTATGTGTGGTGCGCCGTTCCGCTCGCCTGCGTCGCCCTGCGGGTGCTCGGCCGGCGCGCCGCCGTGGTGACCGTGGCCGCGATCACCGTCGTGCTCGTCGGGTCGCTCGTCCGGTCCACGGGCCGGTTCGATCCCGAGGTCGCGCTGGTCCCCGTCGCGGCGGTGTGGGCGACCGTCGCCCTGTACCGGACCCAGCAGCGGGACGCGGCCGTCCGGCAGCGGCTCGTGGAGGAACTGCGGGACACCCGCGACACCCTCGCCGAGCAGCAGCGTCGGGCCGGAGTGCTCGCGGAGCGCACCCGGATCGCCCGCGACCTGCACGACACCCTGGCCCAGGAACTCGCGGGCAGCGTCATGATGTTGCAGGTCGCCGAGCGCGACTGGGACGAGCGGCCTGACGTGGCACGCACCAGGGTCCGAGCCGTGGCCGACGGACTGGGCGCCAACCTCGCGGAGACCCGGAGGATCATCCGCGACCTCACTCCCACCGCCGTCGCCGAGGCGGGCCTGGAGGACGCGCTGCGTCTGCTGTGCGCCCGCTCGCGGACGGAAGGCGCCGGAGCCAGGGTCCGGTTCCGCACGGTGGGCGCGGATCAACCGATACTGGACGACCACACGGCCACCACCCTCTTCCGCGTGGCGCAGAGCACGCTGGCGAACGTACGCGAACACGCCCGCGCGGGAAGCGTGTTGGTCACCTACCGGCGGCACCGGGACCGGGTGGAACTCGAAGTGAGCGACGACGGGCTGGGCTTCGACCCGGCCGCGGCCTTCGCGGCCGGTGCCCGCGCGGACCGCGGCTTCGGACTGCCCGCGGCCCGGGCGCGGTTGCGCGAGTGCGGCGGCGACCTCGACGTGAGCAGCATGCCGGGCCGGGGGACCAGAGTCCGCGCCACGGTGGCCGCCCCGCCCCGCAGCCGACCGGTCGCACCGCTCACCGCGGCGAGCACCGCATGACCGGCGGACCGCTCCGCCTCCTGGTCGCGGACGACCACACCGTCGTACGGGCCGGACTGCGCGCCCTGCTCGACGGCGAACCGGACCTCGATGTGATCGCGGAGGCCGGCAGTGGCGAGGAAGCCGTACGCCTGGCAGCGCAGTTGACGCCCGACGTCGCGCTGATGGATCTGCGGTTCGCCGGGCCGGGGAGCGGGATCGACGGCGTCGAGGCCGTCCGCCGGCTCGCCGCGCGGGCGCCGGGCGTGGCGGTGGTCATGCTGACCAGCTATGCCGGACGGGCCGATGTCGTACGGGCGTTGGAGGCGGGCGCCCGTGGCTATGTGCTCAAGGCGGGGCCGCCGGAGGAACTGTTCCAGGCGGTCCGTACGGCCGCCGCCGGGTCGGTCGGGCTCGCGGCGGACGTCGTCGGCGAACTCGTCGGCCAAGTGGTCAACCCCGCCCAGGAGTTGACCCATCGTGAGGTCGAGGTCGTCCGGCTGATGGCCGAGGGCAACAGCAACCGGGCCATCGCCGAGGCGTTGTTCCTCAGCGAGGCCACGGTCAAGACCCATCTCGTGCGGATCTACCGCAAGTTCAAGGTCGACAACCGGGCGGCGGCCGTGTCGGAGGCCGTCCGCCGGGGGCTGCTCGAACTCAGCTGACGGGCTGCCGCACCACGGCGACCTCTCGGGGGGAGAGCACGGGGAAGCCGTCGTCGCCCGCCTCGCCGACCAGGAGGTCACCGGACAGTCCGGTCAACGGCACTGTTTTGTCAGTCCGGTTGACCAGGAACAGGTAGCGGCTGTCGGCGTTCCGGCGCACGGTCAGTTCGACATCTCCCCTTACGGCGTCCGGGAGTTCCCTGCCGACACCGGCGGGCGCGAGCAACTCGGGGAGCAGCGATGCGAGTCCGTCGCGGCCCAGTCGCGTGGAGACGTACGCGGCCGAACCCCCGCCCACCGTGCGGCGGGTGACGGCGGGGCGCCCGGTGTACGTGCCGCTGCGGTAGTGGGCCAGTACCTCCACCTCGGAGTCCGTCACCGCGATCCGGTCGGTCCACAGGGAGCCCGTGGTGGCGTCGGCGAGGTCCAGCTCGACCGTGTCGCCGTCGAGCAGCGGGCCGAACTCCTCGATGCGGATGCCCAACAGGTCGCGCAGGGCGCCCGGGTAGCCGCCGAGCCAGATGTGGTCGTTCTCGTCGACGACACCGGAGAAGTACGTGGAGACGAGGTGGCCGCCCTGCTCGACGTAGCGCGTCAGTTCCTTGGACAGGGCCGCCGGGATCATGTGCAGCACCGGCGTGATCACCACGTCGTAGCGGTCGAGGGCGGTCTGCGCGGTGACGACGTCGGCCCGGACACCGAGGTCGAGGAGGGCGGAGTACCAGTCCAGCGCCTCCTGCCGGTAGTCGAGCCGGTCGGTGGGGTGCGAGTCCTGCTCGCTGGCCCACCAGGACTCCCAGTCGAAGACGATGCCGACCCGGGCCGTCTCCCGGTCCGACCCCGCGATCGGGGCCAACGTCCGCAGGGTGCGGCCGAGTTCGGCCACCGCGCGGAACACCTCGCTGTCGGCACCGGCGTGCGGCACCATCGCGGAGTGGTACTTCTCGGCGCCCGCCGCTGACTGCCGCCACTGGAAGTAGCAGACGGCGTCGGCGCCGTGCGCGACGTGCAGCAGCGAGTCGCGGGCCAGGTCGCCGGGCCGCTTGGCCACGTTGACCGGCTGCCAGTTGACGGCGCTGGTGGAGTGCTCCATCAGGAACCACGGCTTGCCGGCGGAGATGCCGCTGACGAGGTTCGCGGAGAAGGACAGCTCGTCGCGGTCCTGCGAACCGGGCAGGACGTAGTGGTCGTTGGAGACGAAGTCGATCTCGGCGGCCCAGTCCGCGTAGTTCATGCCCTTGGTGTTGCCCATCACCATGAAGTTGGTGGTGACCGGGACACTGGGCGTGATCTCGCGCAACAGGTCGCGCTCCGCGCGCAGATGGTCCTTGAGCGCGTCCGAGGAGAAGCGCTTGAAGTCGAGTTGCTGGGTGGGGTTCGGGAAGGACGCGGCCAGCCGGGGCGGGAGTATCTGCTCCCAGTCGCTGTACCGCTGGGACCAGAACGCCGTGCCCCAGGCCTGGTTGAGCGTGTCGATCGTGGTGTAGCGGGCGCGCAGCCAGTCGCGGAAGGCGCGGGCCGCGTCGTCGGAGTAGTCGTAGACGTTGTGGCAGCCCAGCTCGTTCGAGACGTGCCAGGCGACCAGCGCGGGGTGGTCGGCGTAGCGTTCGGCCAACTTCCGTACCAGGCGCAGCGCGTGCTCGCGGAAGACGGGCGAGGTGGGACGCCAGTGCTGGCGGCCGCCCGGCCAGAGCGTCTCGCCGGCGGCGGTCACCGGGAGGATCTCCGGGTGCTCCGTGCTCAGCCACGGCGGCGGGGACGCGGTCGCGGTGGCGAGGTCGACGCCGATGCCGCCCGCGTGCAGCAGGTCCATGATCTCGTCGAGCCAGCCGAAGTCCCAGGCGTCGCGCGCCGGTTGGATACGGGCCCAGGAGAAGATCCCCACGGAGACGACGTTGACGCCGGCCTCGCGCATCAGCCGGATGTCCTCGTCCCACACCTCGCGCGGCCACTGCTCCGGGTTGTAGTCGGCGCCGTAGGCGAGACGGGGGGTGGAGGCGTCACCGTCCGGCCCGTGCCGCAACTGGGACAGGAGGGTGGAGATCATGGTGGTCCTTCCGGTTACCGCAGAGGCGGTGGGCGATGCGTGATGCGGGGTGGGTTCCGGGCGGCCGCCGCCGAGCGAACTGCTGCTCGGCGGCGGCTCCCGAGGAGGTGCCGTTACTTCTTCGTGCCGGTCACTTCCGCGAGCCGGTCACTTCGAGCGGGTCACTTGTTGACCGTGAAGCCCTGCTCGTTGCCGTACTTGACGGAGGCGTCCTGCCAGCTCTTCAGACCCTGAGCCAGCGTGGTGCCCGAGATGTAGGCCTTGCCGACGGTGTCGTTGAAGATCGAGTTGGCGTACTGCTGGAAGGGCAGGTACGACCAGTCGGAAGCGACCTCGGCCGCGGACTCGGCGAAGATCTTGTTGGCCTGCTGGCCGCCGAAGTACGGGAACGCCTTGTTCTGGAACGCCGCGGACTGCTGCTCGGCCTTGGTCGCCGGGAAGGCGCCCTGGTCGACACGGGTCTGGACACCGGCGCCGGCGTTGGCGTACTCGACGAACGCGTAGGCGAGTTCCTTGTTCTTGCCGAGGGTCGGCAGGGCGAGGGACGAACCGCCGTTCTCCGCGCTGGCCTTGTCACCCGCGGTCCACTGCGGCATCGGGGCCGCACGCCAGTCGCCGGAGGCACCGGCGACACCGCTGACGAAGTTGGCGGGCATCCAGGCGCCGGTGGTCAGGGTGGCGATGGTGCCGTCACCGAGGCCCTTGTACCAGTCGTCGGTCCAGCCGTTGATCGGCGAGAGGAGCTTCTGGTCGATCAGCTTCTGCCAGGTCTCCGTGTACTTCTTGGCGCCCGCGTCCTCGAAGTTGACCGTCACCTTGGTGCCGTCGACCTTGTAGGGGCGCGAACCGGCCTGCCACAGCATGCTGGTGGTGAAGCCCGCGTCACCGGCGTCGTTGGCGATGTACGCCTTCGGGTCGGCCTTGTGCAGCTTGGCGGCCGCTGTGACGTACTCGTCCCACGTGGTCGGGACGGCGATCTTGTACTTGTCGAAGACCTTCTTGTTGTAGAACATCGCCATCGGGCCCGAGTCCATCGGCAGGCCGTAGACCTTGTCGCCGTCGCTCACCGCGTTCCACGGACCGGCCGTGTACTTGGAGGCCAGCTTGTCGGCGCCGTAGGGCGTCAGGTTGGTGAGGCCCTTGGTGAGGGAGTACTGGCTGAGCGCGAAGTACTCGACCTGGGCGACGTCCGGGACGCCCTTGCCGGCCGCGATCGCGTTCGACAGCGCGGTGTAGTGCTTGTCACCGGAGCGGTCGCTGACCAGGTTGATCTTGACCTTCGGGTACTTCTTCTCGAAGTCGGCGGCGACCGTCTTCAGCGTGGGCTCCCAGGCCCAGACGGTGACCGAGCCACCCTTCTTCAGGGCTGCCTGGATGTCCGAGGCGGAGACCGCCTTGGTGCTGGAGCTGTCGTCGTCCGAGCTGCCGCACGCCGTCGCCCCCAGGGAGAGGACGGAGAGGAGGGCGAAGCCGCGCAGCAGGCGGCTGGTGGTTCTGCGCATGGAGGTGCTTCCACTTCTTCGTGGGTGGGACTTCTTGAGGGTTGGGTTATTCCTTGACGCTTCCGGCGGCGAGTCCGGACTGCCAGTACTTCTGCAGCAGCAGGAACGCGGCGATCAGCGGCACGATGGTGAGCAGCGAACCCGTGATCACCAGGTTGAAGATGACGTCACCACCGATCGTCTGGGCCTGGGAGTTCCAGGCGTCCAGTCCCAGGGTCAGGGGGTACCAGTCCGGGTTCTTGATCATGATCAGCGGAAGGAAGTAGTTGTTCCAGGTCGCGACCGTGGTGAACAGCAGCACGGTCACGACACCGGGAGCGAGCAGCGGCAGGGAGACCTGGAAGAAGGTGCGGATCTCGCCCGCCCCGTCGATCCGGGCGGCCTCCAGTAGTTCGACCGGGATGGCCTCGGTGGCGAACACCCACATCAGGTACAGGCCGAACGGCGAGACCAGCGAGGGGATGATCACCGCCCACGGGGTGTCCGTCAGGCCCATCTTGCTGAACATCAGGAAGGTCGGCACCGCGAGGGCTGTACCCGGCACGGCGACCGCGCCGATGACCACGGCGAAGATGCCGCGCTTGCCGGGGAAGTCGAACTTCGCCAGCGCGTAGCCGCCGAGGATCGACAGGAAGGTGGCACCGCCGGCGCCGAGCACGACGTACAGCAGGGTGTTCAGCAGCCAGCGGACGAAGATGCCGTCGTGGTAGGTGAACGTGTCGTGGATGTTCGACCAGAGGGCGAAGTGCTTGGCGAACCACAGGCCGTTGGAGTCGGCGAGTCCCGCCTGGGTCTTGGTCGCGTTGATGACCAGCCACAGCAGGGGTACGACCGTGTAGACCAGGATCAGACCGGTGAGCACGGTCAGCAGGATGCTGCGCTTGGGGCGCCCGGGGGAGTGCTTCTTGCGCGGGGTGCGCAGGCGGGGCGCGCCCTTGTGGCCTCCGCCGGACGGCGTGGACGCGGAAGGGGAGGCTGTGGTGACGGGGGTGCTCATGGCTCAGGCTCCCTTGCGCATGCCGCGGAGCTGCACGACGTAGGCGATGATCATGGTGATCAGCCCCATGATGATGGCGACCGCCGCGGAGTAGTTGTGCTGCTGTCCGTTGAAGGACAGCGAGTACGTGTAGAAGTTCGGCGTGTAGTCCGTCGTGATGGCGTTGCGCGCCAGCGGCCGCAGGATGCTCGGCTCGTTGAAGAGCTGGAAGCTGCCGATGATCGAGAAGATCGTGGCGATGACCAGGGCGCCCCGGATCGCGGGGAGCTTGATGGCCGTGATGACGCGGAACTGACCGGCACCGTCGATCTCCGCCGCCTCGTACAGCGAGGTCGGGATGACCCGCAGCGCGGAGTAGAAGATCAGCATGTTGTAGCCGACGAACTCCCAGGTCACGATGTTGCCGATCGAGGCCAGCACCAGGTGCGCGGAGAGCGGGTCGGGCAGCGTCACGTCGAACGCGCTGTTGATGTCACCCACCAGACCGAACTGGGTGCCGTACATGAAGCCCCACATCAGGGTGGCCACCACGGCGGGCACGGCGTACGGCAGGAAGATCGAGATCCGGAAGAAGTCCCGGCCGAAGAGCCGGCCGCTGTCCAGGGCGAGCGCCACGAACAGGGCGATGCCGAGCATGATCGGCACCTGGATCACCAGGAACAGGGAGACCCGCTCCAGGGAGGACCAGAACTGGTCGTCCTGGAAGGCCTGCTTGTAGTTGTCCAGGCCGACGAAGTGGTTTCCGCCGATGAGCTGGTCGCGGAAGAGGCTGAGATAGATCGAGTACGCGATCGGAGCCAGGAAGACGAAGGCGAAGACCACCGCGAAGGGTCCGATGAAACCCCACCCTGTCCAGGAGCGCCGGTCCCGTTTCGCCGACGGCCTGTTGGGGGGCCGAGTCGCGGCCGCAGGGGGTTGAAGCGTCGTCATGTAGTTCCTCGCTCGTCCATCTCGGAACCGGCGTCACACGCCGTCGCGATGTTGCGTAAACAGGACGGTCCACAACGGCCCCGGGCTGTTATGTTTACGTAAACATCTGATGGCGGCATGTCTACACTGCCCCAATGTCGGTGGTCAAGGGTCGTTTGGTGAAACACGGCCGAGGCGATCGGATCGATATGTGAGGGATACAGGTGGACACAGTGGACGGTGCCTCGGGCGGTACGGACAAGCCACGCAGACGCAAACGAACGTCCAGACGTGCCCCCAGCGCGTCCATGGCGGATGTCGCACGCGTCGCCGGCGTGTCGTCGCAGACCGTCTCCCGGGTGTCGAACGGCTACGCGGGCGTCAACGAGGAGACCAGACAGCAAGTCCTCGCCGCCATGAAGGAGTTGGGCTACCGGCCCAACAGCGCAGCCCGCGCGCTCAAACGCGGTGAGTTCCGCACCATCGGCGTGATCACCTTCAACCTGTCCACCACCGGCAACATGCGCACCCTGGAGGCGATCGCCACCTCCGCCGCGCACGAGGGCTACGCCGTGACGCTCCTGCCGGTCGCCGTGCCCACCCAGGACGAGGTGCGCGGAGCCTTCTCCCGCCTCGGCGAACTCGCCGTCGACGCGGTCATCGCGATCATGGAGGTCCACCTCCTCGACGCGGCCACCATCTCGCTGCCGCCCCATGTCCAGGTCGTCGTCGCCGACTCCGACGCGGGCGACCGCTACAGCGTGGTCGACACCGACCAGAACGGCGGCGCGCGGGCCGCCGTACGCCATCTCCTCGACCTCGGCCATCGCACGGTCTGGCACCTGGCAGGACCCCAGGAGTCCTTCGCGGCCCAGCGCCGCGCCGACGCCTGGAGCGCCGAACTCACCGACGCGGGACGGCCCGTGCCACCCGTCGTACGCGGCGACTGGTCGGCGGAGTCCGGCTACCGCACGGGACTGGAACTGGCCCAACAGGCCGACTGTACGGCCGTGTTCGCGGCCAACGACCAGATGGCACTGGGCCTGCTGCGGGCCCTGCACGAGCGCGGCCGGCGCATCCCCGAGGACGTCAGCGTGATCGGCTTCGACGACATCCCCGAGGCCGGCTCCTTCCTGCCGCCCCTGACCACCGTCCACCAGGACTTCGCCGAGGTGGGCCGCCTGTGCGTGGAGGGCGTCCTGCGGCGGATGCGGCAGCGCGGCGACGAGCACGGCACCACGCTGGTACCCACGCAGCTCGTCATACGCGACAGCACGGCACCGCCCACCGCACACACACCCGGCCCCCCTGCCTGAGCAGGAGGGCCGGGATACCTCAGGTCCGTACGGCTCAGGCCGTCGTCTCCGGGCGGCCGGGCCGCGACCAGTGCGTGTGGAACGCGCCGGTGCGGTCCGTACGGCCGTAGGTGTGGGCGCCGAAGAAGTCGCGCTGGCCCTGGAGCAGGGCCGCCGGCAGCCGGTCGGCGCGCAGCGTGTCGTAGTGCGACAGCGCGGCGGAGAACGCCGGGACGGGGATGCCGCGGCGGGCCGCCGAGGCGACCACCTCGCGCCAGGGGACCTGCGCGTCGCCGATCTCCCGCGCGAAGGTCTCCTCGCCGAGCAGGCTCACCAGACCCGGGTCCGTCGTGTACGCGGCCCGGATGCGGTCGAGGAAGGAGGCGCGGATGATGCAGCCGCCGCGCCAGATCCCGGCGACCGCGGCGAGGTCGATCGACCAGTCGAACTCGGTCGCCGCGTCCTGGATCATCTTCCAGCCCTGGTCGTAGGCGATGACCTTCGAGGCGTACAGCGCCTGTTCCACCTGGGCGGTGAACCGGTCGGCCTCGGTGCGGCTCAGCGGGGGAGTGGTGCCGCCGGGCAGTCCGCGGTAGGCGGCGCGCAGGTCGCCCTGGCTGGAGGAGGCGCGGGCGAAGGTGGCCTGCGCGATCGCGGTGACCGGCGAACCCAGCTCCAGCGCGGTCTGCACGGTCCAGCGGCCGGTGCCCTTCTGCCCGGCCGCGTCGGTGACGATGTCGACGAACGCCTTACCGGTCTCCGCGTCGGTGTGGGCGAGGACCTCGGCGGTGATCTCGATCAGGTAGGAGCCGAGTCGGCCCTCGTTCCAGCGGCGGAAGACGTCCGCGATCTCGGCGGGGGTGTAGCCGCCGACCTGGCGCAGCAGGTCGTACGCCTCGGCGATGAGCTGCATGTCGGCGTACTCGATGCCGTTGTGCACCATCTTCACGAAGTGCCCGGCGCCGTCGGTCCCGATGTGCGTGGAGCAGGGCTCCCCGTCGACCTTCGCGCTGACGGACTCGAACATCGGACCCAGCACGGCGTACGACTCCGCCGAACCGCCGGGCATGATCGACGGGCCGTTCAGCGCGCCCTCCTCGCCGCCGGAGACCCCGGCGCCGACGAAGTGGAGGCCCTTCTCGCGCAGGGCCGCCTCGCGGCGGCGGGTGTCGGCGAAGTGCGCGTTGCCACCGTCGATGATCATGTCGCCGGGCTCCATCAGCGCGGCGAACTCGTCGATCACGGCGTCGGTGGCCGGACCGGCCTGCACCATGATCATCAGGCGACGGGGCTTCTCGAGCGCGGCGACGAACTCCTGTGCCGTCTCGGCCGGGACGAAGGCGCCCTCGTCGCCGTACTCCTTCATCAACTCATGGGTGCGGTGCGGCGATCGGTTGTGGACGGCGACCGTGTAGCCGTTGCGGGCGAAGTTGCGGGCCAGATTGCGGCCCATCACACCCAGGCCGGTGACGCCGATCTGCGCGGTGGCGTCGGCGGCTGGGCTGTTCGGTGCGGATGCGTTCATGGGGTGCCTGTTCTCCGAGTCGGTGACGTGGCTGGTCGGCGCTGGGCGCCCATGTCCGCAGGTACGTGTGTGATCACGAATTGACTCGAAGTACGGGAGCCCGATTCGTAATTCGTTCCGGCGGCGCGTCGTCGGCCCGCGCTCTCAGCAGCCCGTACCGGTCGGGGTGAACTCCACGCGCGCGTGCTCGTCCGCCGTGCGTGCCTCGTCGTAGGCGGCGCGGGTGACCTGGTACCAGACGTCGTCCTTGGCGGTGTTGCCGCCCACGTCGTCCAGGCTCACGCACCACCGCTCCCTGCGGACGATCCTGGTGTACGTCTCGGTTCCCCTGCGTACCTTCGCGCACTTCCGGTGCGTCTCCGTGGTGTACCAGGTGCGGGTCTTCTTCTTGCTGCCCGATCCCGAACCGGACGTGTGCCGGACCTTCTCGGTGGCGGACGTGCACTTCGTGACGGTGTGCGGCCGAGTGCCCTTCGCCGTCCGCTTGGCGAGATGGCGGACGGAGTCGCGGAGTCCGGTCACGGTGTCGGGGGTCGGCTGAGCCTGCTGCGCGGTGCTCGTGCTGCTCCGACCGGGATCGGAGGCGGATCGCGTGCCGGCGTTGTCCCCACCCCCGCCCCCGCATGCGCTGAGCGCTCCGATCAGAAGTGCCGCCAGTCCGCCCGTTGTCAGTCGCTTTCCGAACATGCCCCCGCCGCCTCCGATGTCGAAACGGTCAGCGTAGCCGGTCATCGCGGGAGGCCGACCGGAGCCGGGGACGTACGTCCGCCGCTACGAGGCGCCTACGGGGGCAAGGTCGCGGCGCCGGAGTTCCCACGCCCCGTACACCGCTGTGGACGTCCTCGCGGGGAGCGGAATGCTCGTCCGTACCGGGACCGCCACCGGCCGGGACACCGTCCCGCTCGCCCGCTGCTCCGGCACGGTCGTCCGGTCGCGGCCGGTGGCGAAGACGTACAGGCGCAGCAGCAGGAAGCGGGCGAGGCCGGCCAGCCCCGAGGCGCCGAGGTAGACGAACTGCTCGGTCAGCATCCCGGGCGACGACTGCACCAGGTGCAGAACGAGCATCGCGGCGCAGGTCACGACGTAGGCCGCCGCGGCCGAGCCCGCCGACTGCCAGTGCTCGCGCCATCCGGCGGACCGGCCCGATCCGAAGGTGAAGCGGGCGTGCAGTTCCGTGCACAGGAGGGTGGAGACGACGGTGATCAGCGCGTTCGCCAGCGCCCAGGGCAGCCGGTCGGCCAGCAGGGCCACGGCCCCACTGGAGAGGATCCCGATGCCGCCGCCCAGCGCCACGAACCGGGCGAAGGAGGCGAGCGGACCGGGGGCGGCCGGGGTCCGGGGCGCGTCGTCCATGGCGGTCTCCATCCGCTCCGTACGCTGCGCCTCTGTGATGCGGCCGCGTAAGTTTGCTTGACTTACTCAACTATAGCGGATTGCTTGAGTTACGCAAGTACATTTTCGGGACGGGGAGCCCCACTGTCCGAACGGGGAGCCCCACGAAGCCCCTCCCACAGGCGGGCTACGTACAATGCGCGCTGATCATGGGTGACTTACTGGTGAGATGCGCGACGTTCAACGTGCTGCACGGTCGGGAGATCCAGCCGGACGGCCGCCCGAGGCCCGCTGCCCCCGGCGACCCCTCGGCGCCCCTCGCCGAAGCCGTCGCGTCCCTGGACGCCGATGTGGTGGCGCTCCAGGAGATCGACTGTCTCCAGGAACGGTCGGGCGGAGTGGATCAGGCCGCGGTCGCCGCCGGTGCGATGGGCGCCCGCGACTGGCGCTACGCGACGGCGCTGCACTGCCGTTCCGTACCGGGCCGGGGCTGGGTCCTGGACCCGGCCGAACCCGGGATGCGCGTCTACGGCCCCGGGGCCGGGCGGCCCGAAGTCCCTTCGCACGGGCTGGCGTTGCTGTCCCGGCTCCCGGTCCACGAGTGGCGGGCGCTACGGCTCCCGGCGGCGCCCTTCGGCATGCCGTTGCGGGTCGCCGGGCGGGCCGCTCCGGTGCTGGCCCGGGATCAGGCCCGGGCCGCCCTGGCGGCCGTACTGGAAGGTCCGCAGGGCCCGTTCACCGTCGTGGCCGTGCATCTGTCGTTCGTGCCGGGCTGGAACGTCGGCCAACTCCGCACCGTGCGCCGCTGGATCGCCGATCTGCCCCAACCCCGGGTGCTGATGGGCGACTTCAACCTCTTCGGCGTGCTGCCCCGGCTCACCCTGAACGCCACCGCGCCGCGCGGCTGGCGGAGTTCGGCCCGGCGGCCGACCTTCCCGTCGCACCGGCCGCTCGTCCAGCTCGACCACATCATGACGACGGGGCTCGGCGAGGACGCCGTGGGGACGCTGGCCGCGCCGCGGACGGGGATCTCCGATCACCGGCCGCTGGTGGTGGAGTTGACGCTCTGAGTCAGTTCCACAGGGGGTAGGTCACGGTGTGCTGGAACCTGTCCGGCCGCGCGCCGGTGTACGTCAGGGTGATCTCGCCGTACTGCCGCACCTGCGGATGCCGCTTCCAGGTCTGCGTGGAGTCGAGCCGGACGGTCACCGGGAACGAGTGGAACTTGCCCACCGCGCAATAGGGTTTGCAGTCGTTCACCACGTTGAAGCCCGTGGCCGTCGCGGAGTTGGCGTTCCACTCCGTCCAACGCAGCGACGTCAGGCGGCTGTTGCCGTCGCCACAGGCGAGCATGAAGTCGGTAGGGCGCACCTCGGGATGCCACAGGCAGTCGACCAGCACGGGGTCCTGGAGCTGCCGGTGGGCGGTCGCGGGTGCCGTGGCAGGGGCCGCCGACGAGGTGGCGACGGCCGGCCCGAGCAGGGCGGCGGCACAGAGGGTGACAACGCCCACCATGGTGTGTTTGTACATGTCCGCTCCCGGCCGCCTGTTCGTCCTCGTCGCCCCGCATCCGCACCGGCGGTGGCCCGCCTGCCGGGGCGCGGTCGTCGTGTCTCTCTCGACGCTACGACCGTGCCCCAGGATGCACCACTCGTACGGGCCGACGACGCGGTTGGCCGGGAGTGTCCCGAGGTGTGCGGCAGGGGCCGGGAAATGCCCGGCCCCGATCGGATCAGGCGGGCCGTACGGCGCCCCTGATGGCGGCGGCGCCCGCGTAGAAGATCGACTCCTCGCGGATCGGCGTGCCCGGGCTCGGCGCGTGGATCATCAGGCCGTTGCCGGTGTAGAGGCCGACGTGGTCGATGCTGTCGTAGAAGAAGATCAGGTCGCCGGGGCGGATGTCCGTGAGCGGGACGAGCGCGCCCGCACCGGACTGTTCCTGGGCGGTGCGGGCGCGCTCGTCCCGCT